>JBKPCR010000457.1:0-30703 GCA_046727435.1 bacterium | reverse complement strand
GCTCCCGGCGCCGCGGTGGTGCAAATGGTCGAAGCGATCGTCAAGGATAAGAAACGTGTGCTGCCGTGCACGGCCTATCTGGAAGGCGAGTATGGCTTGCGAGACATTTATTTCGGCGTGCCCGTCAAACTTGGGGCGGGGGGCGTCGAACAGATTATCGAGATCGAGCTGACGGCGGACGAGCGCGCCGCTCTCCAAGCCTCGGCGAAGGAGGTCGCGGATACGATTCAATTGTTGAAACTGTAATGCTGGCGTCGCGCCATTCATAAGCCGGGACCGAGTCATACGAATTGAATCATGCATCAAAGCTCAGTCCTCATCACTCATGACTCACAACCGTCTTTTTAGGGGCCTCCATGAAAATTCATGAGTATCAGGCCAAGGCGATCCTGGCTGAATACGGCATTCCGGTGCCGAAAGGGGAGGTTGCCCATACCCCAGCGGAGGTGGCCGCGATCGCCCAACACGTGGGTGGCCGTGTGGTCGTCAAGGCGCAGATTCATGCTGGTGGCCGCGGTAAGGGGGGTGGCGTCAAGCTCGCTGATACCCCCTCGCAGGCGGCAGAGGTCGGGACGCAGATTCTCGGCATGACGCTGGTGACGCCACAGACCGGCCCCGAGGGGCGTCTCGTACGTCAGGTGCTGGTTGAGGAAGCCCTGGATATCGCGCGTGAGCTGTATGTGGGTGTGACGGTGGATCGCGACAAGAATTGCGCCGTCATGATCGCCAGCGAAGCGGGAGGTGTGGCCATCGAAGAGGTCGCGGCGAGTACGCCCGAAAAAATCCTCAAGGAATGGATCGATCCACTGCTCGGCCTGCGCTCCTTTCAAGCCAGACGCTTGGCGTATGCCCTGCATATCGCGCCAGAGCCACTGCCGCAAGCCATTGCCCTGATGCAGGGCCTGTATCGCGCCTTCCTGGACAAGGACTGTTCGCTGGCCGAGATCAATCCCATGATCGTCACACGCCAGGGCCAACTGCTGGCGCTCGATGCCAAGCTCGATCTCGACGATAACGGCCTCTTCCGACATCCCGAGTTACAGGCTCTACGGGATGTCGGCGAGGAGAACCCGTTGGAGGTCGAGGCCTCCAAGTATCGCCTCAACTACATCAAACTCGATGGCAATGTCAGCTGCATCGTCAACGGTGCTGGCCTGGCGATGGCGACCATGGATATCGTCAAACTGGCAGGCGCGGAACCCGCGAATTTTCTGGACGTTGGCGGTGGCGCCAGCGCCGAAACGGTTGAAAACGCCTTCCGCATCCTGCTCATGGACCCTCACGTACGAGCGGTGTTGATCAACGTCTTCGGCGGCATCTTGCGCTGTGATGTCTTTGCCCAGGGGGTCGTCCAAGCCGTGAAAAACGTGCAGGTGGAGCTCCCCGTGGTCGTCCGCATGGAGGGCACGAATGTCGAGCGGGGGCGTGAGCTGCTGCAGCAATCCGGGATGAATTTTATCGTGGCTGATAGCATGCGGGATGCAGCCGAGAAGGTGGTGGCGGCGCTACGCAGCGACGGAGGGCGTGCGGCATGAGTATTCTCGTCGATGCCCAGACGCGGCTGCTCGTGCAGGGCATCACCGGCCGCGAGGGCACGTTTCACACCGAACAGGCGATCGCCTATGGTACTCAGGTGGTAGCAGGGGTGGTGCCGGGGCAAGGTGGCAACACACATCTGGGCGTGCCGGTGTTCAATACGGTCGAACAAGCAGTACGGGCGACCGACGCCAATACGTCGGTGATCTATGTGCCGGCCCGTTTCGCCACCGATGCCATTCTGGAGGCGATCGACGCCGGTCTCTCCTTGATCGCGTGTATCACCGAGGGGATTCCCGTCACCGACATGCTCATCGTCAAACAATACTTACAAAACAAGCCGACGCGGCTCATCGGCCCCAATTGCCCAGGTGTCATCTCCCCGGGAACATGCAAGATCGGCATTATGCCCGGGCATATCCATAAACCGGGTCATGTGGGGGTGATTTCGCGCAGCGGCACCCTGACATATGAGCTCGTATGGCAGTTGACGCAGTTGGGGATCGGGCAATCCACCTGTGTGGGGATCGGCGGCGATCCGATCATCGGCATGCAGTTCATCGATTGTTTGCAACTGTTTCAAGATGACCCCAACACGCACGTCATCGCCATGATCGGCGAGATCGGTGGCAACGCCGAGGAGCGGGCGGCAGCCTATATTAAGGCACACATCCAGAAACCAGTGGTCGGATACATCGCGGGCCAAACGGCGCCTCCGGGTCGGCGTATGGGGCATGCGGGGGCGATTATCTCGGGTGGTCAGGGCACGGCTGCCGGGAAGATGGCAGCCATGGAGGCGGCTGGCATTCGTGTCTGCCGTAGTCCAGCGGACATCGGGCATGAGGTGGCAGCAACGATACAGATACTTGCAGCGAAAGGCGGAGAGCGGTGATCGAACAAACACTGGCGATTATTAAACCCGATGCGGTGAGTCGAGGCCTGATCGGGAAGATTCTGGCACGCGTTGAAGAGCAGGGCTTCCGCGTGCGTGCCCTAAGAATGGTACAGCTGAGCAAACAGACGGCCCAGGCGTTTTATCAGGTGCATGCCGAGCGCCCCTTCTATGAAAGTCTGACGACGTATATGTCGTCTGGGCCGGTGGTGCCGATGCTCCTGGAACGCGATAACGCTATCCAGAGCTTACGCGACCTGATGGGTGCCACCAATCCGCAGCAGGCCGCGCCTGGCACGATTCGCCGCGACTACGGAGAAAACATCGAGCGCAACGCCATCCATGGTTCAGATGCAGCGGCCA
The DNA here is from genome assembly GCA_046727435.1 of bacterium. GTDB lineage: Bacteria > Tectomicrobia > Entotheonellia > J063 > CAVPRW01 > CAVPRW01. The sequence goes on along the minus strand of JBKPCR010000457.1, from coordinate 27,912 downwards.
CTGCCTCCGTTGAGATCGCCTTCTTCTTTAGCCATTTCGAGTGGGTTTGACCTCCATGACCCTCCACCCTGAGTTGCAAAAGGCCATGGTCCTCACCGATGTCGACCGGCAGCGCATCCTCGATCGCGTCCAGGGGCTCACCCAGTCCCAGATCGATTACCAATTGACTCCCGAGACCTGGTCCGTGGGCGAGGTGCTCCATCATCTAATCCGCATCGAAGTGAGCATCAGTAAGCTCTTCAATAAGTTGATCAAAGAGAATCAGCGGGTCATTGGCGCCAGTGATGCAATGCGCATCGAGGCTATGACGTACGGCGCAGATCGACCTCAGCAAGCCCCGGAGTTCGGGATTCCAGCCCACGGGCGCTCGTTTGGCGACCTCTTGACAGAGCTGGCAGCCACACGCGAACGTACAACACAAACACTGGCAAAGTATACCGGTGATGATCCCTCCGAGCTCCGCTGGACACACCACCGCTTCGGGGATATGGGCATGGCGCATTGGGTACGTTTTATCGGCTTGCATGAGGGACACCATTTGCGCCAGATCGAGCACATCATGGCTGCACCGGGATTCCCGAAATGACTATCAGGCCTGGGAAGTGAGGCGATGGGAACTCCAGTTCGTAAGCAACACTTCACTGCACAGGAATTTTACCTGCTGCCTGATGACGGCAAGCGCTATGAACTGGTGAGGGGAGTATTGGTCTGCATGGCCGCAACAGGAGGACAACATGGGATTATCGCCAGTCGCTTGGATCATCGACTGCGGTCCTTCGTCGAGGCTCATGATTTAGGAGAGGTGTGCGCTGCTGAGACAGGTTTCCGACTAACCGAGAATCCCGACACCGTCCGTGCGCCTGACGTTTCCTTTATCACACGAGATCGTGTTGCCACCCAGGGTGTCCCTGAAGGGTACTGGTCATTTGCCCCAGATTTAGCTGTGGAAGTCATTTCTCCCAGTGATCGCTTCGATGATGTGTTGACGAAGGTGCAAGAATACTTACGAGCAGGTACCCGGCTGGTGTGGGTGTTTCATCCCCGGACCAAGACGGTCATGGTCTACCGGGCCAACAGTGAAGTTCAACTGCTCCAGGGGCATGACGAACTGAGCGGCGAAGATGTAGTGCCTGGTTTTCACTGCCGAGTGATGGAGTTCTTTGGATAAAAGTCTTCCACCCTCCCTCACCTGATCGCCCCCATCGTAAAGCCTGCGATAAAACGATCCAGGAAAAAGTTATAAAGGATGGCCACCGGCACGCTGGCGATCAGGCAGCCGGCCATGAGCGGCCCCCAATAGTAGACGTCGCCGCGGACCAGATCGGTCGGCACCCCGACACTGATGGTTTTCTGGGAGGCCGAGGTGATGAAGGTCAGGCCATAGACGAATTCCTGCATCACCAGCGTGAAGGTGAAGATGATGACGGTGAGAATACCCGCCAGCGACAGCGGCAGTACCACCCTGACAATGGCCCCCAGACGGCTACAGCCATCCACGCGCGCCGCTTCTTCGATATCGCGCGGAATGGATTTGAAAAAGCCCATCAGCAGCCAGGTGCAAAAAGGGATCGTGAAACTAGGATAAACCACCACGAGCGACCAGAGAGAATCTTGCAAACCCAAGGTGGCGATGACGCGCGACAGCGGAATGAACAGCAACGTCGGGGGCACTAGATAGGTCAAGAAAATCCCAATCCCCAGCGACTCCCCCCACTGCCCCACCAGACGCGCCAGGCTGTATGCCGCCGGCACCGCCACAAAGAGGGTGATGGCAACCACGATGGCCCCGACGAAAAGGGTATTCAGGAACCAGCGGGGGAACAGCGTTCCAAAAAAGAGCAGGTGAAGGTGTTCCCAGGTCGGAGGTTCATTAAAAATAAACGGGTTATTCTGCAGATTGTACAGGTCGCTTGTGCGTTTGAACGTGGTGATGAGCATCCAGTAAAAGGGGAAGGCAGCAAATACCGTAAAGAATGTCACCACAGCAAAAAGCGTGCTTCGCACACCAAAGCGCTTGAGTTGTTTGCCCGGTGTCGGCGCCAGCATTTCAATCGACTTCGGAGCGGCGGGCGATGCGCAGCATCACGATGGCCACCACCAGTAACAGCGGGAACAAGAAGATGGAAATCGCCGCGCCCTCCCCCAAATCCCCGCCGATAATCCCCACGAAGAACGCCAGGCTGCCCAGGACGTGGGTGGAATCGTACGGACCGCCGCGCGTCAGCACATAAATCACCGTCATATCGGCGAAGGTAAACACGACCCCGAAGAGCACGGCGACGGTCATGATCGGGCGCAGCATCGGCAGGACGATTTGGAACAGGCGACGCCAGAACCCTGCGCCATCGACCGACGCCGCCTCCAGTACCTCCTGCGGCAGCGAGGTCAACCCTGCCAATAGAATGACCGTGGCAAAGGGGAACATGCGCCAGACATGTACGAGAATCACGGCGATCATCGCCAAGTCGGGTTCCCCCAACCAGTAGGGCCAGGTATTCGGGCCAAGAATGTGCAGGGCTTGCAGCGTCCAGTTAATGACGCTGTAGAGCGAGTCATACATCCACTTCCAGCCGATGGTGCCGAGGGCGATGGGCGCGACCCAGGGCAACAGCAGCAGGAAACGCACCACCGGTCTCCCCGCGAAGCGTTGCTGCAGGGCAAGGGCCATGATTTGGGCGAGCACCATAACCAGGATCTGGGAAGTGAAGGTAAAGATAAAGGTGTTCTTGAGCGCTTTGCGGAAAGCTGGATTCTCCAGAATGCCTCTGAAGTTTTCCAATCCGACAAAGGCTAAGGTTTGGCGACCAGTCGTGACATCGCTGACACTATACAGCAGTGCTAAACCGAACGGAAAGGCGATGAGCGCCAGGATGTAGAGGATGGCTGGCGCCAACATGATCGGCCCCAGCCATTCGGCTCGATCGAGAATATTGGCCATGCCTTTCCGTGGCTGTTTGTTCACGCCATTCCCTCACCCTCGCCCTCTCCCAGAGGGCGAGGGGACCTGATGGTCACGCTTCGTTGGCGTGTCGGCCGGCCGCCGCACGCAGACTCGCCTCTCTCACAAGGAGAAGAGACCTAAGGGTTACGCTTTATCCCACTTGGCGAAGATGCGCTTCATCTCTCGCTCGGCGGCCTTGATGGCGTCCTCGGGGCTCATGTCATCCCGGGCGGCCTTGGCGAACATGGTCGGGATCACGAAGGTGCTGAAGACCTCGTCGATGGCAGCGGTGGAATAGCCTGGATAGCCAACATTTGTGGCGTTGTTAATGAAGTCACCGAGGATCTTGTACTTGTCCGGCGGATCGCCCTTCGCATCTTTGGCGATCAATTCCTGGAGGTCTGGCACCGTCTGCGGATAGGTGGGGAAATTATAAAATTCGCTCTCCAGGAAAGCCGTGCGGTAGTGGTCGATGAGGTCGAGGAGAAATTGTTTGGCGCCCTCTTTGTTGTCCGCGAATTTCCAGATCACATACACACTCATGACGTGCTCTAAGCCCATGCGACGCACTGGGCCAGCCGGAGTCTTGGAGAGCTGGATCTTTTTGGACATCTCAGGCACGTCCTTTTCGGCGCTGCGCGTGATGGAAATGGCGTTCATCGCAAAGGAGCCCTTGCCCGCCAGCATAAAGCGGTTGTTCGACGACACATCCCAAGTAAACACCTCGGGCGTCATCGCCTCCTGATACAGCGCGCGCGCGAATTTGACCGCCTCCAACGTCTCCTTCGAGTTGATCGTCAGTTGCCCTTCTTCGTTCTGCTCGTGAGACCCGAAAGAGTACATGATGGCGCGCATGGCCATACTCGTATCAAGCTCTTGCGACAGGCCGATGCCCACGGGGTTGCCGACTTGCTGTTTGATCTTCGCCCCACCGATCCGCACGTCATCCCAAGTATCAGGAAACATGCCAACCGCGTCCCAGAGGTCCTTACGATAATTCCCCGGGTCGGGAACCCAACAGTCGGAGGCGCCAAAATATTTCTTCGTCTTCGGGTTATAGATGCTCTTTTGCGCTAGGTCGACCATTTTGCCGTGCTTGCGTTCGATCTCCTGGATGATCTCGTTGTGCTCGATCACCTGCGTTTCGTATACCGCTGGAGGGTCGAGAAACATAAACAGGTCGTGGCCTTTTTGCGCCGCTACCTCAGCCGCTGCGCGGGCACGGATCTCGCCAGCCGAAATGTGATCAACGACCACCTGGGTGTTATGTTTCTCCCCCCATTCCTTGGTGAATTTCTTGTCGAACCACTCGTCATACCGTGGCACGAAGTGGCTCCACTGCAGGATCTTCAACGTTTTCGGCTGGGCGCTGGCACGCGAGGGGTGGCTCAGCGGGGCGAATCCTGCCAACGCCAGCGACCCCACACTGACAGTCTTCAGTAACTCGCGCCTGGAGATCGAAGCCCTGCGCTGCGATGCCATCGTCAACCCCCTCTGTACCGTGAATTCCAGCGTGCAATGAGCACTGACCGCGCCACTCTCTTCCAATGGTTCGGCGCGGTTGGTGACGTATCCGCTACCGACAAGCGATGAGAAATCGTCATCATATTATAGCCGATCACCAATCGAAAGGGGAGACCGAGCAGTACGCATGCCACCGCGGCCAGCCGAAGGCTAATTGGCTCAAGAGGCCCGTCAAACCTTCGCAGAGACAATCTATGCAGGCATAGGGCTTGACAATCGCATACCGGCACGTAGAATGGCCCGGCGAGAATACCTCCTCAATGTTTTCGCCCAGGTCGCAGGCTCTCTGGAGGTCATCATGCGTGGATTCCTTCGACGCCTGTTCGGCGATGTTCCCACATCACAAACGCCGAGAGTGGGGGACCGTTTCTTCCTGGATATTGCATGTGGGCAATGCGACGAGCGATTTCATTTGCATATTAATCGAGCCACCGATTGCCAGCAAATCTTCGACGAGTTGGGTGTGGCCTGGCGACTGCAGCGCGAGGTCGTGGGAGCGCAATGTCGCGTGAGCCTCCAGGTCCGTATCGACATCGCCCCCGGCGGGCATATTGTACATCGCGAGATCACCGGCGGTCGCTTCTTGACACCGGAGGAGGCAAACACCGCGACTTGAGCCCGGCGCCACTATGATGCCTGTCGTTCCGGCCAATGCCGGTTGGATCGTCTATACTTATGCTCACCGTCAACGAAGCTACGCAGATTATTCTCGACGCGCTGCAGCCACTGCCGACGGAAATCATTCCATTTGCCGAGACGTTGGGCCGCGTGCTGGCCGCTGATCTCGTCGCCGACGCTCCTGCCCCCCGGTTCCCGCAGTCGGCCATGGATGGCTTCGCTTTGCGGTCAATAGATACGTTGGAGGCCACCTCCGACCGCCCCATCACGCTGAACATCCTGGGCACATTGGGAGCGGGGCATCAGGCATCCTGGACGCTTTCACCTGGAACCGCCGTGCGGATTATGACCGGCGCGCCGATTCCCCACGGCGCCGACGCGGTGGTCAAACGCGAGGACACGGAGTTTGACGCTGACTCCGTCCGTATCTTGCGCCCCGTACCTGCCAACGACCACATCATTTCCCCCGGCCGTGATATCCCCGAAGGCGCGACGCTGCTGCGGGCGGGCGAGGTGATGACAGCGTCGGGCATTGGCGTCACCGCCTCGCTCGGGAAAACCCATGTCAGCGTCTACCGGCGCCCGCGTGTGGGGATCCTCGCCCTCGGCGACGAGCTCGTTCCGCCTCACCTGTCGCTGGCCCCGGGACAAATTTACGTCAGTAATCTCTATGCCATCACAGCGGCGGTGACCAAATATGGCGGGCTGGCCCTCAACCTCGGGATCGCCAGTGATCAGCTCGACATGATCGAGGGCGCGCTACGGCGGGCGGGAGATGTCGATCTGCTGCTGACGCTGGGCGGCTCACAGCGGGGCGACTTTGATCTTGTTGATGATCTCCTCAGCGGCGCGCGCGGGCACATGATTTTTCGCGGCATCACGGCCAACTATGCGAGGTCGATGATTTTCGGCCGCTTTGGTAGGACTGCGCTGTGTGGGTTGCCTGGATCGCCCATGACCTCATTCGTGGCATTTGAAGTGTGCGTGCGCCCGGCGATCTGGAAATTGGCAGGACGGCGACGCCTTGAGCCCATGCGTTTGGAGGCGATGCTCGTAGGGTCTCTACCATCGACGGAAGGACGAACTCACTTCCAGCCCGTGTGGGTTGAGGCCCGTCCGGAGGGATTGATCGCCGTCCCCTTGGGTGTGCAAAAAGCTCCAGACCTGCCTCCGCAAACGCTGGCCAATGGCCTGATTCGCCGACCGCCAGAAAGCCCAGCATGCCAGGTGGGTCATCGTGTATGGGTGGATATCATCGAACCACCCTAGACCTTCTAAAGGGGAGTTGTGTTGAGCAGCGAGAACCGGTATGAGAGCATCTTACTCGTAGAAGATTTCCCTGGAGCGGCGCGGCAGATCGTGGAATCCGTCGGTCGGCAGTATGAGATCGTCCATCTGGGGGCCTTTGACGTGGCCTGGAAGCTGATCGAGCATATCGCTTTCGATCATTATACTTTCGATATCGACTTTCCCGACACTCACGCCGAGTGGCTGCAGTTCATTCATGAAACGATCGAGCGGCGCATCGATCCATCCTACATCGCTAGCAAATATTACAACTACGGTAACGGCCTGCGCTTGTTCGATATCGTGCGCCAGACCTGGGGCAACGATGTGCATGTGCTATTTCAATCGGGGAGTGTGTGGGGGAGCTACGAGGAAGCAGTCAACCACATGAAACTGCAGTGTCCGAACATCTCGTTTTTGGGGAAATATCCCTTTCTTCAGCAGCCCTTACACTATTTCCAGCTGTCGTTACCCCATAGGCTTTATGGGCCTTAGCTTCATCATCCACTGGGGGAGGTGACGCCTGGGTGATGTCTTCGAGCTGATCCACAAACCGTATACGAGCCCTCGGCATGAAGTGCCCATACGTGTCCACGGTGATTTTGATGTTGTGATGCCCGAGCTGAGCCTGGACATACGCCACGCTGACGCCCTTGGCCAGGAGCAGACTAGCGTAAGTATGACGCAGAGCATGGGGCTTGCGGTAGGGGAGGCCGCTGGCTGTCATCAGCGGACGCCATGCCTTGTAGTAAAACGTGACAGGATCAATATCAGGCCACAGCATGGTTGTAGGCTCTCTGGTGGGGATCACGGGTTTAATGGCCTCGACAGCAGCGGGCATGAGATCAACCACCCGCTCTTTGCCACTCTTAGGGCTGTTAAAGCGGGCCTCGCCTACAGCCCCCCTGAGCCCCATGTCCGCCTGACTATCACGGCCCTATTGGCAAGGTCAATAGAGTTCATCACGATTTGGGTTATACTGGGCCTGGCACGAAAGGAGGCACAGGCCATGTGACGGGATCGCGATCTCCCCACCCAGACCAGCGAGGTGTGGGATGTGACACGTCTGACCGTGGACGAGTGGACCGCGGTGGTATTCCCCTTGGCGGACGCCTGCGTGGGGGACCTGGCCGACTGGACCCTCCACGGGCGGCGCCGGCGCGCCCACAAAGCGCGCCATCGGACGAGCTCTCGGCGGCGCTGGCGCCTCGAGCCGATCAACAGCTGCGTCCAACGCGGCCGCATGCGCCAAGCGACCAGCCGGGTCTGGACCGCCGGGATGCGCGACAAGGACTGTACGTGATCTAGATGGCACGCCCCCACAGTACCCCCGCCCCCATGCAACACTCGCAAGCCGGTCTCTGGCTCATTGCTAGCGATGCCCAGATACCCCACCACAGCCCAGAAGCCCTTGAGGTATTTTTTGCTGCTGTTAAGGCCCTTAAGCCGGTCGGTGTTGTGCTGGCTGGCGACTGGATCGATGGCCGCACCATCAGCAGCCACGTCAAAAACCCCAACGACACCCGCACACTGCAAGATGAAATAGATATAGCCACGCAGCACATGGCCCGCCTCGCCTCAGTGCCTACCCGTGTCTGGCTGGGCAGCAACCACTGTGACGCCCGCCTGGCCCGTTATTTGGCCACCAAAGCTCCTGAGCTGGCCTGCCTCCCCGGTCTGACCATCCCCAAGTTGTTGGGCCTTGACAATGCAGGATGGCTCTTTAAGCCCCACGGCAAACCGTTTGAGCTGGGTGACGCCCTCTGCCTGCATGGCCACAATCTCAGTCAACAGAGCGGTCAACCTGCCCTCAAACATATCCAGCAATACCACCGTAGCATCATCCATGGCCATGTCCACAGAGCCGCTAGCGTCTTCCTCCGCACGCATGGCGGGCAGTTGCAAGGCGTGGAACTCGGGGCCATGTGCCGCCTCGATCCTGAGTATATCGTGGGCCTCGCCAACTGGATTAATGCTTTTGCCGTGGCCATCGTAGAGCCCAGCGGACACACCGTGACGCAAATATGCCCCATCCTTGACGGCAATCATATCTATGTTGGCCGGGAGCGGATCAGTCGCTAGTCGGTGCCTAGAAGCGTCGCCGACCGCCTTGCCCGCCCCCGCCTTGGCCTCTTCGCGGTCCACCGGGGCGGTTCTCCGTGCGGGGACGTGCCTCATTGACATTGAGCGTCCGCCCCCGTAACTCTTGACCGTTGAGGCCACTAATGGCGGCCTGTGCCTCGGCTGCGGTAGGCATCTCCACAAAGCCAAAGCCCCTGGACTGACCGCTGAACTGATCTTTGATGATATTGACCGAGGTGACAACCCCAAACGCTTCAAAGGCCTCGCGCAGGTCCGCCTCTGTCGCGTCATACGACAAACCGCCAACGTAGATATTCATGCACACCTCTCCCCTAACCTCCGTGACAAGGCTTCCCATGCCCTGGCCAGATGCGACTACAGATTGTGGAGCATACCGAAGCGGACGCAATATAGCAATGCAGTAGATGTGTGTTGCAACAACTATATGTCATCTCCCCTGCTCCTCATCGCAACTGTTTATTTCCGTTACATCCACGTAATCAACCCACTGACGGCCACCCCGCTGTGGGGGGCCATATACATGAAGGAGTCCAGCATGATCACCACCGCAGGTAAGACCAGAGTCACAGGCTTTCATTGTCGTCAATTGGACAAAGCAGTTTATAAGGCCCTCCGCAGCTTCATGGAGCTAACCGGGGCTACCACTGAGGAGGCTCTCCAGACTTTCATCCAGCATGCCGCCCATGCCTGGCAGTCGCCCCAGGGCCGGGCAAGGCTTACTGAAACTGAATATGTCCAGAAATGGAAAGGGCAGCGACCTAAAGAGGAGGTTACCCTGCAGCCGTTTACGCTTGATTAGCATCGGCATATAAATGCTGTGGGGCCGTAACAGGCCCGCCAGCCCACCCCAAAACCCGCCTAAACAAAGGAGTTACCCACCATGAGCACCACCCCCCACCTGTCTGGCATCTCTGCCGAAGATCCCTATTATTTGCTTGTCCGCTGTCTTGACTCTGCCGTCGATGGCCAGCTCCGCAGCCTGGTCCATCTCTCCGGTGGCTGCAAGCTCGACTTTCAAACCTACCACTTCCCCTATGAGGTTGTTTGTCGTCTTGCTGGGCGACAGCAGCGAGGGGAAAGAATGGCTATAGCTGATTATAGTGACACTGACGCCGACACGGCAGCCGCCTCTGAGGCCGTGGCCCCCGAGCGCCTCTGTTCTTATGGTAAACCCCTGACAGGCAATGCTAAGCAGAATCATTGCTCAACAAAATGCCGGGTGGTTGCCTGCCGAGCCAACTCTGAGAGAATTGCCAAAAAGAGGGCGTCTGAAAGCGTTACAGCTATGATCATACCCGCTACCCCCCTGAAACGATTCGTAGAACCAGCCAGACGTGCTAACGGCAGTCTGAGGGACACATTTTCTGATCTCCCTACCCCCGTTCTGCTGTGTAGAGCCTCCAGAGACTCTGAGGGGTTTAATCGCAGGCAGGCGGCAAGGGGGCGGGTCTAGTGGCCAGCCCAACGCACATGATGAAACCGACAACCCACTACTGCGCTACTTGTTGCCGCGATCAGCCCGCTAAGCTTTTCTATCGGGGCTTTAGCACGGTCAGACGCAGCCTCTGTCAGCTATGTGAGGACTGGTGCCTCAGCAGACTGGCCCCGCTGGGGGGTGGCGAGGATGGCTAAGCGGCGGGCGCACCCGCGCCCCAACTGCACCCCCGATGAGCGGCAGGCGCTGTATGACCTGCAAGGTGGTCAGTGTGCCATCTGTAGGGCTGATGACCAGGAGCTGCACCTAGATCACAGCTACCCGCACTGGCCGTACCAGAGGGCTGCTCTGGAGGCAATGCAATTGTGCCCTCGGGATGCTGAGAGATAGCCCTAAGAAGCTGCGGGCCGCGCTGCAGTATCTCCTGAAGCCCCCAGCTCAGGCCCTGCAGTGTATGTAGGTCCGCATCCCCGCCCCTGCGCTAGCACAGAGCGGCCCGAGGGGGTCCCGTGTAGAGAGTAGATTGCTCGGCGGCTTCGCGGTGACGCTTCGCCGCCTCGCTCTGTCAAGGATGAGTTAGCGCATGCTTTGTGAAGGATCGGTTAGCCGATGCCTCCAAGGGGACTGGATTGCCAGCTCCCCATCCCCCACAACCAACAAAGGAGCTAACAATGCAACTGAAATGGCACACCAACATAGGCATTAAAGGTATTAGCCCCATCCTGCCCGTCAAAGAGCTGGTTGTCAGTGCGGGCGTCGTCACCCGCGAGGGTGAGCCCGTGCGCTGCTACTGGTGCAGGTGGCAGCCGGGGACTGATGACATCACCAGCGTGGATGGCTTGCTGCTAGGCGGCTTCACGCCGGTCAGAGACTTAGCCAAGCTCAAAGGCAGCAGGCTGGCCGTGCATTCGTGTTACCGGAAGCGGGCCATGCCACTGGTGAGACTGATGATTGAGCCTATGAACTGTAAAGGGCCGAGGCGGAGTGCAGCTTCAAGCGGAGCGAAGCCGAGGTCCAGCCGGTGGAGGTGGGTTAAGGATGCTACGCAGTAATGGCTGGGGTTGCTCCTGTTTGGGTCGCAGCCCCCTACCTAGCTGTTAGAGTGGGCAGGTCTGACCCAGGCAAGCCCCGTACAACCGGCCTTAGCACCCCCGCTCACGGTTGTAGATTCCCGGATAGAAGTTTATTATCGAAATGCCGACGCCCACGCGTAAATCAGAAAGACGATCTTCCTCTACCACAGATGTGACCTGATAAGGACCCACGTCAAAGATCAATTTGCAGCCACGCTTGAATGGAAACATGAAATGGGCGCTCTTTGCAGGAATCACAGAATCTAACAACTCCCCAGCCAACCTAAGACTGGCCTGCGGCAAATCATCGTCCCCCGTTGTGATTTCTTGAAAGGTGAGCGTGATGCATGGCTGTCCCCTACACTTTCCAATGCCGATCGTTGAACCAGCTTCCTTCTTGATGTCGTATGTTGCAGTGAACTTGGCGCGAGGGCCTAAAACTCAAGGATAGGGCGCAGTTTTTTGATTTCGGCGTTTTCCTTTAGAATGAGGGGTACAAGCTAGCTGATCGGCTGAAGCAGTGATGGGGATAAGCTCACCGTTGCACCGGACGCGGGGCTACGCTATATTATTCATACGCTTGGTTGCAGAAAGGTGGTCAGAGTTTCTCAAGTGTTGATGTGAGCGATGGACAGGGAGCCAATCGATGGCCCAGATCACCTTGACCCAAGAGGAAGCGGCGGCCCTCCGAAGGGCACTCAGCAGTTATGTGTCTGATCTCTCGATGGAGATTGCGCATACAGACTCTTGGCAGTTCCGGCAGAACCTCAAGCACGAAGAGGTGTTGCTCAAGAAGCTCCTCGAGCAACTCGACGCCGAATTAGCTTCACCAGCGACATCCTCATAGCCTAGCGTCCTGAACCTCGGCACGAAGCCGACATGCTGAGGTCGGTCCCACCCATCGCCCCACCTCTACAACCCTGCTAAACTCCTCAGGCTGCCCCACCATCAACGCCCAAGGGTGGGGGGGATACCCACCTTGCCAAACCCGCACCCCCCTGTCGCATCTCGGGACGGAGGATAACCGCGCAGGATGATTGGCGCGGGGACCTGTAGCCTCGGGCTTATGGCGGCGTGGGGGTCACCGGTCGCCATCCCCCTGGACATTGCTGCACGTAGGGATAATACCCCCGTGGATTGTCACAGTAATACCAATAGGCTGATGGAGGAGGCTGGGCAGCGGCCGGTGCTGAGGGTTGCACATAGACTTGGGTGGATGGCACGGTGACGACGGGCGGGTAGCCATAGGGGTAGGCATAGGACCCCCAGTATGGCCCCCAATACGGTCCCCAGAATGGCCCGATGCCGATGCCGATGCCAACCCGAGGGCCGCCCCACCCGTGGCCTCCATGCCATCCGCCTCGCCACGCATACCCTGGCCCCGCGCTGCCCAAGAGCAGCGTCGCTAGTATGACGATCATCCCCATCCACTTCTGCTGTGTTCCCATCGTCATCACCTTTCTGACATCACCGTGTTCGTATCCTGTGAGACTCCGCGCATACACCGAATATTTTTAGTATTGTACCCACAATCTCTCCGGCATTGCCATAAGAGGGGACATGGGGGATCGGCAGCTCATGCCCTTGGATGATACCGCTGATACGCCTCATGCAGGTATCTAGTGTTGACATAGGCCACAGAAGCAGCAACAGAGGCGACAGGAGCATAGCCTATAGGGGCAGTCGGGGGGAGAGCGTGGAGGGTGAGCACAATTCAGCCACTGCTGTGGATGCATTAGCAGTGGGATCAGGGGGCGTTTGGCCCCCGCATGTTGAGGGCAGAGTATCAGATTATGCGGGCAGGCGCAATTCTTTACTCGTCACGAGGCTTCGCTCTAACTGTCTCCTGATTATGCGGTATCTTAGCTAACCCTAGTATAGTGCTCCCCATTAAGACAGAGGTGCCTGGAACTGAGTATACTGTGGCTGACACATGAGGAGGTCAGCCATGAAAAGACGCCAATGGGATGCTAAAACCAAAACAAGGATTGTGATTGAGGGCCTGCAGGGCAAGCCCGTTGCGGAACTCTGTAACGCATATCAGATCAGCCAGAGCCAGTATTATCAATGGCGCGACCAATTCCTGGCGAACGCTTATACTGCTCCCCATGAAGACCGAGGGCGCCGGAACTGCGTATCCTGTGGCTGACCCGAACGGGGGTCAGCCATGCCACGACGCACATGGGCTACCCAAACCCAGGCGATGATGGTGCGCGAGGGCCGCACGGGGAAGCCTGTCGCGGCACGCTGGCATGCCCAGCAGATCCGTCAAGCCCCGTCTGATCACGGGCGGGATCCAGTGCTGGCGCCTGCCGCGAACGCCTGTGCGGTCCAGGCCCAGAGTCCGCGCGACGCGCGCCTGACGCGGGAGCAGGCACGACGCAACACCCTGGTCGGGGCTTTGACCCTGGCGCGAACAACCAGCGCCGAGGTGTGCGGATGAGCCGCCCACCCTCGCCCTGGGTGACTGAGCGGAACCCAGGCCTGCGGCCACGGAGCCACGCCCTGCAGGCGGAGCACCCGTGCTGGGGTGACCGCCGTCTCGGGGCGTCTCGGCGCTTCGTGGCACCGCGGCCGGGCCACCAGCCACGGCGCCTGCGCCTCCTGCGGGCGCACCAGCGGCTGGTGCCCCCCACCGTGCAGCGCCAAGCGCAGCGGCCACCCACCGGGAGCCAACCCAAGCCCAGCCAGCCGCACGCATGGTGGGGCCTCGAGATGACCCCGGGGCTTGGGGAAGGCGTGGGGTGGGTCGACCTCGTCGTGGGGCGCGATGGGCCCACGACGACGAGCGTCGGGCCCTCGGCTGGGATGCGGTGCCCATCGCCGCCTTGGCTCGCGGCCCTGGAGAGGGCCGTCACTCGCCAGGGCCCGGAGGGCGCCCAGGGCCAGGGGCTTGCGGTGAGGCGTGCCCACGGCGGTCAACCGGCCTCGCCCACCGGCATGCGGACCTGTGGGACCTGGGCAATCCAGCCGGCCTTGACGCGCGATCACACCCCGCAGGGCCATGCCGACACCGAGCGGATGAGGCGCACGTGGACAGAGGAAGGTCTCTGGCGGCAAGCATGGACCGGTCCCTTCACCTGAGCCAGGGCCCTCGCGACAGGGATCGCCGCCGACCACGCGCATGATCTGCCCTCAGCCCTGGGGGACCAGACCCCCAGGCCGTGCGAACGGGTGTATCATCCCAGCCACGGCACACAGTTCACGGCTGCTTGACAAATGGGGTGCATTACACCCAACCCGACAAGGTCTAGAGCCATACCACTATATTTTGGTCAAGTACCTGATGACAAACAGGGCTAGCTGGGACGCGACAGACGGGAATGTGTGTGCGGCTGAATATGCCCCGCTACGCCGCCCCTGGGAGGCCGGGGGATGGGACCCGTCCAGCTAGGTGAGGTGGCGAGCCAAGCCAGAGGGGGGAGAAGTGCTAGCGCCCGTAGAGGCTGAAGTGTAGGAAGCGGTGCTTACAGCTTTTGCAGCGAAAGGGGTAGAGGCGGATGACCTGCAGCGGTCTTTCCCAGTGATGCCACTGTCCAGACCGCCGAGTCTCCTTGCACCCACACCGTGAGCACTGCCGCTGAGGTCCATGCATACCTCTCTTACGTAAGGCCCGTGTCCTAGCACTCTCAATATCCATCCACCACCCCATACGATCTTACCTCCCTGTGGCGGCGCTGTTGCTCCCTCATCCTTCACTATCCAGGGTAGCTCTGGCCTCCCCCATCCGCAAGGCCGCGTGGTAAGCCCCAGGCTGCATGTTCTCTCCTCATTCGCTGACGCGGGCCAGAGCCCACGCATATCTGAAGGGCTCCCTTTGGATATATCCAACCCCGGAGCAGTGAAAGTTACCGAGACCACCTAAAAGTATTGACAGTGCCCGACGATGGTTTATATCAAGCATCAAGAGACATCGAGAGTCATCTAAAGTAACTTAAGGGCAGGATCATGCAGGTTTCAGGGTATATCCGGGTCAGTACCGACGAGCAAGCCAGCCATGATGGATCATTAGAGATGCAGGAGCGGCGGGTCATGGGGTACTGTATGGCCAAAGATTGGGAGTTAGTGGAAGTCGTGAGGGATGAGAGCCGCAGTGCCAAAGACCTCAACCGCCCAGGAATGCAACGCCTGCTTGAAATGGTGGACCAGCGAGCCATTGAGGCGATCGTCATTTATAAGTTGGACCGCCTGACTCGTTCAATTGGTGACCTGAACCATCTGATTGGAGCCCTGCAGAAACGAGGCGTAAAGCTGGTCAGTATTGAGGAGTCTTTGGACCCTACCACCGCATGCGGGGAGTTAATGTGATGAATCTCCTGATCAGTGTGTCACAGTGGGAGAGGCGGGTCATAGGCGAGCGAACCAAGGCAGCGATGCAGCACCTCAAGGCCCAGGGCAGTGCGGTTGGCCGGGCTGGCTTCGATGACACAACCATCCTAGCCCGAATCACGGAGGAGCGAGCGCAGGGCCGGTCCTACCAAGAGATTGCCCAGGGGCTCATCCGTAATGGTATCCCCTCAGGCCGGGGCGGACAGTGGACTGCTATGACCGTGAGACGCATGGCACTGAGGAGAGTGACATCGCATGGAAGAGCTATTGACGCCTGAAGTCGTGGCCGAAAGGTTACATGTCCAGCGGTCAACCATCATGAAGTATCTACGGGCTGGCGTCATCAAAGGGAGGAAGATTGGACGGTTATGGCGGATCACGGAGGAGGACCTCCAGGCCTACCTTGAGCAGGCCGCCCAGCGAGGCGAGCGACACCACACAGGAGAGTGAGGGGGAGGGAAATAAACCCTAGAGCAGCGGGGATGAGACCTAGGTCGGGACTAGGCTGCTGTGGAAAGGCAGTAGCCTTGTCTAAGGACCCACTGGCACTACAAACCTCCAGGGCAAGTCCATAACCTATGGAAATCATTGGTTCATATTTTTGAGCAAAAGAAAAGCCCCAAGGTGTACGCCAAGGGGCTTAGATGAGGTTAAGAAGGCAAAGCGGATTAGGGCTGTCTATTCTTTATGAAGGGATCAAGCTTGGTGCGAATGATGTCCTCCGCTCTGGCAAGATCTTCGGTATTGTTTTCATTTGCGCAATCATCAAACAATGGTCTGCTAAACCGTAGGTATTGGGGTTGAGGGTTTCCCAGATAGTAATAAACGAGCCTAGGCGTGAGTGTGGAAGCGTCTAGCTCGTCTTCCCATCGAGGATAATTGACCTCTATTTTTATCGCCCCCTGGTATTCTGTTATCACTTGCTCAAAAAGCTGCGTTATATTGCGCTGACTGGCTTCCCGTCTATCTGGCATCACTGTAACCCCCCTTAACAATGATGATACGGGCCTAAAACTATTCCCCGACGTAGAAACTGCTCCGGTCAAGTCTCCAATATAAGCTAGGATAATTATCGTTATTGATTAATATAGATCAAATATGATATAAAAGCAAGCCTCATAAGAGCCGTTACTTGTTTGACGTTTTAGCGACAGTTATGTAGAGGTGACGCCGGGGTGACGTTTTGGCCCACACCCCCCACTAGAAGGGCAATAAATGGCCCTTTCATTAGCCCAGCAAATAGATATCCCTTTCTTCAGCAGCCCTTACACTATTTCCAGCTGTCGTTACCCCGCCCCACGCGGTCCCAGCCTTCGTGACGCATTCCTCCGCTAAGGAAGCTTACCGAGAGCTGTTGTCCAACACCCGCTTACAAGATCCTGACGCGTTCTTCGCCTCCCATACCCTAACCCTCTCCTACAGGGAAGCGAATGAGAGACCTCTACATGGCCCAAAACCGATACTCGTCTAGCTAGGGCCATCAGGTTCGAGGGACTCCATGACCGGAGTCCTGAGTAATGCAAGAGTTCTCTTATCACGCCTTTCAGAGACGCTATCCCTGTTTCTTCCTCGTAGAATCACGAGCCAGAAGATCCTGAAAAAGTTCCGGCCTTGCGCGAAATGTCGTAGCTTGGAGCTAGGTCAGTGCGCTGGGTAAGTCGATCAGGCCGTGGATGGCGGCGTTTTCCAAAATGCCTATGGTTCCCGTTGCCGTCAGGGTGTGCCGTTCGGCTTCCGCGCGCCCATCGGCATCATCGATCAGCAGCAAGGGCGCATGGAGTTCCTGGGCGAGGGCAATCGCTTCCCGTTCCCCGGCCCCTAGCCTCGGAAATTGCTGGGCATCGAGTACCTGTCTGGGTGGGCGCACTTCAAGCCATGCTGGAGGACGCGCCATCCAGGCGCGGACGGTGTCCAGCGTGCGTGACTGTTGGATGTCTATCAGGACGGCAGGCGGAATGACGACCTGTTCATAGAGGGCTGGCAGTATAGCGTCGTGCTGAATCAACATGAGGTAATGGATGGGGGAAGTATCGGCAACGACCAGCATTCAGAGGCCAAGCCGGCGATGGGCCTCACGATCCTTCTCCAGGTCTTCCAGCGTATACCGCAGCGGAACATCATGCTCTTTGAGAAACCCGTGGACTTCCAGACGTGTTTCATAGCCCAATAAGCGCCGTACCTGTTCTTCGCTCAGTTCGCTGGATTGGTACCAGGCCAGCGCCAGGCTCTCCAACACATGGCGCGGCACGTCTTCTCGCTGGGCCTGGACGCGCTGGGCAATGTCATCGGGCAAGTGAATAACGATTTCCATACTCAGGCGACTCCCTCTCCAAGGATACCTGTCCCTTGCACATGGCTCTGTACCAAGAGGCCTATCTTCATGCACCATGGCAGGAAAATGCAAGGGCAGAAATGCTAAGGGCTACCGCTTTCATCCGAACGAGTTCAGCTGTGCGCATTGCCCTTGATAGTCCAATTATGAGGAGTTAGTTCTACTTCGACTGCAAGATCATCTCACCAATTGAGTTAGCCTGCTTCTCCGTCTCCTCACGCGTATGTTTCGGCAAAGCGAGAGCGAGCCCGGCCGCCAGCAGCGGCAAAGTGGCGGCGATGTCCAGGGCTCGCGACACACCAATCTTCTCCGCCAAGGTGCCAAAGCCAATCAGCAGCACCCCGGCCACACCCCAGCCGAGTCCCATCACCAGACTCGATGCCATGCCGGCGCGCGATGGCACTAGCTCCTGCGCCAAGGCGATAATCACCGAATTGGCTCCCGACAGTGCCGCGGCGGCCAATACCAGTAGGAGCAGCGACATCAGGCCATCGCTGCGGAACATACCATGCAAGAGAGGCACACATAGCAGGCCTGAGGCCAGAATCACCGTCTTACGGCCCCAGGCATCGGAGAGTGAGCCGCCAACCATGCCGCCGAGGGCACCAGCCATCGAGAAGAGTGCTAGGGTGATCCCACCAGCTGCCAGCGATCGGCCTTGCATGGCCAGGAAGATTGGCAAGAAGGTGACTACAGCGATGCGGGCACACTCGCGGATGACAGCGATAGAAAAGAGCAACGCCATGGACTTCTGGGTGCCTTGAAATGCTGCCGCCAGTGACAGGACGCGCTTTCGATGGGTCACATCACTGGGAACGTTCATGTACATGCCGAGCAGCGGCATGAACAAGAGTCCTGGAATCATCGCATAGTAGCTGCGCTCTAATCCCCAGAGATGTACAACGCCGATGATCGCCAGCGGTCCGAGCGCAAAACCCACGCTACCACCGAAGGTAAACACCGAGATTCCAAAGGCTCGGCGTTGGCCACTGAGCACGCCAGCCGCCGCCACGGCCTGCGGGTGAAACGCCGCTGAACCCACGCCCGCCAGGAGCAGCAAGACCCCCACCAGCGCAGCGTTTGGGGCCACGCCGATCAGACTCATGCAGACAATGCTCAGCAATGGCCCTAAGACAATAGACAGGCGTCCATGAATGCGGTCAGAGGCCATGCCGTAGATCGGCTGGAAGACCGCGGAGGTAATGGAGCCGATCGAGGCAAGCCCGCTTGCCATCGTCAGCGACAGGGAGAGCTTGTCGATGAGCAGGGGAAGAATAGGCGCAAAGAAGCTTCCATAGCAATCGTTCAGGAAATGGCCCCAGGTGACCAGGGCTAACCGTGACCGTTGAAATCTACCTGGCGTGTGCATGATGCGTCAGACTCCTCATCGATTGCCGTCGCTACACAGATGGCGTTCCAGCCCACACAAGGCGATGATATCCTATCAAACAGACGTTTAGTTGCGGGGCTTACCTTAGCTTGGGGCCTATAGCGCGTCAAGGAGAAAGATGCTACGATGGGACCGCTAGCATTTGAGTCTCTTGCAGAGCCCCAGCGCCACCAGGGCAGTTACCTGATCAGCTCCGGAGCCTCAGCGAGTGCGGCGTGGGGAGCGATGTCGAGATCGTCATCGCTGACGAAGCCTTCCCCAACGCCTTTCCATGGTTGACTGACAGGGGTAGCGATGCGTGCACAACGGCTCATTCTGTGTGGATTTGGCAAGGTTGGCCAGGCCTTTGCGCAGCTCCTACACGAGCGGCGAGAATTGCTGCAGACCCGCTATGCGCTCGGGCTCGACCTCGTGGCGGTGGTCGACATCGGCGGTGCGGCCCTGGCTCCGAGGGACTTACCGATGATCCCTCCGTCCGAGCTGCTCGCCCATGTGAAGACCGGTGGGACCGTGGAGGGATTTGGCGACTTTGGCATGCCCGGTGCCACAGGGGAAGCGGTGATCGACAGCCTGGAGGCCGATCTGATCGTCGAAGCGACGCCGACCAATCTCATCACCGGTGAGCCCGGCCTGCGTCATATGCGTGCTGCTCTGCGCCGGGGCCTGCACGTCGTCGCCGCCAATAAAGGTCCCTTGGTGCTGTGCTATGCCGAGCTGCAGGCCTTGTCTCAGGAGCACCAGGGCCAACTCTACATGAGCGCCGCGACGGCTGCGGCCCTGCCAACGCTAGACGTGGGGCAAATCTGCTTGGCAGGGACCCAGATTCTCAGCATCGAGGGCATTCTGAACGGCACCACCAACTTTATCCTCACCAAGATGCAAGACGAGGGTTACCAGTATCTGGATGCACTGCAGGAGGCTCAGGCCCGCGGCATCGCAGAGACGGACCCGACGCTCGACGTGGAGGGGTTCGATACCGCCAATAAGCTGCTTCTCCTCTCCAACATCTTGCTCGGAACCGGATATGGACCCAACGATGTCAGCCGGCATGGCATTGCACACATCACGCCACAAATGGTCATGGATGCCAGACGTGCGGGAAAATGCCTGAAGCTGATTGGCCGGGCTGGTCTGAGGCACGGCAGAGTGCGCCTATCAGTCGCCCCAGAGGAACTAGCGCTCGACCATCCATTGGCCTCCGTGCATGGTGCCGAGAAGGCGGTCACATACGAAACCGACACCATGGGCCGAGTGACAGTGATGGGAGGGCCATCTTCACCGATGGGCGCCGCCGCCGCACTCCTCAAAGACATTATCAACCTGAGTCGGGCCACTAGGCGCGGCGCGTAGGTCTGCTATCAGAAGGCCCCGTTTCTGCTTGAGACCGCATCACTGCGCGCCTGTCTGATCCCTTGCGACAGAGCAGCTTGTGATCCTGCTCCCGTTCGACCACCAGCGCGGCTAGCAAAAAATTCCCCCGGCCGCTTATAGAGGCGGGACCATGGTAAAATGGACCAGTCTATGGGAGGCGTCACCACGTCTGTATCCGTGGGGTGAGATCGATACCAATGACTGAGGAGGACGATCTATGGCCGTAAGTTGGGTAGACATGCAAAGCGATGGACAGACCATGGAAGGCTATCTCGCCCAACCTGCAGCGGCAGGGCGATATCCGGCCGTAGTGGTGATTCAGGAGATTTGGGGCGTCAACTCGCACATCCAGTCCGTGACCGACCGATTGCCGTCGCAGGGATATGTGGGTCTTGCCCCGGCGCTGTTCCACCGCGAGGGCCGTATGACGCTTGGTCTGTACGAAGAGATGGAGCCGGCATTAGCGCGATTAGGCCGCTGTACCGACGCAAATATCATCGCCGACGTGAAAGCCGCGGTGGCGTATCTGAAGGCCCAGCCCTTCGTGGATCCGCAGCGTATCGGCATTGTCGGGTTCTGCTTCGGTGGGCGGGTCTCCTATCAATCGGCTTGTAACGTTCCAGACCTCAAATCGGCGGTGGTGTACTATGGCGGCCGCATCCTCCAACCCCTAGGTGGACCGGGACCGGCACCCGTCGAGCAGACGGCGAATATCACCGCGCCCGTCCTGGGCCTGTTTGGCGAGGAAGATACCAACCCCTCACCAGCGGATGTGGCGACGATTGAGGCCGCGCTGAAAACGCACGGGAAGACCTACGAGGTCCATATGTACCCGGGCTGCGGGCATGGGTTTCACTGTGACGGCCGGGCCAGCTACCGGCATGAGGCGGCGAAGGATGCCTGGGCCAAGACCATCGCCTGGTTCGACAAATATCTGAAGGGATAATCGAACGCGCCACCGCGATGTGACCGCGGTGGCCGTACGGCTGAGACTACATCACACGGCCTTCCAGTCAACTGCTCTGGACAGAGCTTGGCATTCGCCAAGGTCACGAGGTTTCCGGCTCGGAACTGGCGATACAGCGCATTGAGAGCTTGCGCTCGAAAGGCTTGATACGCTGAAGCGCGTATCGACAAGAGATCGGTGGCGCGATACAGCATGGCGAATTTGGGGCTCACCAGGGAGGCATACGGTCAACAAATGGCAGATGAGAGAGGGTGAAGGCGTCGGCTCAGTGCCGTCGAACTATTCGATGTGTTGCCAAGCAATGCCTCATCAACCCAACGGCCTATATCGTGTTACTCGCACACTCTAGCCTTTGGGGGCACTTGGACTAGAAGCTCACGTTTGATCAACGCAGGTAGCGAAGGTGCGCCAGGAGGATCGCATAGTCATAGCTGTAGCTGATCGCTGAAGGGACGCTCAGTGTCTCGACATCTGACTTAGGAAAATGGCCTAAACGATCGTAGGTACAGCAGAGGCTAGGATCAGCACGTCATATTTCTCTTGCAGGTGGATGACTAATTCATGGATGCGGTCGCGGGCTTCGTATATTCCATCCATACTCAGCGGGAGTCGCACTTCAACGCTGATCTCTTCGTCCTCTAGTGGTGCCAGACGTGGAACAATGTGGGCCTGCGGGTATTGGGCCAGAATCCCTTTGACAAGCTCTGCAGTCGCCGCAGAAATATTTAGGGCTGGATATTTCGCCATTGTAAGACTCACGATCCCTCCTTCCCCCGTTTTCCTTCCTGCTGTTGGATGAGCCGTATCACTTCGGCTGCTGTATCTACTCCCTGCTGCGCCTGCTGATGATTGACTGGCACGGCTCTATAATGAGCGTCTAGCCGCAACTCATATAAAGCCAATAAGCGTTTGTACAGTGCAGCTAAACTCCGCGGATCGAGTGGAGGATCTACCCATTGGCCACTGCAAAAATGGCGCGTGATTCCTAGATGCCGCCACTCTCCCAATGGCGGGTCACCCAATGCAACCCACATGGCCTGGTAACAGGCATAATACGCCAACGCCGCAGTGGCTCTATAGCGCCCTTGCTTTAATGCGGCGTCCGCAGCTTGATACAGCTCGCGGGTAGCATCCCAGCGGCGGCTTTCCTCAGCTTGGTCCATGGATGTATGTTACCATGGCCCGTAGATTTCTCACAACACCATCACATGGTGGCGGTGAAGCATTTTGACTGCAGCGAGATCATGATCCCACAGCCATGAGATTTAACATTGACCTACTATCTGCCTTGTGCTTTCAAAACCGAAAACTCAAGCCATCGTGGAAGAGCAACGGCGCCCGGATGCTGACGATACTGGTGGTGGGGTCTTTGCCGACGCCATAGGTGGTATCGAAGAGATTCTCCACCGCGACAAAGACCTCCGCCGGGCCGACTACCGCTTTGGCTCATTGCTCCACGATGATTTGCCCATACATCCATGGGTGCGGCCTGCAGATGTAATAGTAGTTGCCGGGAGCGTCGAAGGTAACTGACTTGGATTGGCCAGGATCGATATCACCCGTATCCCACTTGAACTCCATGTCCGTGGCGGTGTGTGGTAGATCACCGCTGTTCGTCCAGGTGACTGTCGTCCCCGCCTTGATGCGGATGCGGCCCGGCCCATACCGGTATTCGATGTTATTGACACCGATCTCGACCTTATCCGCCCCGGCGGCGATTGGGCCTGTGGGCCTGGCAACGGTCGGTGGCGGCGGGGGCGGCCACAAGGCATGGACCTGTCCCTTCAAGGAGAAGGCCCACACGGCGTCACCGTTGGCGCTGCCGATCGACTGGTTGCCGCCGGTGGCGATGGCCACGAATTGTTCGCCGTCGACTTCGTAAGTGATGGCCGGCGCATCAGCGCCAAAGCCGGTCTGGAAGCGCCACAGCTCCTCGCCTGTGCGCGCATCCAGGGCATGGAAGTTACCATCAGAGCCGCCGCGGAAGAGCAGGCCTCCGGCGGTCGTCATCGAGCCTCCCCCCTGCCCGGTCCGATACGGCTGCGTCTGCTGCCAGACGATCTTGTTCGTCTTGCTGTCGATCGCTGTGAACGTGCCGGTCTGCGGCGAGCCGATCGGGGCGGCTTGGCTGCCGCCGTCGTAGCGCTTCCCCAGCTTGAACTTATCGCCGTAACGTGTGAAGGCACTGGTACGCATAGTACCCGGCACATAGAAATAACCAGTGTCGGGGTTATATGGCATCGGCGACCAGTTCGTGCCGCCGATCCCGGATGGCTGTATTAGCACCGGGGTTTCCCAAAAGACGTCAAAGATACACCGTGCCTCCGGGTATCCCGGCAGGGGAGCCGCGCACTGTGGCACGGTGGCGTCGCCGACCGGGAAGGGCTGCGTCCTGGCCGTCTTCTGCCGTGGCTCCTGCGGCACGGGCCGCTCCTCAATGCCGAGCAGAGGTTTACCATTGGTGCGATCTAAGATGTACACCCAGCCCGTGCGGCCGGCTTCGGCGATGCCTTTCCGCGGTTGGCCGTCGATCACGGTGTCAAAGAGCACCACCGGGCTCGCCGCATCGTAGTCCCAAAGGTCGTGGTGCACCTGCTGGAAGTGCCAGGCGTAGGCCCCTGTCTTGGCGTTCACCGCCATGATCGAGGCACAGAAGAGATTGTCGCCCTCACGCATCGAGCCATCGTAATCGGGCCCACAGTTACCGGTGGCGAAGTACACGAGGCCGAGCTCCAGGTCCAGTGCCGGCGTGTTCCAGATCGCCGCCCCACCACGCATCGAATGGTCGGTGCCAGGGGGCCAGGTGTCGCTGCCGATCTCGCCCGGGGCGGGCAGCGTATAGGCGCGCCAGAGGATCTCGCCTCTCTCGGCGTTTAAGGCAGTCAGGCGGCCGCGGATGCCGAACTCGCCGCCGGAGATGCCGATATAGATCGTGCCCTCATAGTAGATGGGCGCGCTGGTGATGGTGTAGCCATTCTCCCATTTCTCGATGGGCGTCTTCCACACCGGCTTGCCGGTCTTCATGTCGAGGGCTACGACGTTGGCGTCGAGCTGGCCGAAGAACACCTTCCCCTCCCCCAGAGCTACGCCTCGGTTCACCCAACCGCAGCACACCGTGCTGATCTTCTGGTCGATGCCGGACCAGTACTCCCAGAGGATCTCGCCGGTCTTGGCGTTCAGCGCGAAGACGTCGTCGTTACCGGTGATGATGTACATCACGCCATCTTTGACGAGCGGCGTGGCCTCGTGGGAGTATTTGCCGCCCAGTCCCGAGCCTTTCAGTCGGGTCATCCAGGCGCCCTTGAGCTGCTTAACGTTGGAGGTGTTGATCTGCTTCAGGGTTGAATAACGCTGATTGGTCAGGTCGCCACCATTGGTGAGCCAATCCTTTCCTGGCGATTGCCGCTGCAGTCGGTCGAATTCCGGATCGACCGCCCATGCCAAACTGACCATGATGCACAGCATTGCCGGCAGCAGGCCGAACACCAGACCGCTGCGCCCCTCTTTGGCTTTCATGGTAGGCCCCTCCTCCCATGCCACCGTTCCAGGATCTTGGTCAGCGCGTCTACCCGCGCTCTGGCGGTCTGGCCATCCTGCTGGGCGATGATGCGTTGACACTGATGCTATTGATCGACTCGGGTTATGCCCGTGGCTCGAAACCTTCCCAATACGTCCAGGTTCACCAGTTGATCTTGCTCGGGTCGCCTTGATAGAGAGAGCGCACATAGGCGAGAATTTTCCAGACGTCGTCGTCTGGCAATTCCTTTCCGAAGACGGGCGGCATGGTTTGCTGCGGAATCTCCCCTTTGATCAGTTTGGAGAGGGTTTCGTCATCGCTACCGAATTTCCACTCGTCGTCCAGAAGCGCTGGGCCCATACCTCCTCCGCCCCCTACCCCGTGACAGCCTGAGCAACCGATCTGCAGATAGAGCGTCCGGCCCTGTTTAATGGCCTCGGGGTCGCCGGTGTATGGATTCAGCTTGTTTGGCTGCGCCGGCTCTTCAGCTGCAGCCATCCCGAACGTACTGAGAAGCAACGCGAGAGTGAGCGAGGCACACAGCCATACGTGCCCCTTGATCATCTTGCTTCTCCCCTTTCGCTGGCATCAGCGGTCGAGCCGGCTAGCCTTGTTCGTCCTGGTATATGGGCGGCCTCTCAGTGACGATGCACTCCTCCCTCACGCTCACGCTTTCCGCCCGGAGCCTCTGGTCTTGTGTCTCCATCCGAGACCTCAGCCACTACCAACGGCACGCCATACTCCTCGAGAATCGACCGAATGGCCGCGGCATCCTTCTCGATGACTTCCTCCAGCTCAGCTTTGAGCGCTCCCTCCCCCTTGCGTACCCCCATCGAAATCTCGAACGCGAAGGGGGTTGCAGGGCTGCCGCCACGGAGCGGCGCTAATTGCAGCGGCGCGGAGCGTTTTTTGACGTAATAGCCGGCAAAGGGTCCCCAGACGAGCGCCACGTCGAGTTTCCCGGCGAGCAGATCTTCGATGAGCTGGCTGGGAGATTCTTGCGGATTTCCCTGGGGCGTATGAAACAGGCGATAGCCCACCACATTGTCCCCGGTGATGCCACGTTGGGCGAGCGCATCATGGGGTGGCGTGTTGACGTGGACGCCGACCCTCACTTGGGTCAAGATCGGATCATCGATCGAGGCGATCTCGGGGCCATGATCCTTCTCAGAGGCGATGACATATGCTGTGCGATAATAGGGCTTGGTCCACAGCACTGGATCAAACCCCTTGGGGATGCCGATGAGCACATCGCACCGCCCCTCGTTGAGCGTCCGGCGGATTAAGCCACGCTGGTGGGGCCACCACGTATAGGTGAGCTTGGCGCCCAGATCCTGGGCGATCAGCGCGGCGATTTTATTTTCAAATCCTTCCAGTTTTTCATTCGAGTACGGCAGGTTGTCTGGATCGGCACACACGCGTAATTCTTTGGGCTCCGTTCCTTGCACCCTTGTACTCGGTAGAATCAGGAGCCCCAAACCCAACCCGACGATGAGGCTGACCCATAATCGCTGCACGATGTGATCTCCCAGCAAGGCACCCCGGTCAGATTCCCCCTGCCCCTCCCTCGCGAGGGAAGAGGGAGGCGGAAGGGGGAATGGACGGGGTCCCCACCGCGTAGTGGGCTTAATCGAGTGCGAAGACGTACAGCATGCCGCCCAGGGTTGTGACTTTATCCAACCCTGCCCCGTACGCAACGCCAACCGCGCCCAACGCCCCGAACGGATCGCCGGGGGGAAGTCCGGCGGCTACCGGCAGCGCGTACCAGCCCCCAACGCCGGAATAAACTCCGATATACTGCTTGCCATCCGTCGGGCCCACGAAGGTCATCGGCGCCGCGATAATGCCGGAGCCGGTTTTGAACTTCCACAGGAGCTCACCCGTGCGTGCGTGCAGAGCCTTGAACCACCCATCCAGGGTGCCGTAGAAGACCACATCGCCGGCGGTCGTCAGCACACCACTCCAGGTTGGCTGAGACTCCTTGATACCCCACACTTTCTTGCCCGCCGTCGCATCCCAGGCGAGCAACTCGCCCAGATGGCCACCACGGCCCGGGAACATCAGCACGTTCGCCCCGACGTAGGGCGCTCCCGCCGTATATTTAACCTCGAGCCCTTCGTAGTTCATGCACATATTGTTGGTGGGAACGTAGAAGAGGCCCGTCTTTGGGGAGAAGGCGGAAGGTTGCTGATCTTTGCCGCCCATGGCGCAGGGGCAGATATCCTTGGTATCTACCCCTTGCTTGGTGCGCTTCTCAGGGTTCTCAATTGGACGCCCCGTCTGCTTATCGATGCTGGTGGCCCAGTTCGTATAGACGAAAGGTTCGGCGACGAGGAGCGTCCCATTGGTCCGATCCAGTGTATAGGCGAAGCCATTGCGGTCGAAGTGGACCAAGGCTTTGACCTTCCTGCCCTCGATGGTGAGATCGGTCAGGATGTTCTCATTGACCCCATCGTAGTCCCAGGCATCCCACGGGGTCATCTGGTAGGCCCACGTGGCCATGCCGGTGTCGGGCTCACGGGCGAAGATGGCCATCGACCACTTGTTGTCTCCCTGACGCTGGGTGGGGTTCCAAGTCCCCGGGTTTCCCGTGGCGTAGTATAGGAGGTTGAGCTCCGGATCGTAGGAGTACCAGCCCCACGTGCAGCCACCCCCCTGCTTCCATGCTTCGCCCGGCCAGGTCTTCGTCCCCTCACCGGCCTGCCCAAAGTGTGGGTTAGCGGCGTTGAAGTCCGGGCTGAGGCGGATATCCTCATCCGGGCCCATGCTGTAGGCGCGCCATACCTGCTGGCCAGTGTTGATGTTGTATGCTGTCACGTGGCAGCGCGCGCCAAATTCGCCGCCGGAGACGCTGGCGATGTATTTGTCCTTGATCACCAGGCCAGCGCCTGTCATGGTCTCGCCCTTCGTCGGATCGGCGTTCGTGACTTTCCAGAGCTCTCTCCCCGTGTTGGCGTCGAGGGCGATGACTTGCCCATCCAGGGTGTGCATAATGATCTTGCCCTCGACGTAATTCAGGCCGCGA
>JBKPCR010000456.1:0-12185 GCA_046727435.1 bacterium | reverse complement strand
GTT
Organism: bacterium; assembly: GCA_046727435.1. Taxonomy (GTDB): domain Bacteria; phylum Tectomicrobia; class Entotheonellia; order J063; family CAVPRW01; genus CAVPRW01. The sequence goes on along the minus strand of JBKPCR010000456.1, from coordinate 12,182 downwards.
GCCCTCGCAAGGCTCAGCTGATGCAGCTGTATGTTTGGGGCCAACGTGAGCAGCATGCCCGGTTTGTCCAGCTTTTCGGCGGGTGCCCCCGTCTGCTGCCGCCGCTGGATCGTGACGTTGCGTGCGAAGACGAGCGCTGTGATATAGGAGGGGCAATCGCCTTGGGGCGGGTTGCCACCATCTGACAGCTCTCCCCCCGCCGCCCCCAGACGCCAAAAGCGGGCCTTGAAGAGCGCCGGCCGGAACCATGGCCGGGTCAGGGCCACTGAGCGGTATTCGAAAGACACGCTGTCGACACTCGGATTGGCCACATCAGCGCCGAAGATGGTCTGCAGCTCAGGCGGCGCCTGGCGGATAAGGCGCGTCATTTCGGCGTTGGTCAGGGTGAACCGCAGCCAGCTACCCGTGTCGAAGAGGTCGCTCGGCGAGAAACCAGTTTCGGCGAATCGTATCTGGTTGGTGTCCGTGTCCTTGTCGAGATCGTCGATGAACGACTTCTCCCACTCGTCCCAGGCCCTTGACGGGGCTCGCGCGTTGCCCGCCTGCTCAATCTGTTGGGCCTCCTCGACTTGGGCCCTGAAGCCTTGGGTCAACCATTCCTGCTCCAATCGCTGGACCTCTTGGCGAAGGCGGGGCTCGTCCACGTTGTGCCATTGGGCCTGCGCGACAGGATCGGCCGAGGACTCCGCCGTGAACTGACAGTTCTTGTAGTCTTCCTGTGCTTTGATGTGGGCATCACGGTACTGGCAATAGGCAGTCAGCGCCGCGCTGGGCAGTCGCAGTCCCTCGGCGGAGTGGGTGTACAGGACAACCATGGCCGCATCATAGCGGGCCTGCTCTGGCGCCGACAATACCCCCGCCGAGAGTTGGGCGGTGTGCAGTACATCCTGGTAGATGTCCCAGAGGTATTCCCCTTCTTCCACCGGCGCCAGGACGCCACGGGGGATCCGGTTCGTGATCCGGGCGAATTCCGATAGGTCCGACAGGTCCTGGGCGGTCAGCTCCCCTGCCGTGCCGAACTTCAGGCGATCCGGCGGATAACTCAGCGGGGAGAGCGCCGGGAAGCTGAGGAACGTGTTTTCCGATTCAAACACCAGCTTTGCTTTGGTCATGAGAGCGAGTTGCGCAGAATTGTCCACGTCTGTCTCCTTATCGATGCTCAGTGCACTCGGCCGGCCTGCCGGCTGGAGATGGCCGCCGGCGGGTAAGGTACCCGTCGGCGGCCCATCGCCTGGCCAACTAGACCCACTTGGTGATGGTGGGGAGAGGGGCCGGGCTCTTGGGATTGATGTGGCACTTGAAGCCGACCACCTGCATCCCAGGCATGTTCATCGCCTGATTGTCATAGGTATTGCCATAGTTTCGTTCTGTACTGCCCCTGGTGGAGGCTCGACTGTATGAGCCGCCCGCGAAGAACGGTCCGAAACGAACATACCCGCCCCCGCCGGCGGATGAGCTGGTGTGCTCAGCCATGAAGTTGCTGAACCCTTCGCTATGTCCGAGCCTAAGGGTCAGCTTGCGTATGAAGATCGCAGTGGTCGGATAGGCCGGCATCAAGCCCTTGGGTATATTCCCGCCGTCGCTGACGATGTCGTCTTTGGCCTCGGGATTGTTCTGGTCAAAGCGCCACGTCTTGCTCAGCAGGAAAGCCTGCTTGAACCAGGGCCGGACGATCGGCACCTGGCAGATCTGGAAAGACAGGGAGAACTGGTCGCTGCTGAAGGTGTGTTTGTACTCAGTGTGGCTGCTGCTACTGCTGGCACCGCCGCGGCCACCAAAGATGCCGAGGTAAGAGGCGCCGCCGCCCGCCTTCCAGCGGCGTGTGCTGTGGTTGGTCGAGGAGTGGCTGGCGAAGTCGCCACTGGAGAACGTGAACTCGGTCCAGCCGCTAGACCGAGCAAAATTTCCGGGAATGAGCGAGGTGTAGAAGAAGTCGCTGCCGGACGCGAGGCCGGTGATCCGCGCTTTCTCAAGATCGTCGCGGTACTCCTGCTTCAGGAGCGTCATGTCGCGCAGCATGACTTGGTCGATAAAGGCCGAGATTTGTTCGTAATCGTTCTTGTACCCGTTCGCCACCCAGTCGTTCATCGCCGCTTTGACCTTGTTGCGGAGGATGTTCGCATTGAGCGCCCAGTAATGCACGGCGCGAGGCTCGGCGGCCGTCAGGGCATCCACTCGGCGGCTGTTGTATTCGAGCGCGGCGCTCTCATACGCGGCCATTTTCTCGAAGTAGACCTGTGTGAGCGGGCTCGGCTCCGTCACTTGCGTTTCGCTGTCGTCGAGGAGATTCTTCTTCGTCTTGGTGACGCTCAGCAAACTGCGGAACTTCTCAATCTTCTTCTTCGTCTCCTCCGGCAACTCGGACTGCATGACCTGGCTCATGCGCAGGATGTAGCGGTAGATGTCGGAAAGGCTTCCTTCGTTGTTCATGACGTTGAGCCGGGCGAACTGTTCGTTGTCAGCCCGCGTCACGTCCGGCACGAAATCGACGAGCCGCGCAAAGTTCTCGGCCTGCATGTAGAGTCGCGCCGCGTCCTCGCCCCTCAGCTGGTCGAGGAGCGCTGGCGTGAGCTCGACCTGGCTCCCAGTACTGCCTTCCGTGGGCGCCGAGGCGGCTCCGCCCCCGGGCGTGACCATTTCGTCGATCGCTTTTTTCTTGACGACACCAGTCAATCCTTGGGACAGGAAGTCGAAATCCTCGACCTCGACCGGGATGCCGGGCGTGCACCAGGTGAAGAAATTGTCCTCGGATTTCGGCACGGTGTCATCGCCGTTAGTCAGGACGTCATAGAGTTTCGCCATGACTGAGTTCACTAATTGGCTCGGTAACACGTCTGCCATGATATCCTCCCCATTCATCAGAGTGTTGATAATGTTCGATGTGGCGGGAGATGCTTCCTGCTCCTCGCCGCTCTCTTCTTCGCTGCCCCGAACACACAAGCGGGCATGAGCCGATTCTCACGCACCCTTTGTCCCCAGAGTCTGCATGAGGGACAGCACAGGATTGCCAGACGGCCTTTTGCGGACCCCAACACATACCGTATGCGGCGTGGTGATCCGGCCCGCATGCACCCGTTGCATGAGATGCGTGATGTGCATGGCAGTAAACAAGAGTTATGCCAGACGAGGCGATGGGGGCGAAGTCGTGGAATCTAGCGGTGCAGAGCAGGGGCCCATCGTAACATGATCCCCGGCCAGGGTGCGCGGAATGAACCAGCCTGAGGGCGGTATAGGCAGCTGGGTGAGACCAATAGCGCTTGACAGTACAGCAGCTTCACAATATGTGTGGATTTGAACACCGCTAGCTCATTACTATACAGTCGAGGTTTGTGCTGGCAAAGCACGTCAATGCGGACGCTGATGGTTTACTCCTTCCAGCACAGATCATCGCCCCCATTGCATCCACCCTCCCTATGGCGTACCCTACCCATACAGCCCTGTGCGACGATCACGATGGAAGGAGGTGGTATCCCATGAACATGCAGGTGAACCGGATTGCGGAGACGATCTGGGAGATCCCCACCACGGAAAAAGAGGGCATGTTGGTGCCCGCCAGGATCTATGCTACAGAGCAGCTCTTCAACGCCATGGAGGAAACGGTCTATGACCAGATTACCAATGTCGCAACGCTACCAGGCATCACCAAGTACGCCATGTGCATGCCGGATGGCCATTCGGGCTACGGCTTCCCGATCGGCGGCGTGGCAGCCATGGATGTCGAGCGGGGCGGGGTGATCTCCCCCGGAGGCATCGGCTTCGACATCAACTGTGGCATGCGGTTAGTGGTGACGAATCTGACGTATGAGGAGGTCAAACCGCATATCCAGGCCTTGGTCGATCGACTGTTTCAGCGTGTGCCGGCCGGTGTCGGCAGCACTGGTTTCGTCAAACTCTCGCGCCCGGAATTTCGCCAGGTGGTGGAGCAGGGAGCGCGCTGGTGCATTCAAAACGGCTACGGCTGGCCGGAGGATCTGGAGCTCACCGAGGAATCGGGCTGCATCGCCGGCGCGGATGCCGCCAAGATCAGCGACAAATCGATCGACCGCGGGGTCAACCAGATCGGCACCCTCGGCTCGGGCAATCATTATCTGGAGATCCAGGTAGCTCACCGCGACCACATCCACGACGAAGACCTGGCGCGACGCTTCGGCATCACCATCCCGGATCAGGTGGTGGTCATGTTTCACTGCGGCAGCCGTGGGTTCGGCCACCAGGTGGCCACCGACTACCTGCAGGTCTTTTTACGGGTGATGGAGAGCAAGTACCATATCAAAATCCTCGACCGCGAGCTCGCCTGTGCTCCGTTCAATACGCCTGAGGGGCAGGACTATTTCACCGCCATGAAATGCGGCCTGAACATGTCGTTCGCCAACCGACAGGTGATCCTGCACCGCATCCGGGAGGTGTTCTCCGCCGTCTTCAACCGCTCCGCCGAGGATCTTGGCATGCATATGGTGTACGACGTGGCCCATAACACGGCCAAGCTGGAGCGCCACCGCATCGATGGCCAGGAGCATACGCTGCTGGTGCATCGGAAGGGGGCTACCCGCGCCTTTGGGCCGCACATGGAAGGTCTCCCGGCACGCTACGCGGATGTGGGACAACCCATCATTCTTGGCGGCAGTATGGAGACCGGTTCTTACCTGCTGGTGGGCGTCCCCGAAGGGGCGCAAACCTTCTTCAGCACGGCCCACGGCAGCGGTCGCACCATGAGCCGGACCAGAGCCCGCAAGCAATGGCGCGGCGACAAACTCCAGCGCGAGATGGCGGCGCGGGGCATATACGTGCGTACCGCCTCCTGGTCGGGCCTGGCCGAGGAGGCCGGCGGTGCCTATAAAGATATCGATGACGTCATTGAGGCCGTAGAACAGGCGGGCATCAGCAAGCGGGTGGTGCGCTTCACGCCCGTCGGCAATGTGAAGGGATAGTTGGCATGGAACCACGCACGCCCATCACCCTGATCACAGGTCCCCTGGGGAGCGGCAAGACCACGCTGTTGCGCCACATCCTGGAGGTGGTATCGCAGAAGATCGCGATCTTGATGAATGAATTCGGCGAGATCGCCATCGATAGTCAAATCATCGAAGGCAAAAACATCCGCATCGCCGACCTCGGGGGTGGGTGCGTCTGCTGCTCGCTGCTGGGCGAATTCGAGGTGGCGGTGACCGAGCTCCTCGACACGGTGCACCCCGACCTCATCATCGCTGAAACCACCGGTGTGGCCGAGCCCGATGCCCTGATCTTCGATATCCAGGAGAACGTGCCACGGGTGCGGCTGGATGGCGTGGTGACGGTGGCGGACGCCGACGCCATGGTGCGCTATCCGCGTCTGGGGCAGACGGGACGTGTGCAAATCGAAGCGGCCGATATCATTCTGCTAAACAAGGTCGATCTGGTGGCGGCCGAGCAGCTGGCCGAGGTCACGGCACGGCTGCGGCAGCTCAATGAGTACGCGCTGATTCTCCCCACGCAGCGCTGCCAGGTGGACCCGAATGTGCTGTTTGGCCTCTCTCGCACACACGAGGTCAGCCCTCCGCCGCATCGTCACCAACTCGGGATAGAGTCCTTCAGCTATGTCTCCACGGCGACTCTGGAACCACGGTGTTTTGAAGTATTCGTTGAGGGCCTGAGCCCTGCAGTCGTCCGGGCCAAGGGCTTTGTACGTTTCCCAGAGGGGACTTATCTGTTTAATTACATCGCCGGACGCTGGGATCTCGAAGCGTTTTCGGAGAAGCCGACCACGCTGGTGTTTATCGGCGAGCATGTCACCCGGCACGAAGCCGACCTGAGCGGTGCGCTCAAGCGCTGCGAACAGCAGGAGATCACGGCCCATGCCCTATGAGTTTGTGGATGAGCTGACCGTGGCGGACATTGCCTTTCGCGCCTGGGGTCACGATGTGGAGGAGGCGTTTGTCTCGGCAGCCGATGCCGTCATGAACGCCATGGTCGAAGACCTTGAGGCCATTCAGCCACAGGACACGCGGGTATTGAACGTTGAGCATGAGGCGTTGGATCTGCTGCTGTTCAATTTCCTCCAGGAGTTGGTCTATTACAAAGATGCCGAACAATTACTGCTTCGCGTCCGGCAGCTGCACATTACCGACGGCCGCCAGCCCTACATCTTGCAGGCGACGGCAGTCGGCGAACCCATCGATCCCGACCGCCATCACATGCGGGTGGACGTCAAAGCTGTCACGCTGCATCACTTCGCGCTCACCCAGACCGAGCGCGGCTGGGAGGCCACCGTCATCCTAGATATTTAATCGGATCAGCTTAAATATCTGGGAGAGCACTCTGAACGAAATGAATGCAGTCAACCAAGTTCACCAAGATCTCAGATCATCGTCAAGCTTAAATACCCTGGATATCGAGAGGCAGTATCATCTCCAGTCTCGACTTAACGATCTTCTACAGATGGAGCGCGCAACTAGGCTATCGGTAGAGTTGGACGCAGCCAAACAAGTCCAGCTTTAGTATGAGCAATCACGCCTTTCCATTGATCCGTTAGGGATGAAGCAGGCAAGCGAGTTACTGGCAAGGCAGGAGGAGTGAACTAGGCTCACGACTTTAGCGACCTTCGATATGATCCGAGAGGTTCAGGAGCGGTATAATACTACACACCCCTTCAGGGAGCTATCTAATCTCTCAATCATGGCTGATTGAACTATCCATGCAATGAAGACAGGATATATCGATCAGTATGCCCATTACACATTTGCTGAGTCGATTTTGGGTAGCTTAACTACTCTTCAAGGCTATCGAGGGTACAATAAATTACTGCACAACTTGATAGGATCGAGAGGTTAATCGAAGAAAGAATTCAGTCTAATCCACGTGGAATTATTAGATTTGATGGAATATTGGGAATATTTGTAGATATACTCCTATGTATAATTGAGATCATTTTAAGCAATCAAAGCGAGAATTTATTTCTACAAAAATTCTCTGAAACAAGAACTTCTCTTGAAAGCCCTATAGAGAGACGATCTGATGAGATTATGGGAAAATTAGACGGGTCAGATAATAAAGAAATAAATAGATTTAAATAGTTCGGAAATAAAGTGCTGGATAGGCTAGATACCATTAGGCCAAAAACAGAAGTTAAGACGTCTTATGTTACAACACGAACTGTAAAGGTCAGGAGCGAGGCAAGTAAACAATCTTGTGTAATAGGGAAGATCGGACCAAACAATAAAGTTGCTTTGATTGCATCAAAAGAAACTTGGCTCTACATCGAATATCTTAACTATATCAATGCCATACCTAAAATGGGGTGGGTTTATTCTGAGTATCTGAAACCTCTACCAAAAGACGGGAAATGATAATAGAAGCAGGGGTCATAATGCCGCGAACTTCCGGTTCTTTGATCCTCGCCCCTCACCTAACAGCCATTCACAGCCCCGCGCCCAATTCCTAAGTATCTCGCCATAGTATTCAATCAAGAATCCACACTAGGGAATTTCAAGAGCGTTCATCCTCCGGCAGACGGCATGTGGGGCAGAGCCTCTAAGGGATAACTTCTTCCTATGATTTATGCTCGCATCGTCGAAGCGTAAACTCTGCCACCACCAATTCCTCAAAATCCGGATAGCGTTTGATGAATTCTTCCATCGTATTTTTGATACTGTTGCTCCACCAGAACCCCTGCCAATTCCCGTGTTCTTGACGATAGGCCCATTCGATTTTTCCATTCTCTAGGATACGCATCCGAGCGACAAGATCGTTGTACCGATACACATCATATATTCTCATAGACTTCTGTCACTCTCCTTACCATAATATATCAATTTAAACCATTTTTAGCCTCCCTTCTATATCGCCATTTTTTTTGCGGGCATGAGTCATATTGTCGCGTTGAAGGAGGGGGAGACAGGAGGCGCTGCTACAGGGAAATTACGTCAATCTGCCGAAGTCTAACGCTGAAAACCCCCAGGGGAAATTCCTCCAGACGAGGACAAGTCAGGATGATATCTTCAATAGCCTCTTTATGCTCGTGACTCCACCAGAGCCCATTCCATGCAGCTTCGTGCAGTGGATACGTCCACTCAATTGTGTTCGTGCCCCAGATACGGATAGAGGCTTTGAGGTCCTGCCCCCGATAAACATCATAAATTTTCATCACGTGACCTCACTCTCTCGCACATCCGAAGACTTACATCTCTCCAATAGTAATTAATAATAGTCATGTTATATCATTTATCCTAGGAAGAATATACCTGAAAGGCGACGCCGAGAGACGCCGCTGGACGTCACCCCCATAGTTCACTTTGGGGTCTACTAGGGCAGGAGATATGGGGCGACCTCGTCGGAAAAAGTACGTGAGGGAGATGCTCTGGACTCGAACGTTCCAACACCTACTGATAATATCTATAAGTTTGGCACCTCATTCGGCTTTATTATGGTGGTTGCTGCAACATTGGTCTTTTCCTATGTTATTGAGAAATATGACGAGCCTAATGTCACACATTCTTTAGCACTCGAACTGCTAAAAGCGAAAGAAGTTTTATCACGGGACGAGATTGTAAGAAATCATTTCTTAAAAGCGTGATAGCCAGGAATAAGTCGAATGAAAGACTCATTTTAATTTATCTAGCGATTTTTGGTGCCTTTGGGGGATTATACCACTTTAGAGTGGCAGGGCATGGTTTCGTAAGATACAGCTAAAACAAGATGAGCTGATTAATTTACAGATCGAGAAAATGAAACGCGAAATTTAAGTTCTTGAGAAGCAATTGGAGCAGAAGAGTACCGAATAGTAAGAAGAGGAGCCACTAGAGCTATTCATATTAAGACTTTTGACAATCTTAGAACTATTCCTTCAGAGCTCTCAAAAGCGCTTGACAGGTCCTCGCCAATTCACAGGTGTCCCGGCAGGGTATTGAATCAATAAGGTCCACTAGAGCTAGAGCCAGCATTGGAAATTGTAAGAGTGTGCATCCTCTGGCAGACTTATGGTTTGACCTGCAGTGGCCCGACCATTTCTGCGGTTAAGGGTATCTTGCCCATTTCGGACATTTTTAGAAGATACAGTGTTTTTTTCAACTGGCTTAGTTGAACGATCGATTGGACTGGTTATGAGGTAATCGCCGTAAGCCGTCAGCACGACGACCTCTGGAACTTCTGGCGACTTAGAGAGTACAACAAACTCCCCTAGTGCAGTTTTAACAGAGTATTTGTGCAAGTAAGAGCTCGCGTGTATAGTCTGTGCTATGAAACCACCTCTGTCTATTCGCCATGTCACAGACGACGAGCGCGCCGCACTCAAAGCTGGGCTGCGCAGTTCCGAGGCCTTCACTGTGCGCCGCTGCCAGATTTTGCTTGCCAGCGCAGAGAGACATAAACCTTCGGAGATCGCGAGCACCTTACACTGTGCGCCACAAACGGTCCGCAACGTGCTGCACGCGTTCGACGCGCGTGGCCTGGCGTGTGTACAGCATGCGTCGAACGTGCCAATCACGGTCGAGCCTGCCCTGAATGCTGAGAAACGGGAGCCGGTACGCGCCATCCTCCATCAAAGCCCCCGGACCTTTGGCCAGCCAGCGCGTGTCTGGACCCTCAAGCGGCTCGCGGCCGTGTGTCACGAGCAGGGCCTGAGTGCCGCCCCCCTCTCATGCCCGACCATGCTGGATGCCATCATTCGCTTGGGCGTCAGTTGGCCACGCGCCAAGCACTGGATCGTCAGCCCCGACCCCGCCTATGAGAGAAAAAAAACGCCGCGACCGGCTGATCCAGATGGCCGTAAACCAGACAGACATGGTGGTGGGCTTCGAAGATGAGGTGTGGTGGAGCCGTGAAGCCCAGCCCCAGATGCATGCCTGGAGCGATGGCCAGCCTGTCCGCCTGGTGGAAAAGACCGTCCCAGCCAAGGACCCCGAGGGTAAAGCCATGGCCTGTGATGGGCTGTATGGACCGACAGCCAGATGCTGTGGCGTGTTGTGCGGGGACGTCCCGTCAGTGGGGTCACCTGCGCCTTTCTCGCGTGGTTGGCGACATACGTTACGGCCCAGGGGAAACGAGCCCTCGTGCTGATCTGGGATAATGCCTCCTGGCACATCAGCCAGGCGGTGCAGGAGTGGCTCACCGCCCACAAGCGCCACGCCAAACAGGCAGGGGGCTGTCGCGTCATTATCTGTCGGTTACCGAGTAAGAGCCCCTGGCTCAATCCGATTGAGCCCAAGGGGGTCCATGGGAAACGGGCCGTCGTGGAACCCGCGCATGCACTCTCCACGGCTGAACTCATGCAGCGCATTTGTGCCTACTATGACTGTGAACTGACAGACGCCCTTGCACAACCAGACTGTTAAGCTTGCACTAGTCCCTTGGCATAACCTCTTCCCATGTCGAAAGCTGAGTAAATTCTGACACATACAAAAATGAAAAAGATCAAGATTCCTATGAAGTCCCAAATGTGGGGGCTAGTCGGCAGGCTTGTTGATCTAGCCTGAGTTTGCGGTGGCTAGATACACAGATCAATAAAGGAAGAGAAATCAGTAGGGTACAGAGGGGGTCTGGGAGGTATGTATCTATGCCAGATGGGCGGTGCTTGCCTATTCGAACACTTCCAGAATCTTCTTCGGCAAGGGAATACCGAGACTTTGAAGGATCTCGGCCATGGGTGAGGTCACCTGGGTACTTTGGACAATGGTCTTCCCCTGCATCCGGTAGCGCACTACCTTCAGTTGGTCCAAGGTCTGGCGAATCGTCCGCCATGTTTGCTGGCAGCGGATCTCGGCGGCCCGCTCCAGCAGCAACGCCAGTACACAGAGCTTCACAGGCGCGATGATGCGATGGGGGCGCCAATGATAGATCGGACGCGTCTGCAGCCCCGTGGTCTTCATCTGCCGGAAGCAGCCGTCGATCAGGGTGATGCTGGTGTACCCCAGCGCCACATCTTCGGCATCGAGGGTGTCGTCATTGGTCGTCACCACGAACTTGCCGTCATACTTCGCTTCCGCAACGACCTTCGCGGCAGCGATATTCAGGCGACCGTGCGCATCCATCCGGAGGTAGCGCCCGAAGCGGCGCGAGGCCATCAGCTCACAGGCTTTCTTGGGATGATCGGCCTGCCGTGTGTCGAGGGCGGCCAACTCCGCCCGCACTACCGCCAGGAGGCGCTCCCGATGGGCCTGCTCCCGCGCCGCCTCGTCGGGGTTATGGCAGACCAGGTAGCGGCGTCGCCGCTCGCCCTCGCCGACGTACACCTCCTTCACCCGCAGGTTGTGGGCCACGTCGCGGTAGCGGCCTGCACGCGTGAGCACGTCGAGCTGCACCTCGGTGACCTTGCGCATCGGCACCGCCAGGATGTACCGGCCCAGGGCCCGGCTCAGCCGCTGCCGATTGGCCTCGGAGAACATCCCACTGTCCCCGACAAAGACGCAGCGGTTCAACCGCCAGCCCTGCAAATCATCCTTGAGGTGGTTGATCGTCGTCACATCCGCGGTGTTGCCCGGAAACACCCACGAGCGCACGGGCAATCCGTCGCGGGTGAGGGCCAGCCCGACCACCACCTGGGGGTTACCATCGCGGCCTTCCCTATTATGTCCGCGCTGACGCAGCGCGGGTATGGTGCGGTCGTGCCACGGCTCACTCGCTTCGTCTTCTTCATCGATCTCAAAGTAGAGGGTGGTGGTATCGCAGAAGATCAGGTCCACATCCGCGTTGAACAGATCGGCGGTGCGAAAGAAAATCTCCTGCTCAAGGGGCTCGATATGGCGCAGTAGAAAATCCAAGGCGCGATAGAGGTGCTCCAGCGCCAAGGCCTTAGCCTCTGGCCAATACACCTCATCGACCAGCCAGTGCTCGTAGCAGGCCAACTTGGAGGCGGGCTGGGCGAGCCGGTTAGCGGTCATGGCGAGCAAGGCCATCTCGTGGGGGGTGTCACCGCCGTCCTGCTGCATCTTCTCCCGCAGCAGCGGCCCGATGCCCAGCTCTTCCCATAATGCGCGGGCGGCGTAGAGCACACCGACCGCATAGACCTGCTCGATGTCGTCGATGCCAACATCCGGCGGGAACTTGCGGGCCGACAGATCGATGCGATCGTTGTTGGCCACGCGCAGGATACTCTGGGCCAGTCGGCGCAAGGCCTCCGGATCGACCTGGTCGGCACGGCCGAACGTATAGATGACACGCGTCTCCGAGCGCCGTCTTTCCTTATGGTAGTAATTTTCGGCGAGCTGGTAGTA
>JBKPCR010000455.1:0-10145 GCA_046727435.1 bacterium | reverse complement strand
CTGGTCAAGTCAGCAGCAGATTCTGCAGGGTCGGGAGGCCTGGGAAACCGCCAGGGACTGGATCGACCGCGTCAATCCGCGATTTAGTTTTGAGGTGGCCGAGCGCTACCGATTCGCCAGCGCCATCTCGGATGCGGAAGTCGAGGCGGCCAGGGTCTCTCGGCAAGCTATCATCAAGCGCATGACAGCGGTCCTCGCCGATGGGGTGGTCGTCTGCCTGCCCACCGCCCCGACCCCTGCGCCGCTGCGAAGGGAACGGTTATCGACACGAGATGTCTTACGGCCGCGCATAAGCACGCTGACCTGCATCGCAGGGACGACTGGCATACCCCAGATCAACCTGCCGCTGGCGGAAGTACAGGGACTTCCCGTGGGCCTGTCGCTCCTAGCAGCCAGAGACTCAGACGAAATGCTGATCGCCTTCGCCCGTGAATTGGCAGACACGCTGAAACGATACACTGCAACCTGAAAATGCGAGCGCCCTCGACCATAACAGATCAAGGGCGTTCGCAAAGTGGAGGCGGCGGGAATCGAACCCGCGTCCGAAGGTCTTTGGCTGAAGGTTTCTACATGCGTAGCCGGTGTTTAAAAGTTCGCTCAGCCCTTCCCCCATCGGCAGGGGCATGGGGCCGAGCTAGCCCAGCTTGGATTTCGCGCCCCATCCCCCCGGGCGGGGGATGGTTGACTAGCCTGCTAAATGACGCCCTTACCCACCCCACAGGCGAGAACAGGAAGGACGTGGCTGGTTGTTAAGCAGCCAGTGCCAGTTCTTCGTTGGCAGTTGTGGTTTCCCATTTGTTTTACGAGCCAATGGGACCTCGGCATGCCGCCTTCGCCGCAATCACCCCCGTCGAAACCTGTCGCCCCCTTGAGGAGGAGTGCTGGGTGGTGCGTGCTACGGTCTGAGGCTTGTCCTCACGACTTACTCAGTCCTGATCATACACCTGCGTTGTTCACTTTCGGAACTGTCCTTTGAAAGCGCGCTCGATCTCGCGGTCGGCATCGCGCCGTTTCATGTCTTCACGCTTATCGTACTGCCTCTTACCACGCGCCAGGGCCATCTCGACCTTGACTTTTCCGCGGTGAAAATACAGCTTGAGGGGAATCAAAGTGAGGCCACGTTCCTGCGTTTTCCCAACCAACCGGCGGATCTCACGCTTGTGCACGAGTAATTTCCGCACCCGCTCGGGATCGTGATTGGCATAACCGCCATTCGGATATGGACTGATATGGCAATTGTACAGATAAAGCTCGCCATTGTCCACCGAGGCATAGCTATCTTTGAGATTGGCCCGTCCATCCCGTAGCGATTTGACTTCCGTGCCTTGCAGGACGAGACCCGCCTCAAAGTTCTCCTCGAGGTGGTAGTCGAAGCGCGCTTGTCTGTTGGTGCAAATGATCTTTTCGCCGGGCATACGATGAGCTCACGTTCATGTTACAGTTTTTCATTAGCACGTGTTAATATAGCTCTTTGGACGCTAAGCGGCAAGGGAAGGCAACGTCGAGGCGTGGGTTATGTTGCACCCAGGAACTCCACGAGAGACCCCTTCTATGGGTGTCGCCACGTGCGGTCAAGAACGCAAAAGCTCGGCAAGGCCCTTCGCTCTCGTACGCAGAGCTGCAACCATACGGCAGGAGAAGAGGATCGCCACCGACATGGGTTGGAATTTCCATTTGACCTCCTAGTCAAATTCCTGTATAGCTTTCCTCTCGGTTTCTACGGGAACGCCGCCGTGCGCTTCATGCGTAGAACAGCAGATGACCCCTAACAATCGACACAACCGCACCTTAAAGCCGAACGGATGGACAGGGCCACGATGACGTCAGCAAATTTCAGTGAGGACAAAGTACGTGAAGGTGTTGTGCACCCGGAAGGAGGCTTCCAGCCAGCTTCCTACACCAGTCATTTGGTCGAAGTTGACGGATCGCGACTGCATTACCTGGATTACGGCACGGCTGGCCGCGCGCCGATCCTCTGCGTCCACGGCGGCGCGGCGCATGGGCATTGGTTCGATTTCTTTGCACCGGGGTTCGTCACCGACTTTCACGTGCGCGCCCTGGATTTTCGTGGCCATGGCGATAGCCAATGGATGAACCCACCGAATTACACCTATGAGGTGCATGCTGCAGACCTGGCAGGAGTGGCAGCACATCTCGACTTGCGCGATTTCGTCCTGATCGGCCATTCGATGGGAGGACTGGTCTCGTTGGTATACGCAGCCACTTATCCCGGCCGTATCCGAGCGCTGATCATCGTCGATTCCACGTTACGGATGCCCGAGCAGCGTGTGGCTATGTTACGCAATGTCGGGAACCGACCAGGGAGCCGCTACGCCACCCATGAGGAGTTTCTCTCCCGCTACCGGCTTCGTCCTAACGGGACGACCGCCGCCCCGGAGATCATTCGCCATCTCGCCGAGCGCGGTGGCCGACAACTCCCCGATGGCACCTGGACGCACAAGTTCGATCGCAATGTCTATGCGCAGCGCAATAGCTTCGATGGGATCCCACACTGCCGGAAGATTATCATCCCGACACTCGTCGTCAAGGGCGGCCGCAGTCCGCGCGTCACGCCTCAGCTCATCGCTGAGGCTCAGGCACAGTGTCCTACCCTCGAACTGGCTGAGGTTCCGCACGCCGACCACCATGTCTTTCTGGACAACCCTCGCGGCTTCGAGCGGGTTGTGAAGGAATTTTTGTCCAGACACCTGTAGGCTGCTCGCCCCTCCTGCCGGAGACTACAGTCCATCCGCCGCCTGACCATCATTAGGTCGAGGGTCTTGGCACTAGACCGCCGGAACATCTTGGCGAAACCACGCTTAGCATCTTCCACGAGCAGGGTACCCAGTGGAACCAGGAACAGCGTGATAGGCATGGCGAAGGCTAGCCCCCAGGCCATCGCCCTCGCCATCGGCTGCATGAAGGGCTCGACCCCACCCCAGCCGTAAGCCGTGGGCACCAAACCCGCGAGCGTGGTGATCGCACTCGTCCAGATCGGCCGCAAGCGCGTATAGCCGGCCTCCAGACATGCCTCTTCGATGGACATCCCAGCGGCGCGATTCTTGTTGATAAAGCTCACCAAGACGAGGGGATAGGCGCAATTTCACCTTTCATCGAACGGCGTAGCCGATCTACGCGGGAGCTTAAATGGTTGCTGGCAGAGTCGTGACGAGTGACCGCTTCACATTCAAAGGTGTACAGGTAGGGTCTGGCGGCACACAGACGAAGCAAATGGCGATACCCGAGTGATTGTAACTATTCTATCGTCGAGCGGTTGCCGCAAAACCTCTAGGACATGTCCTCGGAACTCTGGCCATTCCTCCAGAAAGGGCACGCCATGGTGGGCCAGCGACACCTCGCCCGGCATCGGCACGGGGCCCCCGCCGATCAGCCCCGCCTCCGAGATGGTGTGGTGGGGCGCGCGACACGGGCCGGTCGTGACCCACGCCGTCCGGTCGCCGGTAAGGCCAGCGACGCTGTGGTGCATGCGCGAGAAGGTGTCGATGGTCTCCAACAGGCGGGCCACAGGTCGCCCGTAACTTTCACGTTGGCAGATGGGTCAGGGCGTTCCTCAACCCGCGTCAACATTTCTCGAGAGAATATCGCTTGAGGACGCCACCATGGGACACGCCATCCTCGGGCTCATCGTCACCCTCACCCTTGGCCTCCTCCTGTCACCGCTTGCATCTGCTGCGCAGCCATCGCCGAAGGTATACCAGATAGGGACCCTCTGGCTCGGGTTCTCAGCCCCAGCCTCCAGCTCTGTGTTCTTCGGGAAAGCCCTGTTTAAAGCCTTCCAGCAGGACCTGCACGACCTCGGCTACGTGGAGGGGCGAAACCTCGTGTTTGAGCATCGCCATGCGCCCCAGAGCGATCAGCTTCACGCCCTCGCCGCCGAGTTGGCCGGCTCAACGTGGATGTCATCCTGGCGCCGGGGACGCCCCAGGCTCTGGCTGCGATGCAAGCGACCACCAGAATTCCGGTCGTGTTCATGGCCCTGGCCGATCCCGTAGAGGTCAGACTCGTCGCCAGCCTCGCCCATCCGGGCGGCAATCTCACAGGGCTGACCATCCTCGCGCCGGAGCACAGCGGGAAACGCCTCGAGTTGCTCAAGAAGGCGGTGCCTGACGTTTCACGCATGGCAGTCCTAGGATAGAGCCAAATCAGCTCTGGCATAGAGTTCTCTCCTTCGTGACGGTTGGACGAGAACTCGATTCGATCTCACCGCCCCTGCGTAACCTCTGAATCGGCCTTGTTTGCGGGTCCGGGTGCCACTGTTTGCAGGCCGCTACAAATACTCCGGTAGGCAGTCCAGGGTAGCTTAAACCCGGCAGCATGCTTATGTCCGCCGCCTCCGAATCGCTTGGCGATCTCGGAAACGTCTAACCCCTCAGGAGCCGAGCGCAAGGAAAAGGCCATCTCCTTGCCGTCGATCCAGAAACAGGCCGCGAAAGGGTGGCCCTGCGCCATGATATGGCCGGCATCGGATGCCCACATATAAGGGACGTTGCAGGCAGGCACAGTATGCCCAGCAATAGTGATGAGGTAGCTGCCTGCGACGATGATCTCGGCGATGTCTTTCTGCTGTTTCCGATAGAGCGCCACGCCCTCCTGGCGCAGCGATTCAAGGTGATCTGCCGCCATCATCGCATCCCAGGTCTCGAAATCATAGGGATAAGCCGTCATCGCTAAGGCTATTTCTCTCGTCCAGGGGCGTTTAAACGTCCATAAATCGCGGTCATTGACTGCCAGCAATGCCTCTGGAGGGGGCCTACCCTTGAAGAACCATTCCCAGGTCATCAAGCAGCCGCTCTTCTCCATGTCGAAAAAGCCGTCCACGATGCCGTCGTTCCGGATAAAGTCCTCCAGGTCTTGTGCGGCCGTGATGTGATGGTCGATCACCGCCAGTTTTTTCGTGTGCCGCGCCATCTCCTCTATGACCGGACGCGGGTAGGAGAAATCCACGACATAGACCTCGCGGTCGGCTACCTCGGGAGGCGGCTCTCCATGCTTCCCGGCATGGAAATCCACGTTGCCCTCGCCATAAAATTTCCAGACGACCCAGGCCGCGGTAAAGCCATCCGCGCACAAGCCGTGATAAATACATAACGGTTTCATCATTTTCCTCTTCTTGCTGCTTGCGACTCTGCGACAATGGCCGCGGCGTCATTCAGGACGGCGCCCAATTCTCCACTGACATCTGAAGAGTTGTTGCCTAAACGGCCGTTCATGCGTCAGTGCGGCAGATCCCCCCAAAGCGATCCGTTTCACGCCCTTTTTGTGTCGGAATACCCGTCGAAATATATCTCTCGTCTATGGTAAGATGCGTGACGGCATTGGCGACGTCTGCCGTCCCCCGCATCATGGGAGGTGCGGGGTGCAACGACTCGGCGGTCATCGCGTCGGCTCCGGCAAGGGGGCCGTGAAGACGAGGAACTTATACCCGAGGAAATCCCACAGGAGCGTGCCGCCAGTCGCCAGCGCTTTCGCGAGATTCTCCCAGAGCTGAGGCGTGATCCCCGCTGGGCGCATCATGACATACGTGAGGGCGACCACGAGGGCCGTGTTGAGACTCACACCGATCAGACTCACCAGCATGAAGCGGCCCACGTGACGGCCTGGCTGCGCGGGCGCCTTGAAGGTCCAATGCTTGTTCAGCAGGTAACTGTTCGTCAGGGCGAACAGCACGCCCAACACGTTGATCGGCGCCAGCCGGACCCCCCCGTAGATGCCCGTGAGCCAGGATAAGAGGTTGAGCGTGCCGAAATCGATCATCGTATTCAGGGTGCCGACGGCGAGAAACTTCCCGAATTGGATCGCGGTGCTCCGGGATGACATGGGTGAACGGTCCTCTCTGGAGGATATGGAGTAGTCGCGGAGGCATGGAGGGTGGAATATTTGGGCCTCCCCGGCCCCTCGTGCGGGAAGCGCCGGGAAGGGACGATGCATCATCGAGCAGCGGTAACCGTCTTTCTCACGGATTGGGCCTGAGGCCCTTTAGGACCCTGGGT
The DNA here is from genome assembly GCA_046727435.1 of bacterium. Classification (GTDB taxonomy): domain Bacteria; phylum Tectomicrobia; class Entotheonellia; order J063; family CAVPRW01; genus CAVPRW01. Next base: position 4,134 of record JBKPCR010000455.1, on the reverse strand, counting down.
GATCTGGAATTCGACCTGGTCACCTTCGTTCAGGGACTTGTAGCCCGTCTCGACAATCGCCGAGTAATGGACGAAGACATCCGGACCATTGTCCTGCGTGATGAATCCGAACCCTTTGTCGGCATTAAACCACTTCACGGTTCCGTTCGCCATGGGATGATCCTCCTGGCATGAGATGGAAAGAAGGCCGCCACACATGAGCGGAGGATCATAAAAAAACCGCAACTGGCCTGAAGATCGCCGGTGCGGCTCCTTAATACCTCACGAGCATTTGATCGAGCTGGCGACTGAAAGACACTGGGGATAAATGTAGCAGATTTGATACACAGATGCAAAGACCCGCACTTTTAACGTGGTGTGTACAGGAGGTACAGCGCCATGCTCCTGGGTTACGCCTGCGTCTCGAGGCGTTGTCAACTTAACTGGCGAGCGATAATATCTTTCCCACTCTGAGGGTATGTAGTCCGCTGACGATGCTCAGACATCCCACTTAAGGTGATACAATGGCCTCGAAATGAGCTCAGCGTCCCATTTGACAACTCCATTTGGCAGATGTAACCGTGAAGTTGATAATGCCCTCAAAAGCCAACCTCATCGACCAACTTATTGCGCAAACAACCCCTGAACATTTTCCAAAGAACTGGCGGAGGAGGGCAGCAAAGCACCCGGTGCCACCAATTCGGCAGAAGACGAGGAACAATCGGGAGATCACGCGATGATCCGCTGCTCACGGCACGCCCTGCTCCTGGCAATGCCAAGCCTTTCCGACTCTCCTCGCTTCCGCCCCGCCACAAAGGATATGATTCCATGACCAAGGTCACCGACGCTGCGCCGATCCCGACCCTGCCACCGCTCACGATGCCGATCGAGGAGGCGATGCGGACGCAGCGCGCGCTCCGTGCCTCAAACCCGATCCGGTCGATGATGCCTTGGTGTTGCGCCTGATTGAACTCGCACTCAAGGCCCCGACGGGTAGGAACGCGCAGACCTGGGAATTCATGCTGGTAAAGGAGCGGGCGGTGAAAGCCCGGCTTGCCCGTCTGTATCGCCTCGTCTGGAGCCTGTACGGTCGCCTGGGCCGGCGCCTGACGGCTAGCAACCCGAAGATGCAACGGCAGATTGGTGCGGTGCAGTGGCAGGTGGAGCATTTCGAGGAGGTCCCGGTGTTGGTGGTGGCAGGTCTGCGTGGCGTATGGCCAGTGTGGCCACCAGTTGCGGTGACCAGCTACTATGGATCGATCTATCCAGCGGTGCAAAATCTGCTGCTGGCGGCACAGGCGGCCGGGCTTGGGGCGGCATTGATCACGCTGCCCCTCTGGAGCACCTGGCTGGTACGCCGGGCACTCGGTTTGCCGTGGCGCGTCACCCCCTGTGCCGTGGTGCCGCTGGGCTGGCCGATGGGGCGGTACGGGCCGACGACCCGCCGTCCCGTCGGCGAGGTCGTGCACCTCGATCGCTACGGCCACCAGCCATTCGAGACCCCTCAGCTCTGACGTCCCGAACCATGTCCGTTTTTCCCATCTCATGCGTGGCTGTTCCGCGTCAGGATGTGCAACTTGGCAGCCATGTTGGCCCTGTCTACCACCCCGCTGAGCTGATCCACCACCCGCCTATCTTGAAAGAACAGCACGGCCGGGAGCGTCCCTACCCCGTGGCGCTCAGGCGTCTGGGGCTGGGCCTCTACGTCGAGCGTGGCGACCGTCACCCAGCGGCGAAAGGCCTCCTCGATCGCCGCGATCTCCGGCGCGAGCAGGTGCCAGGGACCGCACCCCTCGGCGGTAAAAGCGACCAGCACGGGTTGTGGGCTCTCCAGCACCACCGTCTGAAAATTCTGGTCCGTTAGCGTCACGCCGATCCCATCGACGGCCATGCGCCCCTCTCCTCTCCACTTACGAGTGTGACCGCTGTTCATAATGGGTCCGGCCCTCGGGGGTGAGCCGCACGGTCGTGAAGGCGTATGGGCGGCGCCCCTCGGAGTAATCGCAGGCGGCATGGCCGCGCTGGACCATCAGCTGGACGGCCTCGTTGATCTCATCCGGGCGCAGCCCGGTGCGCTCGGCGAGCGTCTCACCGGGCCACTCCGGGCCTTCGTGCGTCTGCTCGGCCAAGACCTGCTGGATGCTAGCCGCGTGTTCTTGGCGTATGTACGACTGGTAAGCCATGGTTTGCCCTCCTCTCAGGTTATCTTACGGTATCCTATGGACAAGCATAAGGCATGCCTTCGATGGCAGGGCGGGCAGGCGGGGGCGTCAAGGCACGCGGGCCGCCGATCCCTACAGTCGTCGGCTCGAGTTCTCGAAGATTTGCGGATACGCCCGGACTTTCATAATGAGCGACACGAGCTGCTGCTCGCCCCCCATACGTACATCCCTCACAGGCTGATGGTCTCAAAATAAGTCGGGTGACATCTCTGCGACGGGTTTCATCCTGAGCTGCGAGGCCCTTCATGGCCCGCACCGGAACACACGCAGCACCCGGCTGGTGGCCGCTCCGCGCCTTGATGAGCCGAATGGTATACCTGTTGCTTCGTGACGACATACCCTTTCCCCCTGGAAACGCTTTCCCCCGTAGAGGCTATGTCATGCGCACACTGCTGGTAGTCTTGGGGCTCTGCGGTCTCTGGCTCACGCCTATATCCGACGTGGCACACAGAAGCCCTTCTCAGGCCAGACAGGTGGGCCTCGCCTCCTGGTATGGGAAACAGCATCACGGGCGCAAAACAGCCAGCGGGGAGCGCTTCTCACGGCAGCAATTGACGGCAGTGCACCGTTCTTTACCCCTGGGGACGAAGGTGAAGGTCACGAACCTACGGACGAAGCAGCAGGTAGTGGTCACAATCAACGACCGTGGGCCGTTTACGGGCAAAAAGCGCCCAATCATTGACCTCTCCGAGGCCGCGGCCAAGCGCATAGGCATACGGAGCGCGGCACGGAACGGGTGGAAGTCGTGGTGGTCGAAATCGCGTCGTAAGCGCCCTCCAGCAGGAAACGGTTCGGGCCAATGAACCAGTGCGCAGCCGCGTCCGAAAGCCACAGCACATGTCCGCATGCCCTTCCTTGAATGTCACCGGAGACCTCGGAGCGGCATTGTCAGCTCATTGAGTGGCTTGTTCAGCGCCCGCCTCGTGTGCCATAATCGTCGCATGAACACCACCATTCCAACGGACCGCTATAAACACCACCGCTTCCCCGCGGAGATCATCAGCCATGGTGTCTGGCTGTACTTCCGTTTTTGCCTTAGCTAGCGCGATGTTGAAGGGCTCCTGTTCGCCCATGGGTTTATTGTGACGTACGAAGCGATCCGTCAGTGGTGGTTGAAGTTCGGGCAACAATATGCCAATTCATTGCGATGCCGAGGTTCTCGACCGGGGGACACATGGCACTCGGACGAGGTGTTTATGAGGATCCACGGCACACGCCACTATCTCTGCCGTGCAGTCGATCAGGACGGGAACATCCTTGATGTCCTCGTGCAGCGCGGCCGGGATCAGACGGCTGCGAAACAATTCTTCCGCAAGCGGCTCAAAGATCTCACGTACATTCCACGAGTCATCATCACCGATCAGCTGAGACGCTACGGTGCCGCCATACGCGAGAGCCTGCCCAGCATCGAGCATCGGCAGCACCGCTATCTGAACAACCGGGCGGAAAACTCCCACTAACCGACGCGGCAGCGAGAGCGATGCATGTAGGGATCCAAGTCTCTGGGGCCGGCCTAGCGTTTCCTCGCAGCCTATGGTCCCATCGCGCAGCACTTCCGACCTCGACGCCACCTCTTGCCCGCCCTTGTCTACCGTCAAGAGATGCGGCAACGATTCCATACCTGGCAAGAAGTGACGAGCGGACCGACCGCAGCGTAGAGGTCACGGTCGAGGCGGTTATGCACCTATATGCCAGGGAAAGATATTGGCAAGCAATAAGTTGACAATGCCCCTTACATCAATGTGGCGTGACGCCGACTCACCCAGCCGCCTCACCAGCTCGCAGGCCAACAGTTGCTAGGCGCCTACTGGTCGGCGAAGAGGGGGCCGGCGACCCAGTCGAAGTCCCCGCGAGCCGTCTGGTTGCGCCCGCCGCTTATCGAGGAGGTGAAGCCGCTGGCCGTGTTCGCTTGTCCCCCACTGATCGCCGCCGT
>JBKPCR010000454.1:0-21843 GCA_046727435.1 bacterium | reverse complement strand
TGGCAGCCGCTCGGCGTCAAAGCGAAATGGCCTCTGCCCTATGCGCGGGGCATCGCCGTCAAGGCCGATGATCCTGGAGTACTCTATGCCGGCTGTGGCGAGACCACGACCGGAGAGAGAGGCCATGTGCTGCGCTCCACTGACGCGGGAGAGACGTGGGAAATTCTCACACTCCCCGCACCGGCCAACTCAACCATCTGGGGCCTGGCGACGCACTCGGCTGAGGCGAACCGCATCCTGGCCTTCAGCCTGTTCGGAGAGGTATACATCAGCGACGACGCTGGCGATTCCTGGGCCAAGATCGGGCGGGAGTTCGGTGAAATCAGGGCAGCGGCATGGCTGCCCAACTAAAGAGGGTTCTTACACGGCTGGCTGGATATGACGGAATATTCACGGATGAAGCGGAAAGGGGTGCAATGTGCTGATCAACTTGAAGATCGACCGCATGGAGCCATTTGCCGATGGGCAGGAATTCGGAACGGCGGGGGGCTACCTCCGCATTACCGGAACGGCGTACGGGGAGCTGGACCCAGACCATCCGCTGAATGCCGTCATCGTCAACCTGGACAAGGCGCCCCGCAATGGCCGTGGTCTCGTCGAGTATGAGGCGGAGTTCGATATCCTGCGGCCGGCGGATGTCGAAAGAGGCAACCGAAGGATCCTCTACGAGGTGGTGAACCGGGGACGCAAGAATCTCCTGCCAGTGTTCCATGTGGCACCTGAGACTTCTCCGACGTCCTACAATGATCCCGTCACGGCGACGGATGCTGGCACTGGTTTTACCTTCCGTGCCGGCTATACCATAGTGTGGAGTGGGTGGGACCCAGATGCCCCACGTGCCAATCACGGCCTGGCGATGCGCGTCCCGGTCGCCACGTATCATGGCACGACCATCGTGAGAACCATTCGGGATGAGTTCGTGTTCGGCACGCGGGTTCCCACCACACGGCTGACAGCACCTCTGAGCTATGAGGCGGCGACTCTCGACCAGAGCCAGGCGCGTCTCACCGTACGCATCAGAGAGGGGGACCCACGCACCGAGATTCCGTCGAGCCAGTGGGCCTATGCGAATGCCCGCAGCATCAAGTTACTCCCGGAGGGGACTGCGTTCCAGCCCGGTTTGATCTATGATTTCTGGTATCCGGCGAAGGATCCCAAGGTGCTGGGGATTGGCTTTGCGGCGACGCGCGATCTCATCTCTTTCTTGCGTTACGAGGCCCGAGACCGCGCTGGCAATACGAACCCCGTGGCGCTCAACGGCGGTGACCCGGGGTTCAGAGCGGTGCTAGCGTTCGGCCAATCGCAGAGCGGTCGGTATCTGCGCGATCACGTCGCCCTCGGCTTCAATCAAGATGAAACGGGACGCAGAGTCATCGACGGCTACCTGAGCCATGTCGCCGGCATTGGCAAGGTCTTCGCCAACTACGAATTTGGCCAGCCATACCGTACTCGTACCCAGCATGAGGATCATTGGTTCCCCGAAAACAACTTTCCGTTTGCCCACGCGACGCTCACCGACCCCGTGACCGGCCAGACCGGAGGCTTATGGCGTGGCGATGGCTTTGATCCGCTGGTCATCGAAGTCAATACCTCGACTGAATACTGGCAAAAGGGCGCGTCACTGTTGCACACCGATCCGCTGGGGCAGCAGGACATCGTCATTCCCCCCTCGGTCCGCCATTACATGGTGGCTGGTACCCAGCACGGCGGCCGCGCGGGTATGCGAGCCGCACGCGGGACTGGCATACATCCCCGCAACCCCCACGACCCGACGCCAGCGCTCCGGGCTCTCTTAGTTGCGCTCGATCGCTGGGTCTCCGAAGGCGTGGAGCCGCCACCCAGTCGTGTGCCAACGCTGGCAGCAGGGACACTGGTGGCGCCGACGGGCGTGAAATTTCCAGACATCCCCGGCATGCAGGTGCTGGGCTTCGCCGACCGTGTCGATGTGCTAACGGATTGGGTGTACCCCGAGTCGACACCCACCAGCGCCTATACTCCACTCGTGTCTCAAGTGGATGGCGATGGGAACGAGGTCGCCGGCATTCGTCTACCAGCCATCGCCGTGCCGCTGGCCACCCATACGGGATGGAATCTCTACAAAGCTCCCTATCCTGAGGGCGAGCTCTGCGATCGAGAGGGCTCGTATGTGCCCTTTGCCAAGACCAAGGCAGAGCGCCTGGGGAATGGTGATCCCCGTCCATCGCTGGAGGAGCGCTACGGCAATCACGAGGCCTACGTCCAGCGGGTCAAGGAGGTGGTACGTGAGTTGCAGGACGCGCGTCTGCTGCTGCCCGAAGACGCCGCTCGTATTGTGGATGAGGCGGCACGTTGCCATCTATTCGAGTCCTAAATGGAACCACACAAGATTGGTACACAGCTGCTGCCGTCGTAAATCCCCTACGCTTCGCGCTCCCCCTTTGACAAAGGGGGGAAGGGGGGATTTCGCCAGTGCTGTACACGCCAGTGTACCAATTTTATGTGCTCCAACGTATTCCCTTGGCGGCGTTGGAGCGCTGTAGTCCACGCGAGCTTAGCCGAGACTTTTCGGGAGTGCCTTGGCCAGAATGGGCCGTGGGAGGATGCTGTCCATCCGAGCAGAAGGTCCTGAACCATGATGACGCGCAATTTAAGCGCCGCGGATATGGGAGGCGCACCGGAAGGGATCGACGACCCACAGCATTTGCACACCAGCCGGCAAAACACATGACGCTCACGGAGTTGGTCTATGGAAATCGACAAGGTTCTACAAGACAAGCGCGACGAGATATTGCGAATCGCCGCCAGCCATGGGGCGCGAGACGTGCGCGTCTTCGGCTCCCTGGCTCGTGGCGAAGCTCGACCCGACAGCGATATCGACATTTTGGTAAAGCTCGATCCCGGCCGGAGTCTACTTGACATCATCGCTATCAAGCAAGATCTAGAAGATCTCGTCGGCTATGAAGTGGATGTCGTCACCGAAGGGGCAATCAGCCCCTACATCCGAGAAGAGGTGCTGAGGGAAGCGGTCAGCTTATGAAAGGCGACCATCTGTATCTCAGGCACATCCTGGATGCTATGGCGCGGATCGAATCTTATATTTCGGTCGGTCGTGATGTCTTTATGGCCACCACGCACTGGCAGGACGCTGTGATTCGGCAACTTGAAATCATCGGGGAAGCGACCAAGAGACTATCCCAGGAACTGCGCTCCCGGCATCATGAGATCCCCTGGCGTCGCATTGCGGGGCTGCGTGATGTCTTGAATCATGACTATATGGGCGTTGATCTCACGGCAGTGTGGAAAATTACCCAGAGGGATCTACCTGTTCTGAAAAGGGGTATCTGGATAATTTTGGAACAGTTGGGCAATGCCAAGTAAGCAGCTGTCAATTCTCTGCCAGCCCCAGACCCTGCAGCCTAGGAGCTGACTACAAGAATCGATTCCAGAAGCGGATGGAAGTGCTGACGGCCGAAACTGACGAGGAAGAACTTACCACTGCTGGAATCCGGCCAGCCGGATTTCGTGGTGCTGCTTATGATATCCATGCTGCCAGTGAAGCTCCGATTCATAATGGCTATCGGTTGAAGAGTTGCCAACTCGTGCACCGGAAGGGGGATAAGTGCTTCACAGTGTTAGCCGGCAGGACTATGCTCGCGCTTGATGAAGATTATCGAATGGTTAGCTTCATCATGGAGGACATGTATGGCGACACAAGAGCCGACATTCGAAGAAGTTCTGAGCTTAGCTAAGCACCTCACTCCAGGTCAAAAGCTACGCCTTATCGAGGCGATCGTATCCGACCTAGAAGAGCCGCTCCAGCGGGCTGAGGATGGAGAGAAGCCGCTTCGCTCCTTATACGGGTTGTGGAAGGATTTTGGCGTTAGCATCAGCGCAGAAGAGATCGATAAAGCACGGCAAGAAATGTGGGGAGACTTTCCCCGGGAAGACATATGATCCCGAGTGCGGTTATCGATACTCACACAGCCGTCTGGTATCTGAACGCTGATGCCCGGCTATCCGATCGGGCGAAACGGTTTATTGATGAGGCTGGAAGACGCGGCGTGCCCGTCCTGATCTCCTCCATTTCGCTTGTCGAAGTTGTCTACCTCTGTGAAAAGGGCAGGATTCCCCCCGAATCCTTCACGCGCCTTCAAGAAGCGCTCCGCCTGCAAGACAGCGCCTTGCGCGTGGCTGATCTAACGATGGCAGTTGCCCTGGCGGTTGGCCGCGTGATCCGCGATGAGGTCCCAGATATGCCCGATCGCATCATTGCAGGGACAGCCTTATATTTTAGCGTTCCAGTTATCAGTCGAGACAGAAAGATCCAGACGTCAGCAGTGGAAACGATCTGGTAAGAGCCTCGTAGATGATGACGGAATCCAAGGAATACCCGATCGATTGAAGTCTCTCCAGGCATCAGCGTCGAGTTCGGCGATGCGGGGCATATCCTGGGCGTCGAGATCCTCAGGGCCTCCAAAGTCCTCACCGAAAAAGTCATCGCCTCGCTCCATGCGAAGCGGGCCGGAGTGCTGTGAAGAATCACCCTCAACCCACCAGTATGAGCCCACCCTGATGGCTCGCCTATAGGGCGATCCTGGGGTGCGTCTGCAACCCCGTCTCCCCGATCTCTTCAGCCAGGCTGAGTGCCTGTTCTTGATGGGCGTGGCCGCCATCCAGTTCGTGCAATCCTCCTCGACATTGGGTGTTCCACCTCACTGCACGCCCTTCTCTGAAGGTCCTCATCCGCCTATTTGCATCAGTGCGGCCTCGGCCTGGGGCAGCCAAAACGTCATCTCCATCGCGCGGTAGAGCTCGACGGCAGTCTCCAGGGCTGTGCGGGCCTGCTCCGGCCGACCGGCCTTCACATACAGGGTACCGAAGCCACGGTGACAGTGGGCCACGAGCGGCCGCATGCCGAGTTCCTCGGCCAGGATCAACGCCTCCTGGTAGCGCATCTCGGCCCGCTGGACGTCGGGGGGGCTGGCGTGGGCGTGGACGGCCCCGAGTTGGCACAGCGCGACCGCCTCGTGTCCACGCACCTTCAGCTGTCGGGCCAGCTCGACCGCTTGACAGGCGTGCTGCCAGGCCGCGTCGACGCGTCCGGCGCGGAGATAGACAGCGCTGAGCTGCCGGAGGTGGGTGACATAACTGCCGCCCAACCGGCCAGTGCGAAGATCGTCCCGGCGCGCCTCCTCCAGGAGCGCCAGGCCCTCGGCCAGACGTCCCGTGTGGGCGTACGCCTCACCCAGGCCCCCAACGATGGCCCATACCGGGGCCCTGTTGCCGGAGGCGCGACAGAGGGCCAGGCCCTCCTCGAACACCCTGATGGCCGCGTCCAGGTCCCCCTGGGCGAGGTACAGGCAGCCGAGGCGCGCAACCACGCCGAACGGTGCGTCGTCCCATTGCCCATCGCCCATGGCCAGGCGGAACGCCTCTTCCCCTTGGCGTCTCCCCTCGGCGAACTCCCCGAGGATCCCCAACACCTCCGCGAGCCATGCCTGCGAGTGAATGCACCAAAGACGCACGCCACCACGCGTGCGCCGCGCGAGCGCCGCCACGTTCGCCCGCAGCATCTCGGCCGCTCGGCGGTAGTCGCCAATGCCAGCGTAGGCGTGCCCCAACCGAAAGGAGGCGTGCACGTGTAGCGCAGGATCCCCAAGCGCGGCCGCCAGTGCCAGGGCCTCCCGGCCGGCCGCCAGGGCGCCCTCAACGTCCCCGACGATGAGGCGCACCGTCACCATCCTGGACAGCGCCCCTCCCAGCCGGGCGCGATCGCCGAGTTGTCGGGCCCGCGCCGCAGCCTCGCCCAACTGGGCGAGACTCCTCGCATGCTCTCCCGCCAAGTTCAGCAGGCCTCCGAAGCGGTGGTGCAGCTCGATCGCGAACACCCCGGTGCCGGGCTGCTCGGGGAGGTGGCCGAGCGCGTCGAGGGCCTGTGCGAAGCTCGTGAGCGCTTCGCGCACGGCCCCGCGGTGCTGCGCCTTCTCCCCGGCCTGTCGGCAGTAACGCACCGCCTTCTCCCACACCTCGCCCTGCCGCGCGTGCTGGGCGAGGCGCTCGGCATACTCACCCAGGCGGTCGGGAGACAACGCCTCCAGGGCCTCCACGATCTGGCGATGCAAGGCGCGCCGGCGCTCGTGCAGCAGGCTGCCGTAAGCCACTTCCCGGGTGAGGACGTGTTTGAAGGTGTACTCGTGGTCGGGAAACAGCCGTGTCTCGTGGAGGAACTCGGCCGCCTGGAGGTGCGCCAGGCCACGGTGCAGCGCCGCCTCGGGCCGCTCGGCAATGGCCTGCAACAGGGGAAAGGGCACCTTGGTGCCGATGACAGCGGCGGTTTGCAGGAGCTGTTTCTCTTCCGGCGGCAGCCGGTCGATGCGTGCCGCCAAGACCGCCTGCACCGTGGCGGGCACCTGAATCATCGGTAATGCCTGCGCCAGGCGATAGGCCTCCCGCTCGCCGACCAGAACCTGCGTTTCCACCAAGGACCGGATACTCTCCTCGAGGAAAAAGGGATTGCCCTGGGTCCGCTCGATCAAACGCTGCTTGAGCGGCTTGAGCTCGGGGACGTCGCCCAAAAGAGCCCCGGTGAGTTCGCGGGCGCTCTCGCCTGGCAGTGGGTCAAGCCGGAGTTGCGTGTAGTAAGTTTTGTTCCCCCAGCCATGTTGATACTCAGAGCGGTAAGTAGTAAGGAGGAAGAGGCGGGCGGCGGGGAGGCTCTCAATGAGGGTGTCGAGCGCCGCCTGGGTCTCGGCATCGATCCAGTGGAGGTTTTCAACGACGAGCAGCAGCGGATGCCCCTGGCTCTCCCACACCAATAGGTGTTTGATGGCGTCCAGGGTGCGCTGCCGGCGCTGGGGCGCATCCAGGACCTGCCACTGTGGGTCCTTGACCGGCAAATCGAGGAGCGTCAGCAACGTCGACGCAGTGGGTGTGATGGCGTCATCAAGGCCATGGAGCTTGGCGGTCAGCTTGTCACGGACCGTCGGCGGATCATCGCGGTCTTCGATGTGGCAGTAGCTCTTGAGCAGGTCGAGGATGGGGAGATAAGGAGTTGCCTGGCCGTATGCGGTTGCCTGTGTCTCAAGGACCACCCACGGCTGGGGCACGTGGCCACGGATGAACTCATAGCACAGGCGTGACTTGCCTATGCCGGGCTCGCCAATGATGCCCACCACCTGCCCTTGGCCTGCTTCCACCTGTCGCAGCCGCGCGGCCAGCGTCGCGAGCTCCTGGTCCCGGCCCACAAACGGACTGAGCGGGCGGAGTCCATGCATCCCTAGTCTGGACCATTGGGGTCTGTTCCCCACCACCGCGTACACGCTGATCCGCCCCGATTGTCCCCGTTGGAGCCTGACCTCGCGCGCCTGCAGCTCGTACCACGCCTCGACCAGCCGCCCGACCTCCGGCGAGAGCAGAATTTCCCCCGTCGCGGCCTGCCCCAACAACCGCACCGGCCAGGCGAGCGTCTCCCCAATGGGGCGGAGCTGCGTCGTCGGCTCGCTCGCGTGCACATCCGCCAGCAGCCGCCCCCAATGCACCACCATTCGCAGGGCCGGACAGGGGTCTCCCTCAGTGCCCTCGGCGGCCAGCTGCCGCAGCGCCAGGGCTGCCTGCACCGCGCGCTGCGGCAGCTGCTCCAGCGCCTGGGGCATGCCAAACGCCACCAGCAATAGCGACGGCGAGCGCTGAATGACGACTCCGCCGAATCCTTGCACCTTCGCCACAAGCGCTTGCTCCTAACGACTCGCCGCCGTCCAGGGCTCGTAGGCGGCAACCTCATCCTCCGTCGCCGTCGGAAACGTGAGCTCGATGGCCAGCACCGTCACCAGCTTCTGCTCCCACACGGGGGACGGCACCCCCAGGCGCTCCAGGGCGAGTTCCGCCACGACAGCCTGGGGTGGAGGCTCCCCCTCATCTCTCACGCCTGGCGTACGGCGGTCGTGATCGCCTGCCGCTGACCATGGTATGCGTGAGACCAGCGCCGCGTGGGGATCGTTGTTCGGCGGAGGCGCTGACACGGAATCGGGAAGCGACCGCATGGCCTCGCTCGCCGTGCCATGCGGAACGTCGACACCAACCTCCACAGCCGCGATGAAGCGATAGCCGAAGCCGTAGACGGTCTGGATCAGCTGCTGTTCGCGCCCGCTATCCCCAATGGCCTGGCGCACGGCCCGCACTGTGCTTTCGAGGGTCGCGTCGCTGATGAACTGCTGTGGCCAGACCTGCTCGCACAGCTCCGACTTCAGGACCGTGCGGTCCCGATGCGCCAGCAGGTAGAGCAGCACCTGCAACACTTTGGCCCGCAGCCGTATGAGCTGGCCGCCGCGCTGCAATCGATGTCGCTGAGTGTCGAGGGTACAGTCGCCGAACCGGTACACCATCGCACGCACCCCAGGGTTCCCTGGCGCCTATGACGGTGGCCGCTGCTGGAGCGGCCGGCGGGCTCCACAGAGAGACGGCGTTGAGGGCTGCTAGCCAACCGGCGATGTCTTGCGCCATGGGGGTCGTATTATAGCAGAGGCGGGATAGACGTGTATAGCACGTTGCAGAGTTTGCAGCAAATTCCTGAAGAATTGCAGGCAAAGTGCAGGACTTGTGAGACGGGGAGCGGTAGAGTCGGGACCGTCGTGTGTTTAGACAGTGATGACAGCACTGAGCAGCTTGAAAGGGGGTGAAGTCCCTTTTGTGTCCAAGCACTTCAAGGGCTGTAGACGCGAGGCACTCCCTCGCCCACCGTCAGGCAATCCGAGGTCTCACCTCTCTGATCAACAAACCAGCATGAGGAATGGACCCCGCAAAAAGGAGGCGCGTATGAAGAAGCTATTAGTGTTACTCATAGTCTTGGGTTGGACAGGGCTTGCCGGGGCCGATGCAGTCCTTGATTGGAATGAGACCGCCGCCAGCGCCACCTTCGCTGCCGGCCTGTCCACCCTAGACCCGCTCCATGAATCACGGATCTTCGCCATGATGCACGTGGCAATCCATGATGCACTGAATGCGATCGAACGGCGGTTCCAGCCCTACGCCTTCGACGCCCAGGCGGCAGCGGGGACCTCCCCCGAAGCCGCGGTGGCCGCGGCCGCACACGATGTGCTCATTGAGCTTTTCCCTCAGATCCCTGATCCTCCCTTTCCCCCAGCCGCAGCTGCTGCAGCCAGCGGACTCGCCGAAGCGGCCTACATTGCGGCGCTCGCAGCGATCCCGGATGGTCCGGCCAAGACCCAGGGCGTCCAGATCGGCCAGGATGCGGCCGCGGCCATCCTCGCCCTCAGAGGCGCGGATGGGTCGGACACCACCTTTTTGGATTCTACCTATCAGCCAGGCCCCAATCCGGGGGACTTCCAGTTTATCCCCGGGACCGATTTCGCTGTCGCGCCGGGATGGGGAGAGGTCACGCCCTTCGTGCTGACCTCCAGCTTGCAGTACCTGGCGAAGGCGCCCTATGCCTTGACTAGCAAGAAATATGCAGCCGATTTCAATGAGGTCAAACGTCTGGGCGCCATCAACAGCACCACGCGCACCGCCGAGCAAACCGAGATCGCCCTGTTCTGGGAAGAAAGCTCTCCCCATGGGTGGAATAGAATCGCGCGACTCGTCTCGGCGCAGCATGGGCTGGATCTGTGGGAGAATGCGCGGCTCTTTGGCCTGCTCAACTTCGCCTCGGCGGACGGCTACATCGCGGATTTTGAGAACAAGTACTTCTACAAGTTCTGGCGGCCGATCACCGCCATCCGCGCTGCCGATATCGACAGCAACCCGGATACCGTCGCTGAGCCGGACTGGAATTCATTGCGGCCGACCCCCGCTGCCCCAGATTACACCTCAGGACATAGCGTCCAGGGAGGCGCCATGTCGGAGGTACTGGCGCGGTTCTTCGGCACCGACACGATCAGCTTCAGTACCACCAGCACGACACTGCCGGGGGTCACGCGTTCATTCACGAGCTTCTCCCAAGCGGCGGAAGAAAACGGCGACTCGCGCGTCTACATTGGGTTTCACTTCCGTCACGCCGTCACGGAGGGGATTAAACTGGGCGGCAAAGTGGGCAAAGTTGGCTTCAATCACTTCCTGAAACCGGCTCATTAACCCCGTATGCGACAGGGGTGCGCAGCCATGCACCCCTGCGTCGGTCATCGACCCCGACGTGTCATTGGAGAGGATCTCGACGACGAGGTCTGGGGTCACCGCCATAATGTGCTGCCGCGCCGCCAGGCGCGGCACACGCGCCTGGCGGATGAAGGTGGTATCGGCCGCCCGCACGCGATCGGCATTGCGGCGCTGGATGAACGCGACTCCGCCAATGCTCACACGGCCCAGCGCACGGCTCCGGATATGCGTGTGCAATCGCATCGGCAGATTGACCTCGACCTCACCCTGCCATATCGTCAAGTGAATTTCGGATTTCGTCTCGTGCCCGACCTCTATAATTCCGTACTGGCCGATGCCGGGGAAAACAGGTGATAACCGGTCCCTTCCGCTAAACCATCGAGCGCGAGGGAAACCTTCATTGGTAATAGTAGCGTAAACGTGATGGCCCATGTACAAAGCCACGCTCAAGGCAGGCGATCCATGGCCTTGAGTTTAAGACGGATCGACGATTCGCCAAGGCTCTTCTTGATCTTCTCCACCTCAAGGAGTTGCTCGTCGATTTCACGATCCATTCCCGCCTGGTGATCATAGTAGTACGCCAGTGCACTATAGATTTGGGCAAGGCCGAGATGTGGATGCTGCCGGTGGATCTCGTCGGCATCCCAGTGGTATGCAAGGCGATCTAAGACCACTTCGACCACTGTGGTTTGCGTGCCAGCGATGTACGGTATGCCGTCAGGAGTAACATTGATATGCGGGTAGGCTAGAGTAGCCATTGCATTTCCTCTGGAACAGTCATGAGACATCTCTACTCCGGGAAGATTTCATCAACTGTGAGCTGCAGCTCGGACAGCACTTGCGAGACGATGAGCTCGCCGAGGCCGTACAGGCCCAAGCGCTCGATGCGCTCCGGAGAGAGCTGCAGTACCTGAACCATCAGTACCTGCGGTGAGACAATCCAGGCCTCACGTACGCTGACCCTCTGATAATCTTGCAGTTTTCTCTGCACATCTGAGAGAGTATTCGAGGGCGACAAGATTTCGATCACCAGCTCAGGTCCGCCCTCAATGACCTGTTGTCTGACAATAGACCGGCGCCAGTGGCTGATGAACATCAGGTCGGGTTGCCGTGTACGAAGTGGCTCGCGCCGAATCACGATATCGAGGGGAGCAAGGAACACCCTCCCGAGTCGCAGCGCTCGCATGAGCGAGTCAAGCTTCACGAAGATTTCTTGCAAGACGGTTTGGTGGTCCGGGGTGGGCGCCGCATCCATCACCAATTGCCCATCAATGATCGAATAACGCGCCTTCAGCTCCGGCAGGCTTAGATAATCTGCATAGGTTAAGTACTGCAGATCCACCGTCATGGCCGCAGCTCCAATTCCTTTCCTTCGAGCTTGAAAACGCGATCGCGCAGCTCCGCGGCGCGTTCGAAGTCATAGCGGTCGGCGGCGGCTTTCATGTCTTTGCGCAGCTTCTTGATGAGCTTGTCCAGCTCTTCTTGCGAGTGGTATCGGTCCTCTTCCTCCGCGGCCAGTGGCACGGTCGTGTAGTCCGCTTCGTAGACCGAATGCAGTACGTCGCTGATCGACTTGACGATGCTCTCCGGCGTAATTCCGTGGTCCGCGTTGAATTGGCCTTGCAACTCGCGGCGGCGATTGGTCTCGTCGATGGCTACGCGCATTGATTTGGTGATCGCATCGGCATACAGAATCACCTGGCCGTTGACGTGACGCGCCGCTCGGCCAATGGTCTGGATGAGCGACCGTTCGGAGCGCAGGTAACCCTCCTTATCGGCGTCGAGGATAGCCACCAGTGACACCTCGGGGATGTCCAACCCTTCGCGTAGCAGGTTGATGCCGATGAGCACATCGTATTTCCCCAGGCGCAGGTCGCGAATGATCTCATGGCGTGCAAGCGTGTCGATATCGGAGTGCAGATACGCCACCTTCACGCCCAGTTCCTGGTAATACTCGGTGAGTTCCTCGGCCATGCGCTTGGTGAGGGTGGTTACCAGCACCCGCTGCCGCCGCTTCACCCGGTTACGGATCTCTTCAAGCAGGTCATCCACCTGGCCGCGTACGGGTCGCACGCTGAGCTCGGGATCCATGAGTCCTGTCGGCCGGATGATCTGCTCCACGACGCGGCCTTTGGCCTGCCCTAACTCGTAGGGGCCAGGCGTCGCCGATACGTAAATAGCCTGATGCACCATGGCCTCGAACTCCTCAAAATTCAGGGGGCGATTGTCGAGGGCCGAAGGCAAGCGAAAGCCATACTCCGCCAGGGTCTGCTTGCGGGCGCGATCACCACGATACATGCCGCCGATCTGGGGCACAGTCACGTGGCTTTCGTCGATACAGAGCAGGAAATCATTCGGAAAATAGTTGAGCAGGACCCACGGCGGCTGCCCAGCCTGGCGTCCATCGAGATGGCGCGAGTAATTTTCGATGCCGTGGCAAAAGCCCATCTCGCGTAGCATTTCGAGGTCGAAATGGGTGCGCTGGGCCAGGCGCTGCGCCTCGAGCAGCTTGCCCTGACGCATGAGCTCTTGCAAGCGCTCCTCCAGTTCCACACCGATGTCCTCGATGGCCCGCTTTAAATTCTCCTGCGTCGTCACATAGTGGCTGGCCGGATAGATGGCTATCTTCGTCAGGCGCCGCAGCGGCTCGCCGCGCAAGGGATCGATCTCCCAGATGGCATCCACGACATCGCCGAAGAACTCCACCCGGATCGCCGTCTCCTCTTCGTGGGCCGGAAAAATATCCACCACATCGCCGCGCACCCGGAAGGTGCCGCGATGGAAATCCATGTCGTTGCGCTGATATTGGATTTCGACGAGTTTATTGAGGATGTGGTCGCGTGTAATCTCCATTTGGTCCTGGAACAGGACCAGCATGCTGCGGTAATCCTGCGGCGAGCCCAGACCATAGATACAGGACACGCTGGCCACGACGATCACATCGTGGCGTTCCTGGAGCGAACGGGTAGCGGAGTGGCGCAGCTTGTCGATCTTGTCATTGATCGAGGCATCTTTTTCGATGTACGTATCGGTTTGTGGTACGTAGGCTTCGGGCTGGTAGTAATCGTAATAGCTCACGAAATATTCGACCGCATTGGTGGGAAACAGCTCTTTGAACTCGGTGTAGAGCTGGGCTGCCAGCGTCTTGTTCGGGGCGATCACCAGGGTAGGTCGGTTGACCCGAGCGATCATGTTGGCCATCGTGAAGGTTTTGCCTGAGCCGGTGACCCCGAGCAGTACCTGATGTTTGCGTCCATGCTCGAGGCCCTGCACGAGCTCTCGAATCGCGTTCGGTTGGTCCCCTTGCGGCTGATAGGTCGAGGCAAGCTGGAATCGATCCATGACGTGGTTCCCACTCCCTTCCTCACGGATGCAGCCGGTGGCGAATGGCGGCACGATATGCCTCTCGAATGTACCGCAACTGTCGGAGTCCTCGCAAGGGTATACGTGTCCGTAGGTGTGTGTCACCACTTGACGACACCGTCTCCAAGCTGATGCCCTGTCCTGTCAGGAAAGGGTCAGGGAGAGGGGCCAAGAAGTGAATCTTGGCTCCGCGGAAATTGGTTGACAATCATTTGGCATCATCTATAATAGCGCATAGTTTCCGAGCTATCCTTCGAGAGGGTGACGTCTGGTGGTTCAGCGCTCTATCTATTCGCAGCGGCATATGTCCCCGGTGAACACCTGGCCCTGGCGTGGCTGGCAGGTGTGTAGGGGCAGCTGCGGCCTCAAGAAGGGATGATCTCACAGGTAGTGCATGTCGGTGAGATGCCGTGGATTGCCTGTTGATCCATGGCGTTCTCGACAGCAGAAGCACCGGGTCAAGCCGTGGATCGTATGTGATTCACGGCTTTTTTTATTGGTCTCTAACCATAAAAGGAGACCCCATGAAGCACTCGGTGCTGGAACAAGCTCTGCAAGCCATAGAGGCTTCGGACAAGCGCATCGTGCAGCTCCTAACCCTGCGTCGTCAGCTCGCCTCTCGGCTCGCCCAGGCCACACCGGGCCAGGAAGCCGCACAAAGCCTCGACGAGCGCGTCGCGGCCGTCGTGTCACGACTGGCACCCGACAATCCAGGGCCTCTGAATCACCAGCGGCTGGCATCCCTTTTCGAGACCGTCATCCGGCTCACAGAGCCGCTCTGCAGCACCCGTGCGACTAGGAATGGCGCGGCAAAAAAGGGTTGACATCCTCGGGGGGTTATCTTACAGTACCGGCATCATTGCTGGTAATCTCTGAAGAAATCATACAATTAGATATGCCTCGCCAGCTAGGTCCTTCCGGCGAAATAGCGGCTGTCGACCGCGAACACCGTAGCGTGAGGAGGTCGACAGGCGTTGGTTAGGTGCCAGAGATACGATTCGATGCCGCGGGCGAGAAGGAGGGAAAGACGTGCCGCTAAACCTGATCGTCTGCATCAAGCAGGTGCCGGACTGGGAGGCCCCCGCCGATACGTTCAAGATCGATCCTGAGCGGAACAAGGTCATCCCTCCCCCCAACATCGACCCGCGTATCAGTCTATTCGATGAGCATGCCATCGAGGCGGCTCTACAACTCCGCGAAAAGCACGGTGGCAAGGTGACCATTGTCAGCCTGGGACCCGATTTCGCCCAGCGCGCCGTGAAACAAGCCGTGGCCATGGGCGCCGACGAAGGAATTTTACTGAAGGACCCCGCCTTTGAGGATTCCGACACGTACGCCACTGCATACATCCTGGCCGAGGCCATCAAGAAGATTGGCGCTTTTGATCTGATCCTCTGCGGACGCCAGGCGGCTGACTGGGACGTCGGGCAGGTCGGAGTGGGTGTGGCGGAGCTCTTGGAGATTCCCTGTGTGTCGATCGCCCAGAAGATCGAGGTGTTCGACGGTAGGGTGATGGTCGAACGCCTCGTCGAGGGTGGCTATGACGTTATGGAAGTGACTTTGCCTGCCTTGATTACTGTCAGCAACGAAATCAACAAGCCGCGCTATCCGACGTTGCGGGGGATCATGGCTGCCGGCAAGAAACAGATCCCGACGTGGGATGCGGCAGCCCTCGGCATCGATCCCGCCCACATTGGAGCAAACGCCGCGCACGCCAGAGTCTTGAAGCTCTATGTCCCCGTCCACGAGGCTCATTGCGAGTTTCTCGACGGCGACACCGACGAAGAGAAAGGCGAGAAGCTCGCCCTGCGACTGCGCGAGGCAAAGCTCATCTAGCGATGGGGGAAGGGGTATGACTGCGAATGGAGTACGAGGAGTGTTGGTGGTGGCGGAGATCAGCGATGGCAAACTCGCTGGCATCGCGCAGGAACTTCTGGGCGCCGGACGCCGCCTTGCCGATGCGCTGGGAGAGGAACTGGCGGCAGCCGTGCTTGGCAGTCAGGTCGGCGACAGCGGCACAGAAGCCATCGCCTATGGTTCGGATAAGGCCTACGTTATCGACGATCCACTCCTGGCCAGCCCACAGCCTGACGCCTATGCCGCCGCTCTCGAATATCTCTGTCGGGACGTCCAGCCGAGCATTCTTCTTCTGGGCAAAACCTCGCTGGGGATCGAGGTGGGGCCGCGACTGGCATTCCGGTTGCGGACGGCGCTTGGTTCGGACTGCACGAATCTGCGCATCGATGCCGACAGCAAGCGCCTGATTATGACACGTCCGGTCTTCGGGGGCAACGCCATGCTGGAGATGGCCTGCGCCGACCGCTTCCCCCAAATGGCCAGTGTGCGTGGCAAAACCCAAGCGCCGCTGCCCCGTGACGAGACACGCCAGGGGGAGATCGTGAATCGCCCCTCTGGTATCGACGCTTCGGTCGTGCGGGCTAAATTCATCAGTCGGAACAAGAAAGCAGTGGAAGGCATTACGCTCACCGGCGCGCCGATTGTCATCTCCGGCGGGCGTGGCCTGAAGGGCGCGGACAACTTCAAGCCCCTCAAAGAGCTTGGCGACCTCCTCGGGGCCGCGGTTGGGGCCTCGAAAGCCGCCGTTGACGAAGGTTGGGTGCCCCCGGAGATGCAGGTGGGGCTGACGGGGGTCACGGTCACGCCCAATCTCTACATCGCGGTGGGTATTTCCGGCGCGGCGCAGCACATCGCCGGCATGGGGTACTCGAAAAACATTGTGGCGATCAATAGAGACCCGGATGCGGCGATCTTTCAGCGGGCGCACTTCGGCGTCGTGGGCGATTGGCAGAAAATCATTCCAGCCTTTACACGCAAATGTAAAGAGCTTCTGGAAAAATAGGCTACCGGAGTGGCGGCACCCTTTCCGATAGCAAGGGTCGTGGCGATGACGTATAGGACATTATGGCGGCGGGCCGCGTTGTTGGCGGTGTTTGCATTGCTGGTTGGGTGTTTAAGTTGTGGGATCACGGCGACTGGCCACCCTCGAGAACTGAACGCCAGTCGACCTGAGGTCTTTGTCGAGGTGACACGCGTCGTCGAGAGTTCCTTTTGGGATGCTAGCAAACTCAATCCTCAAGGCTTGTTCAAGGGGGTCGTCGATGGTGTCGACGAGGATGTCCGGCGCCTGGGCGGAACCATCAACTATAAGGGCCAGCAGGTGGTCGTCTCCCTCAGCGGCCAAACCAAGGCCGTTGATCTATCCGCCATAGATTCCCTGACTGAGCTGGTGCAAGCGTTCAGCGGCATCCAGGCGTTCCTCCTCCAACAGCAACGCTCGAATGGGCAAGCGGCCAACTGGGAATACCGGGCAATCGAGGGCATGGTCAAGTCCCTGGATGGGAATTCTGCCTTTATGCCGCCTCACGAGTTCCGCGAGATGCAAGAGGAGACGCGCGGGAGCTTCGGGGGGATCGGCATTCGTATCGGCGTCGAAGACGGCCA
This sequence comes from bacterium, assembly GCA_046727435.1. Lineage (GTDB taxonomy): Bacteria > Tectomicrobia > Entotheonellia > J063 > CAVPRW01 > CAVPRW01. Next base: position 4,932 of record JBKPCR010000454.1, on the reverse strand, counting down.
GGTGGTGGTCGTCGAACCCATGGACGGGACGCCGGCCTCCAAGGCGGGTCTCAAGCAGGGTGATCGGATTATGAAGATCGATGGCCAACCCACGCAAGGACTGACACTTCAGGAAGCCGTCCGTCGCATGCGTGGGCCGGTGGGAAGCCGCCTGGTGTTGGGCATCGTCCGCCACGGTGGCGTGGAGCCCGAGGATGTTTCTCTCATGCGCGCCAAGATCGAGCTCAAGACCGTGGAAGGCCAGCTCCTCGACGGGCGCATTGGCTATGTCAAAGTGCGTGGTTTCCATGAGACGACGCTGCAGGAGTTGGAGAAGGCTTTAAATCGCTTGACCCAACAAAAGATGGAAGGGTTGGTCCTGGATTTGCGGAATAATCCCGGCGGCCTCTTGAGTCAATCGGTCAAGGTCTGTAACCTCTTCGTCGATGAGGGGCTGATTGTGGTTTCGACTGAGGGCCGGGTGCGCAATCAAAACTCACGGTTCATGGCCAATGGTGGTGGCCAATATCGGCAATACCCCTTGATCGTGCTCATCAATGCTGGTAGCGCCAGCGGCTCCGAGATCGTCGCTGGGGCGCTACAGGATTTACAGAAGGCGACCATTATCGGTACCAAGAGCTATGGGAAGGGGTCGGTCCAGACCATCTTCCCACTCCAGGATGGCTCCGGGCTGCGCCTGACGACCGCCCACTACTTTACGCCCAGTGGACGGAATATCGATCACGTCGGTATCGTACCCGATATCGAGCTCTCCAACGAAGGGAAAGAGGATCGTCAGTTGGACATGGCCCATGCCATCATGAAGGAGGCTCTGGCCATGACGGGTCGACGCAAACAGCCACAGCAGCGCGGGTCAGGGCCGATCGATAACGTCATGATGAAAGAACTGGGGCGTGGCATGCTCGCCGCGCCTCCCACTCCATCGCCATAAGTTCCTTCCCGCATGTTGCTGCACGCCACACTCTCCGGCGTGTATCTGAGACTCAACCCACTCTTGTACCCTGGCAGAGGAGCGGATGGCTCCTCGAAGGGAAACTCGACTATGGCACCACAAGCAGCCCTCAGCCTGAAGCGGACGCCGCTTTATGAGCTGCACCGCGAAGTGGGCGCGAAATTCGTCGACTTCGGCGGTTGGGAAATGCCTGTACAGTATGCGGGCATCATCGAGGAGCATAGAGCGGTGCGCACCTCGGTCGGTCTCTTTGACGTCAGCCACATGGGAGAGATCGAAATCAGGGGACCACGGGCCCTGGAGGTGGTGCAGCGGCTCACCACTAATGATGCGTCGAAACTCGAAGTCTATCAGGTGCAATACTCGACCCTTTGTTATCCACACGGGGGGATCGTCGATGACCTCACCGTCTATCGCCTGGGCCCAGAGCATTTTCTCCTGTGCGTCAACGCCGCCAACATCGACAAAGACTTCGCCTGGATCATCGAGCAGGCGCACGGTGACGCCGACATCACCAACACCAGTGCACAGATCGCGCAACTGGCGCTGCAGGGTCGTCAGGCCCAGGCAACGCTGCAGCCCTTATGCGATATCGGGCTTGACGCCGTTCGGTATTATTGGTCGGCCCAGGGACGGGTGAGAGGGATTGAGACCTTGATCTCGCGTACAGGGTACACAGGCGAGGACGGCTTTGAAATGTATTGCTCCGCCGCAGAAGGACCGCAACTCTGGCGCGCGTTGATGGAGGCCGGTGCACCCTACCAGATCAAACCTATCGGCCTGGGTGCCCGCGATACCTTGCGCCTCGAAATGGGCTATGCGCTCTATGGCCATGACATTACGGCTGACACCACGCCCTTGCAAGCAGGCCTCGGCTGGATCGTCAAACTCAACAAGGGGGACTTCGTCGGCCGCGAGGCGCTGGCGAAAGAGCGAGGCGAGGGGAGCAAGCGCCGGCTCGTCGGCCTCGAAATGATCGATCGGGGCGTGGCACGGGCGCATTACCGCATCCTGGCCGACGGGGAAATCGTGGGGGAGATGACCAGCGGCACGGTGTCCCCCTCCTTGAACAAAGGCGTCGGGCTGGGGTATGTGCGGACAGAGTGTGCCAAGGTCGGCACGCCAGTGCAGATCGACATCCGCGGCAAGCCGGCCCAGGCACGGGTGGCCGCCACGCCATTCTATCCGTCACAGGTGCGCAAAGCATAAGGGGGAGAGCGAGGGCTTATGGAGTTCCCAGCGGGATTGCGGTACACGAAAGAGCATGAGTGGATCAGGGTCGAGGGCGATCAGGCCTACGTCGGCATCACCGACTACGCCCAGCAGGAACTGGGGGACGTGGTCTATGTCGAGCTGCCGGACGCCGGTGGCGCTGTACGCTACATGGAGCCCTTCGGGGTGGTGGAATCGGTCAAGGCCGTCTCGGACCTCTTCTCACCAGTCACGGGAGCGGTCAATCAGGTGAACGAAGAGCTGTTCAACCGACCTGAGCTGGTGAACAGCGATCCTTATGGCCAAGGATGGATGCTCCTGGTGCAGGTCGGCGATCCCGCCCAGCTTGAGACGTTGATGACAGCAGAGCAGTATCAGGCCTACCTGCGGCAGGCGAGGGAGGGATGATGCGCTACATCCCCAACACCGATGCCGATCGTCAGGTCATGTTGGAAGCCATAGGACTCCCAGCTGTCGAAGACCTCTTCAGCGGCATCCCCGACGGTCTCCGCTTCGCGGGTCCGCTCAACATCCCCAAGGCGCTTGCGGAGCAAGAAGTGTTGCGACATATGCGGACTTTAGCTGGTCATAATGCCAACGTCGAGGACTATGCCGCATTCCTGGGGGCGGGTGCGTATCATCATTTCATCCCCAGCATCGTCCCCGTGCTCACCTCACGTGGCGAGTTCATGACCGCCTACACGCCGTATCAGCCGGAAATGGCGCAGGGGACGTTGCAAGCGGTGTATGAATACCAAACGCTGATCTGCCAGCTGGCTGACATGGAAGTCGCTAACGCCTCGCTGTATGACGCCTCCACGGGCGTGGCGGAGGCGGTGCTGATGGCCCGACGCGTGACCCAGCGCGATGAGGCGCTGCTCTCCGAAGCTGTGCACCCTGAGTATCGCGCCGTCCTGCGTACCTACCTGCAAAACCTCGGCATGCAGGTGCACGAGATCGCCGTGGATGAAGCAGGGCAGACGCCGCTGGCGCGGGTGCGGGAAAGGCTGTCCCCGCGTATGGCCTGTGTGGTAGTCCAGAGCCCCAACTTTTTCGGGGTGATCGAGGATTTAACCGGTTTTGCCGAGGCGCTGCATCATGAGAAGGCGCTGCTAGTCCAGGCCGTCGCCGAGCCCGTGTCGCTGGGCCTGCTTAAGCCTCCTGGCGCCTGGGGTGCCGATATCGTCGTCGGCGAGGGGCAGTCATTCGGCAATGCCCTCAGCTACGGCGGGCCGTACCTGGGGTTCTTTGCCACAAAAGATCAATATGTGCGGCAGATGCCAGGGCGATTGGTCGGCGAGACGGTTGATGCCGAGGGACGCCGTGGTTATGTCCTGACGCTTTCGACGCGCGAGCAGCATATTCGCCGCGAAAAGGCCACCTCGAACATCTGCACCAACGAAGGATTATGTGCGCTGGCGGCGACGATTCATCTCTGCACCCTCGGGAAGGTCGGCCTGCGGCGACTCGCCGAGCTCAATCTGCAGCGCGCCACATATGCGCGGCAACAGCTCGCCATCATTCCAGGTTGCCACCTACCCTTCACCGGGCCGACGTTCAATGAATTTGTGCTGGAAACTCCTAAACCCGCTGGCGGCCTCATTCGCCAGTTGAGCGCGCAGCGCCTGATCCCCGGCATCGATCTGGGGCGGTTCTATCCGGAGCGCTCCCACCAGCTCTTAATGTGTGTCACCGAGATGAATTCCCGGGACGATATCGATCGACTGTGCGCGGCGCTCTCAACTGCGGTGCGGGCATCATAGGTCCGCGCTTCCCCATCCTTGCCCTCATAAGGGGAGTAGGTGTCCACCAGGTAGGATCGCAATGTCCCCTCTCCCGGTGGAAGAGGGAGAAGCAACGAAGGCACTAAGCGGAAGGATAATCATGGAGAACAAGCAGTCAGATCCTGTCCAGGGGATTCAGGGATTGGTGTATCGCGAGGACCTCATCTTCGAGCAATCGGCTGCGGGGCGGGTAGGCTATTCCCTGCCACAGGCGGAGGTACCGGAGGTCCCTGTGGACGCGGCCATCCCGGCGCATCTGTTGCGTGACGAGATCGTGGGTTTCCCCGAGGTCGCGGAACTCGACGTCGTGCGGCATTTCACGCGGCTATCGCAATGGAACTACGCCATCGACCTCGGGACATTTCCACTCGGGTCGTGTACGATGAAGTACAACCCACGCGTGAACGAAGAGGTGGCCCGGATCCCTGGCTTCTCCCGCATCCATCCCTACGAGCCCGAAGAGCTGGTGCAGGGGGCTCTGCAGCTGATGTACGAGCTGGAGCGCTACCTAGCAGAGATCAGCGGCATGGACCGCGTCACCCTGCAACCAGCGGCTGGTGCCCATGGGGAGCTGACCGGACTGTTGATGATCCGGGCCTACCATGCCTCCCAGGGCAACCCGCGACGTAAGGTGATCCTGCCCGACTCGGCGCATGGCACCAATCCCGCCAGCTCCGCTCTCTGTGGTTATCAGGTCATCGAGCTGAAATCGAGTAAGGAAGGCGTCGTTGACCCACAAGCCGTTGCCGAGGTGATGGACGAGGATGTCGCTGGCCTCATGACCACGAATCCCAATACCCTGGGGATCTTTGAAAAACACATCCAAACTGTGAGCGACATCGTGCATCGCAAAGGTGGGCTGGTGTATTGCGATGGAGCCAATCTTAATGCCCTCGTTGGCATCGCGCGCCCAGGGGACATGGGCTTCGATGTCATCCAATTCAACCTGCACAAGACCTTCTCTACCCCTCATGGGGGGGGCGG
>JBKPCR010000453.1:0-7594 GCA_046727435.1 bacterium | reverse complement strand
TGCCGCAGCCGGCCCGTCACATCCTGCGTTGGTCGCAATGGCGTCGGTGGCACCAGGCCACCGCCCCATACTACCACTATAGGCGTCGTCAAGCGCTGGTGGGGGCCGTGGCGGCATAATGATCTTGTTACCACTGTAGTATTAGGCCGACCGAGGTGCTGTCGTCGGATGCGTGCCGCGCCCTGGTTGCTGACTCCCACACCGATCAGTCCGCCACACCAGAAGCCTTCGATGTGCTGCACTTCATCGCTGCCAAACGGTTAGCCGCCGGGCGATTGACGGTGATCGACGCCACCAACGTGCAGCCTGAGGCGCGACGACCGTTGCAGGCGCTGGCTCGCGAGTACCATTGTCTGGCAGTGGCCATCGTCTTCGACCTACCGGCGGACATCTGCCAGGCGCACAACCGCCAGCGAGCCGACCGGAATTTTGGTGTATCCGTCATTGAGCGACAAATTCAGCAGCTCAAACGTTCGCTGCGGAGCCTGAAACGGGAAGGCTTCCGCTACATCTACACGCTCTCGCCGTGCGAGGACGTGGCGACGGCAACCATTGAGCGCCAGCCATTGTGGAGCAACCGTCAGCATGAGCACGGCCCCTTCGACATCATCGGGGACGTGCATGGCTGCTGCGATGAACTCGAGCGGTTACTGGACACCCTTGGGTATGCGTGGAGCGAACGACCGCTCGAGCGCCCGGAGCGGTATCGGCGGATCTACCGTCATCCCGCGGGACGAAAGGCGATCTTCGTTGGGGATCTCGTCGATCGGGGGCCGCGTATTCTCGATACGTACCAACTGGTTCGCCACATGGTGGACGCCGGCAGCGCCTTGTGCGTCCCAGGCAATCACGAGGCCAAGCTCGTGCGCAGGCTGCGGGGCCGCGACGTGGTCGTCAACCACGGGTTGGAGCAGACGCTCGCCGAGATCGAGCGCCTGCCTGCAGACCTGCGGGAGGCGTTCTGTCGTAACATGGCCGATTTCCTTGATGGCTTGATCAGCCATTACGTGCTCGACGACGGGAAGCTCGTCGTCGCCCATGCCGGCATGAAGGCCACTCTGCAAGGCCGAGCGTCACAGCACGTGCGCGAGTTTGCCCTGTATGGCGAGACCACCGGGGAGACCGATGCCTATGGCCTCCCAGTGCGCCACAACTGGGCCGCCGAGTATCGTGGACAGGCGCGCGTCGTCTACGGTCACACGCCCACGCCGGAGGCCGAGTGGCTCAATCGCACCATCAACATCGACACCGGCTGCGTCTTTGGCGGGAAGCTGACCGCCTTGCGCTATCCGGAGCTGGATTTGGTCTCGGTGCTGGCGGCACGTATCTATGTCGATCCCGCACGACCGTTCTTGCCGACGACCTCCGACGTCCGCACCGGCCAGCAGCAGGCCGACGAGTGCCTCGACCTCGATGAGGTGTTGGGGAAACACGCGATTCACACGCGACTGTGGCCCACCATCGTCATTCGCGACGAGCAGAGCGCTGCGGCCCTGGAGGTGATGAGCCGCTTCGCGGTCGATCCCCGGTGGCTGATCTATCTCCCACCAACGATGTCGCCACCGGACCCCAGCGACGCGCCCGACCGGCTCGAAGATCCGACGCAGGTGATGGGGTATTACCGGCGGCAGGGTCTCTCGCAGGTGATCTGCGAGGAAAAGCATATGGGGTCGCGGGCGATCGTCATCGTCTGCCGCGATACGGCCGCGACCCAGCGGCGCTTCGGCCTCGTCGAGGGCGGCATCGGCATCTGTTATACGCGCACCGGCCGCCCCTTCTTCGCTGACCACGCCATGGAGGGGGCCTTGCTTGCACACCTCCAATCCGCCCTCACGGACGCGGGATTCTGGGAGGCGTTCGAGACCGATTGGGTGTGCCTGGATGGAGAATTGATGCCGTGGTCGCTGAAGGCGCAAGGGCTCCTCCAGCAACAATATGCCCCAGTCGGAGCAGCCGGGCGAGCGGCATCGACAGCGGCATTGGCTGTCTTACGACGGACAGCCGAGCATGGGTTAGCCGTCGAGGCCCTGTCGAGCCGGTATCAGGAGCGGGCCACAATGGTGACGCAGTATGTCGAGGCCTACCAGCGCTACTGCTGGCCCGTTCACGGCGTCGAGGATCTGCGGCTGGCGCCCTTCCACGTCCTGGCCACGGAGGGGACCGTGCATGTGGACAAGACCCATCAGTGGCACCTGGACACCATCGGCCGGATCGTCGCCGCCGCCTCCACTCCGTGCCTGCAGATGACCGCCTATCGCATTCTTGATCTCACCGACGTCGCCGGCGAGGCGGCGATACTCGAGTGGTGGGAGCAACTGACCGCGCAGGGCAGCGAAGGGATCGTGGTCAAACCTCTGGACGTCATCGCCCGGGGCCGGCGCGGGCTGGTACAGCCGGCGATGAAATGCCGCGGGTGCGAATACCTGCGCATCATCTACGGCCCCGAGTATACCGCCCCGGAGCACCTGGCGCGCCTGCGTCAACGTCATCTCGGGGTCAAGCGGGCCCTGGCGCTGCGCGAATTTGCGCTGGGGATCGAGGCCTTGGAACGCTTTGTGAGGCGGGAACCGCTCCGGCGGGTGCATGCGTGTGTCCTCGGCGTGCTGGCGTTGGAGAGCGAAGCGGTCGATCCGCGCTTGTGAGGAGCGGCCATGGCGAAATTTGAAGCGCATTGCGAGGAGTCCATGAGGCTCTTTGGCAAACCCTATCCAGAGGTCCATCGCTGGCTCGATGCGTTCGCGGGCAGCCAGGAGTATGGCTATCGCCATCGGAACAAGTGGCATCATGACGCCGGCATTTGCCAGGCCATCGAACGCTTTCGCGCAGAAGCGGGACCGGTGGCTCGACAACATATCATCACCGACTTGAAGGATGAAGGCTGGACGGAGGCGGACCATTTTCCTCGCGATGAACGCGATTATGTGCAGATGGGACTGTTTTAGCGGCGGTGGTGCACGGTCCATCCTGGTGATCGCTGCGATCACCAGGGTCCTTTCACGAGCCTGCAGGCATGTCGCGCTTGGTCCCGTCGAACGGCCTATCCTCTCAGGGACCGCCGGTCTTCACTAGATGCAGGGTGCCATGCAGGGTCCACCGGTCATCGGCCCGACGCCGACCAGGGCCGACCGTGTGTTGGGGGAGTCACGGTGCGATCACGTCCCATGGCCTGTCAACACGGTCATGTCGGTGCAGGCCCACGCGTGAGCGCAGGCACACAGACGGTTGCCATGACTTGTCGTCGACTAGGACCATGGTATGCCCAAACACTTTGTGCGCAAGACGTTCGATCGGTGGCTCGCCCACAATCACGCGCGTTTTCGCTATCCCCCACCCCTGATGTTGCAGCGGAAACGGTACATTGAGCTGCAATTTGCGGGCATCACGCCAGCCATCCAGTGTGCCATCAGTCAAGAGGGCATGGTGGGCATCTATGCGATCTACCAACGGGAGTGGTGGGATTCGTTGGCAGACTTCGATCTGGTGGCACGGCGCACATCCACGGGTCACTATTATTGTGACGCCTGCACACCCCCGGAGATGTTTCCCTCCCGCGAAGCGTTGTGGGTCACTCATAGCTTTGAACCGCTCCTAGGCTGGACAAATGCCCACTTCCAGGCCTCGCAGTGGTTATGGTTGTGTCGAGTTGGGGGGATGACATGGGCGGGACTGCAACCGATGGAGGCTCTACACAGCCGGGAGATTGCAGACCATCTCGTGTCTGCCTGTCCCGTCGTCCGAGGGAAACCGTCCAAGATACCGGGCTCTTCAAGGTGTCCTCTGAGGTCATGAATCCCCGGGTTCAGCAACGACCATCACCTTCAAGCCCTGACCGGCTATGGGCCATCAGGGACTCCAACGGTGTTGTGCGCAAGCGACATGATCTGTCGTATGGTCATGGTACGATGTGTCGCGGTCATGCCGGGAGAGGGCGTCAGGCGGGAAACGATCGAGACGCCAGCAGAATCGTCCCGTTGTGCCGATCATCTATCGATCACGGATCCGCCTGCAAGAGCCCCAGATCCCGTCACAGGGCCCCTGGGATCGAGCGACGCTTCCGTGCCATCACCGTCTGGTGTCGGCGCGGTGCCACACCCGGGTATGCGTAGGGTTTAGGCCATCAAGGTCACGAGAAAGGAGCAACCACCATGGCGATTGCGACGGCTATCAAGCGAGGGGCCTTTGTGTATGTCTATGATGAGAAAAACTGGCAAATTCTGCCGCTTTCGGCGGGCAGTAAGCCCGAGGATGGCCTGACGAGGTATACGTCAAGCACCGTCAGCGTCAGACGGGGTGGCTTCATTTATACTTACAACGAGAAGGGCGGGCAGATCAGTACGCATGCGGCAGGATAGGTGACCAAGGCGGGCTGCGGGGGTGTCAATCGACGCACCCGCCCCGCAGGGGCCGTCTGTGAGACCGCGAGCGCCGCACCGATACCCACGTCTCAGGGGGCTGGCTGTCACCCCGACCGCGTGCCTGACGTCATCTGATGGGTGGTGGCGGCATGCGTGCGATTCATGCGGCCGCGAGAAGAGTTGAGCCGTCACCAAAGGGCTCAGGGGGGCGAAAGATCCAGTCATGAACGATACGATTCTGCGTTTCTTGACCCTGCTGCGGATGCTGCCGCGGGCGCCCCGGAAGATCGACACGGCCACGCTGGAACGACGGCTCCGCGATGAGGGCTACACCGTCACCCGGCGGACAATCCAGCGGGACCTGCATCAGCTGGCACGGACGTTTCCGGTCCTCTGCGACGAGCACCGCCCCGCCGGGTGGTCCTGGGCCCCGGAGGCCGCCCTCCTCGACCTCCCCGGCATGGATCCGAATACGGCGCTGACGTTCACCCTAGTCGAACGGTTCATGGCCCCCATGCTGCCGCGCAGCACCTTCGACCGGATGCAGCCCTATCTCGCCCAGGCGAAAAAGATCCTCGATGCGCTCCCGGCCAACGCGCTGGGCCACTGGCCCGCCAAAGTGCGTGTCATCCACCGCGGTCCGCCGCCGCGGCTGCCGGAGATCGATGAGGCGATTCTGGAAGCCGTGACCCGCGGGCTGCTGGACGGCCGCAGGCTCGACGTGGCCTATCGCTCCCGGGAGAAAGGGGAGCTCACGCGCGGCGAGCTGAATCCGTTGGGCTTGGTCTTCAAAGGTGGCGTTGCCTACCTCGTCTGCACGTTCTGGCAGTATACGGATATCCGGCAGGTGGTACTGCATCGGGTGCACCATGCCGAGGTGCTCGAGGGGCCAGCCATCGTGCCCGAGGGCTTTGACCTCGATCGCTACATTCAGGAGGGAGAGTTTGCGTACCCGGTGGGCGAGCCGATGCGCCTTGAGGCCGTGTTCAGCTATGGCGCGGCGTTCCACCTCCATGACACGCCGCTGAGTGCGGATCAGGTGATCGCGGAACTGGATGACGAGCGCGTGCTCCTGCGCGCCACCGTGGAGAATACGGCGGAACTCCGCTGGTGGCTCTTGGGATTTGGGGATCTCGTGGAGGTAATCGCCCCTGCAGACCTCCGGGAGGAGTTCCGAACGCGAGCGACGGCGATGGCGGCCAAATACCACTAAGGCCCCCAGTCAATGGCCACGCCTCAACGAAGCCGACGCACGCGATGATCGGTCCACCGTGTCAGGTCGTCCCATCTTCTGACAGCGGACGAGGCTGATAGGAGCCGCAGTCATGCTAGCTGCTGAGTGACAACCATAGCGAAGTCGCGGAGAGCACGGTTGCCGCATCGATGCGGACATCACCGGTCGCCCGCGGCTGATCCCCAATGAAGGGAGGGAGTGGTTGAGCCACGAGCACGACTCACGTCTTGTGCGTTTGGAACGCCATCTCCGCGAGCGCTGGCAGCGGATCAAGCGCTGGCGGGAGGCAGGCGCACCTGAGGTGGGGCTCTTCTATGTGATCATGGGTGAGCTCTGGCTCGACGGTACGCCTCTCCCCGAAGCGCGGCAGCTGCACGAGGTGATCATCCCATTCGGCAAGCATCGGTCCTACTGGACCAACCTCCGGCGGCTGATCCGCCCCCTCGAGGGGGTGCCCCACGACTGTTACCCACGCGGCCGGGTCGTGTTCGTAAAGGCGACGGGTAGGTACCACCTGTACCTGGGGCAAGAGATCCTCACACACGAGCCCCTGATCCGGCAGGTGATGGACGCGATGTATCTGCCCGCCGCGCAGACGGAGGTCCGGCTGGCCCCGCATCTTCGAACCCGAAGCTTGCTGATGCACGTGCCCGCCGTGCACACAGAGGTCCGGCTGGCCGCGCAGTTTCATATCCAACGGTTCCCGTAGAAGGGACCATGGCCATATCAAGGTGTGATCCGCCTGGAGGAGAACGCACGGCATGGCGAAGCCGATCCAGTTCACGTTGACCGCTGAGCAGATGGCCCATTTCCTCGTCTGGCGGGCGCAGGTCGAGGCCGACACCGGAAGGCCCCTCGAAGGGGTAGTGTTCTCGTGGCTCGTGACCCACCAGGGGGCCCTGCAACTCATGGTCCGGCCTTGCACGGAGGAGGATTTCAAACTGCCAAATATCCCCAGGACCGATGGGACCTACGACACCTTTGCACCTCATGAGGAGGTCATGGCCGCGTACGACGACGTTGGCTTCGCCGCAACTCTGATGGCGTGGCGAGATGTGCGGCTGCGCCTCTGGCTCCTCGATGGGACCATATTGGGGCGGGGGGAGATGCCCCGGTGCTATGTGGAACGTCTGGATGATCCGCACCGGCCGTTCGTCCCCTTCCGGATCAGTGAGCAGCCGGGGGTGTTGGAGGAGGATCCCCTGTGCACGGTATTCCCCTATACGCCCTTACCCCGGGCAGTGTCCCAGCGGATTGAGGCGTTTATCCGGACAAACGTTACGGCGCTGCTCCAGCACTGGCGGGGGGAGACCGATAGCCGCGACCTGCTGGACGCGTTGCAGCCGCCAGGAGGGTCCGCCGAGGCGGGGGAGACCGTCGAGCGGGGCAGACGATCGGCCTCCGGCGGGGTGAGGCCTGGGACGCCGTCGTGTCCACGTCCCGGGGACGTGTGATGACCCCAGTCCTGAAGGGACCCCCAATCGTGTCAATCGGCAGGTGCGGGCCGTCGTCCGTGTGGCGTGGTAGCGCGAAAGGCTTCACCGACGCGTGAGGCGACAGCACTGGGACGCCAAAGAAGGCATCAGGTCTGTCTTGTCGCAGAAGGGAGTATATCAGCCGTGCAGAGGCACCGCGTATTCGTACCACAGGACATTCGCCCAGCCCATCTGTTGGAAGCTGTGTTTATGGATCGCGTGCTGGCCAATCCAGCCTTGCATATTCGGACCGCGCACTGGCCGACCGATATTCCACTGGAGGCCCTGCCGGCATTAGTGGGGCCAGATCGCCTGGTGGCGTGTGAGAAGAAGTGGTACGGCTGGCGCGAGCGCGATCAGGTGCTCCTCTATCTCACGGTGGGGTATGGTGAGGCCCACGCCTGGGTGGCCGCCGCGGATGTGCGGGCGCTCGAGCACGAGATGACCCGGCTCCGCGCGTGGCTCCCGGAGTGCGCACCGGAGGACCCACATCAGGTGGCGCTGCGCTTCTGGACGTGGGCCGGCGAGCG
>JBKPCR010000452.1:0-6461 GCA_046727435.1 bacterium | reverse complement strand
TCGGTGCAGAGCTATGCGATCAAGGCGGGGGTGCGGCAGTACCGCGCTAGAGAGATTGCAGGGTTGGTGCAGCAGGGCGACCGGGAAATGCGGATCGCCGCGGCGGACCTCAGCTTTACGCCCAGGCCAAACGATCAGGTCGTGATCGGCGGCAAGACGTATCAGGTCGTGTCGGTCAACACGCGCAGCCCGTTCAATGAGGCGGCGATTCATATTGTGCAGGTGCGGGGCGGGAATGGGTAACGCGCCATCTTTGGCGCGCGATGTGTCACATTGGCCGGCGGGGCGTTGTATTTTTGAGTCTCCTCCTCGCCTTGTACCTCTCAAAATGATCAAGATTGATTATCGACAGCCGCAGGCCTCATGCTGCCTTTCCTCTACATATTTTTACATTTATTGGAGAAATCGATTTATGGCCTTAACGGTACAAAAATTGCTGTATAGCCAGACAAGGCGCGTCACGTGCGACGTTGAGTATCCCGATGGCGAGCGCCCCCCCTAAAAAGGTGGCACGATGGACCCTCCGGCCCGCATTGTCATTGTCGAGGATGAATCGATTACGGCATTACACTTGGCCAAACAGCTGCGCAGCCTTGGGTATCAGGTCGTCGCTCAGGCCAGTAGCGGCCCTCAGGCCATTCAACATGCCCTCTCCCTCCGCCCCCATGTCGTGCTCATGGACATCCATTTGCACGGGCCTATGGACGGCGTTGACGCCGCACGACACATTCAGGCCGAGGCGCCGATCCCCGTGGTCTACATGAGCGCCCATGCGGATGCGGCGACCATCGAGCGCTTCCAGGCCACCACCCAGGCAGCAGGATTTGTGCCGAAACCGATCCATCTGCCGACCCTGTACGCCACTCTGCAGCGTGTGTGCTCCCGTACCGCGTGAGCTGTCGGAGCGCCCGCGATGCCGCGCAGCGTTGGTCTCCACATCTCCCCTGCTACCAAAACATACGACACGGCTGGTTCGGCAGCCGGATGGCGACATCAGCGAATGTCGTTCGGGTTGGCATGTCTATTGCTCTGTGTACGGCAGTATCGGGTCGTGCTGACTTCAGTAGTGCACCTTATCCCGGAGGGAGATGCCATGAATACTCGACGCACCTCGTATGTGTTGATTGCCACGGTGGTGAGTGCGCTGATGCTGACCCCGTGCCGGGGGGCCGCGTTGCCACCAGAGACCGACCTGGAACCGATCCCCGTCCAAGGGCTGCTATCCCCGGAGGGGCACTTCGTCGGGACCCTCACCATTGAGACCGTCACCGTGGTTGACGTGGGCCATCTCCTTCTGACGGGGGTGCTCCACGGCACTGCGACGCACCGCACCGGGACCACGACCCAGGTGCGGCGTCAGCCATTTACAGCGCCGGCGGTGCCGATCGACTCCGAGCAGACGATGGACGTCGTGCTCGTTAAGATGGCCCCGATCGCTCTCGCCTCAGTGGGGCGGCAGCTCACGCTGGCTCCGGTCCCTCTCGACATCGAGGCCGTCCCTGATGAGAGCCTTCTGTTCCCGACGCTTCTGAACTAGGAGGCAGGGTACGGGCGTGGGTCTGTCCCATGAGCTGACGGGCTGGAGCGTATCAATCTGAGAACTCTTTTATCGATTTGAGTCTTTCTATGGAGATTGCGTAACCATGGGCCAGGGCCCTCCCCCTGGGAGGAAGTCCCGTTCATCGTTGCTCGTGAGGTGACAGCTGGTACTATTGCGATGCCGCGCAAACCTACTACCCGTATGTCCAACAGTGCCCCGGAGAGTGGCGGCAGGTGTTGCCGACACCCCCAGGATAGGAGGGAATGAACCGTGGTCAAGCGTTGGGTCCTGCTGTTGCCCCTTATCGGTCTATTGAGCGCCTGTGCCACCGTGCCCACTGGTCCAAGCGTGATGGTCTTGCCTGGGGTGGGCAAGCCATTCGACCAATTCCAGGTCGACGACATGCTCTGCCGGCAATACGCCCAGACGCAGACCGGCGTCCCGCCCGGGGAAGCGGGGACGCGGAGCACCGTCAATACGGCGGCGCTGGGGACGCTCCTAGGAGCGGGGGCGGGTGCGGCCATTGGCGCCGCGGCTGGCGATGCCGGATTGGGAGCTGCCATTGGCGCCGGCAGTGGTCTGCTGTTCGGGACGGCCAGCGGTGCAGAGGCGGGAGCTGGGGCGAGCAGGTCCCTCCAATGGCGCTACGATGCCTCGTATATGCAATGCATGTATGCGAAAGGCAATCAACTCCCGGGCACGCCCACGGCCCCCCAGTCCAGTTACGTGCCGCCGCCCCCGGGCACGCCCCCGCCCCCAAACGGTGCCCCGAGACCGCCCGCGACGGTGCCACCGCCGCGCTGAGGAGGGCAGGCTAGGCCGCGCATGCACCGGGCCCGCGTGTACGTGACCATCCCTAGATCTGCCCGCGTGATGTCGAACCCAGAAAAGCCTCGGCTGTCAGCGAGGGCGGGTACGGTCATAACTACCTCCCCCTCCCCGCCCCCACAGGCTCCTGCACTCGATCTTGCCAGTTCAACACCACGTGAAATTTATTCACGTCCTTCCCTATCGCTTCCAGATGTCGGCACCGAGCCGCGAGTATCCGAGCCTTCCCTTTGGCGGCATTCGTCTGAGCAAATTCAGGATCGAAGTGCTCGATGTGCTGTCCTTTCCAGGACAGATAGCCGGCGTCGTCGATGGTGAGGTGTTCGATGCCGTGAAACCAAGTAGGCGTTTGGGGATCGGCCCGCTCCTTCCAATAAGCGTCATATGCCGCCGTGGTGACGAAGCGGTTGCCGTGGTGGCCGTGATATTTATTCCCTAGCAGGATGGTAGGGATTCCCCGGAGCTCGCAGCCGTCCTCAAGTTCAATATCGTAGGTGGCGCCGAATCTGGGGTTTTGGTCAAGCCGGACGATTTTGCCGAAGCCGGATGGGTTGGCGATGTCGCCGGCATAATAAATGGCGGTGCCGATAGGGTGGTGCTGCATGGTGAGGCTGGGGGTTGGGGTTATTCCAAGGTGAAGGTGGTTCTCTGGTGAGTTTGAGCGTTCTCGAATCTCTCTTCTGTCTCACCAACAGCTTCCCGTAAGGCAATGAAAATGCGCTTTACGCCATTTGGCGTGTAGGCATAATTCGATCTGTTCGAGAGATTGCTAATCAGATGAATGTGCTTGAGCGCGAGGTTCACTCTTTGGGTAGCGAGGCGCTTGAATTTCTGGGCGTCGGTTTCGGTGGGCATGACTTTGCTCGTGTTTGGATGTGTGGATAAGTGGATGTCATAATTTGTGGATGTCTAGACTCATGCAGCTTTGGGGTAAATACCTGCTATTTCGCATTCTTCGTCTGTAGTGTCGAACACTCGGCCGTCAGTGTAGTTGTCCGCGGCTTCGCTTCGGTTGGGCGCTTCAACTTCCCAAAACTCGCACTTCTTGACCAAGACTTTGACGGTAAATTTTGGCATAGCACTCTCCATTAGTTAGGCGGTTGCTTTCTTCTTCGCTGCATCGCGGTCTATGGCCACGATCAGCCTCATGTCCCGCTGACTGACAAGGCATTTGCCCTGCTCCTTCTTGGCCTAAACCCAACACTGATACTGTTGGCGAAGTCATATCGATCGCTCTCCACGCGCCTACGCCGCCAGCGCAGCAAAGGCTGACCGTCGTGTTTTGGCACGAGGGGTCCTCTCTAGCCATGCCGCTACCCGCACAACGTTGATCGCGGTGGCGGTGATGACATGCTGCAGATAGGTTTTCGCTCGTCCAATGTCGCGACTCCGCCGTAAGCCACACCGGCGGATGGCTTGCTCGTGAGTGCCTTCGATTCCTGCGCGGGCAGCATATTGGCGTCGGAACGCTTCGGTCGTCTGCCGTGGTCGCGCCGTTTGCCGCGCCTCATCGTGTTCCCGCGCTTGTAGTCCCAGGATGCGCGGCTCCTTCTTGGCCTTGGTGCATTGTGCTCGGGAGGCACACGGGGTACAGTCTTGGCGGGCAAAGCGCACCTCCCACACCATGCCGCTCTGCGGATAGGTGTTCGGCAACCACGAGAGGCTCTGCTGACCCGCTGGACAGGTGACCATTTGGCGTTCCCAATCGACCAGAAACTGCGATTTGGCGAAGCCCTCCCTAGCGCGGGCTTGCCAGCTGGGATCCTCAGCCACCGGCCCGACCATCTCGACGCCATACTCCTGCTGGCTCCCAACCAGCACGTGCGCATCGGTATAACCTTTGTCGACCAAGTGCTCCGCTGGCAGCAGCTCACGCGGCGCCAGCGACGCATGGACGACTTCAACCATGTGGTCATCTGGCGTCGTCGCCGGTGTGGTCTCGATATTGACGATGACATGGAGGGTGTCCGCCTCGCAGGTTTCCGTGAGGTGGACCTTATAGCCCACCCACTCGACGCTGCGCTTCGTGCTATACCGAGCCTCTACGTCATAGGGCGAGGCGATGAGCTCTGCGGGCGAGGGCATCTCTTTCACATCGCGCCAGACCAGGGTGTCATCGACATCGATATACTGCTCGGCCCAGACCTGCCGGAGGATCTGCACCGCCGGAATCTCTCGCAACCACCGGTGCTCGGTGGCGGCCTCAATCGCGTCAAGCAGTCTCCGTCCATCAGTTCCGATCACTGTCGCCAACGCCTTGCGGGCCGCATCGGTTTTGGGCAGGTGATCGTTCTCCACCCGACCGTCATCGCGGTCATACCACGCCGGTGGCGTGACCGCCTGCAACCATGCAGGCGTCACCATGGCCAGGCTATTCAGTGCAGCTCGGAGGGTCTCTCCTACCCGCTCCAGTCGGTTGAGGACGCGGATGGCTGCTAGGACATGCGTGGAGTCCGTCCGCTGGCGGCCCCGCTGCTTGAGTAGCCCCAGCGCCCGCAAGCGCTCCAAGAGGGTATCCAACAGCCGTCACGCGGCGTTCCCCGCGACCAGGCGCGAGCGGAACTCGCTCAGCACGGAAAAGTCGAAGCCGGGGTCGGTGAGCTCGAGCCCGAGGGCATATTTCCAGTCAATGCGACTGCGGACGGCCTCGGCCGCTTGCCGGTCGGACAAGTGTTCGACACATTGCAGGACACAGATCAAGGCAAGCCGCCAGGGACAGGCAGCCGGTTGCCCATGCGTCGGGAACAAGTCGGCGAAGTCCTCATCCGTATAGCGGGTCCCGAGTTCGTCCCGCAGCGTCATCTACAGGTTTCCTTTGGGAAAGACCGCCTGGGCGACGCGG
Source organism: bacterium (assembly GCA_046727435.1). Lineage (GTDB taxonomy): Bacteria > Tectomicrobia > Entotheonellia > J063 > CAVPRW01 > CAVPRW01. The sequence goes on along the minus strand of JBKPCR010000452.1, from coordinate 1,251 downwards.
GCGGTTTCTGCAGGCACGGCACTGATGGGGTGTCGGCGAAGTGACATGTGCATTCTCCTTCTGGCTTGCAGATCGGGCTTGGAACTATAACCTGTCAACATGATGCCAGATCGGAGACATCGGACTTCGCCAACAGTATCAGTGTTGGGTTTGGGCCAAGCGGTGGCGTACGAGCGGCGCCCGCCCCCGAGCCAACTGGTGGAGGATTGGTGATGGCAGCAGGCCCGCAACGATCCATAAACCGCTCCATCCACGTGCACTGCACGCCCTGTGGCCATGTCCTCCCTGGCTGGCTGTGGATTCCCCATGTGCCTGATGGGGTGATGTTGCTATATCACCTGGGCAAGCAGCACCTCGCGGAGATCAAGCCCTACTTGACTCGGGTGGAAACCGAGGACATCGGCACGGTGGCCATAGAGGCGTTTGAACGAGTCAGTGGCCACGAGGGGTGTGGTATATCCGCGAGCCTTCTATACAGATTTGAACCGTTTAATTTGCAAAACACATCTCGGCGGGTGGCACCAGGTGTCGCGGCTCACCGGATCACTTCTGTCGCCTGGAATAGGAGGGTTGAGGAAATCGTGAGGCCTAAGGCTTGGGCGGTCTTGAGGTTGATGACCAGCTCGAACTTCGTCGGCTGCTCCACGGGCAGGTCGGCGGGCTTGGCGCCTTTGAGGATTTTATCCACGTAGGTCGCGGCGCGGCGATACAGGTTGGTATAGTCCGGCCCGTAGGCCAAGAGTCCGCCCTCCTGCACAAAATCCCGAAACGGGAACATGCCCGGGAGGCGATGCTCGGCCATGAATTGCACAATCGAGGCCCGATACGTGAGCAGGAAGCGATCGGGAATGATGATGAGCCCGTCGGGACGAACCTCCTTGATCGTGGCGAAGGCGCGGTCTAGGTCATGGGGACCCCGTGCCTCGACCGGCTGGAGCGTCAGGCTCAGGGCCTCGGCCGCCGGCTGCACGGCCTTCCAGGCGACGGTAGTGTACGGGTTGGCCGGATTGAACAGCGCAACCACCCGCGACAGCGTCGGCACGGCCTGCGTGAAGAGTTCGAGCCGCTTCCCCTCCAACTCCGCCGCCATGGTGGTCAGGCCTGTCACGTTGCCGCCTGGCTTCGCGAGGCTCGACACGAGGCCGGCCGCGACAGGGTCCCCCGCGATCGCGGTCACGATCGGGATGGACGGGGTCGCGTGCATGGCCGCCAGCGTGCCGGGGGTGCCAGCCGTGAGGATGAGATCCGGCT
>JBKPCR010000451.1:0-23743 GCA_046727435.1 bacterium | reverse complement strand
CCCCGCTCCACGCGGCGGCGGGCACCTCGCGGCGCCCACCGCCGGACCTGGGGTCAGGAGGGCTCGCGAGGCCTGTCCGGTAGGACGCTGGCCTTCCCGACTGCCTGCCGGTGTATCCCGGCGCACCGACTTTGGCCATTTTGAGTAGGCAGGAGGGTAAGGTGTCCCTTACGATAAATGAGCTCTGTCAAAGTTCATGCTCTCGAAGGAGGACATCTCATGCCACCCCTGCCAGAAGCCATCATACTGGTGTTGGAACCTTTTGCACCACTGTTTCGCGCCGGGTCTGGTGCCATGCCCAGCTTTTGCTCCTGGGCGCGATGCTCGCACCTGGGGCGCGCACCGTCACAGCCGCCTTGCGGGCGATGGGGCTGGCCACTGAGCGCCACTTCACCAATTATCACCGAGTGTTGAACCGGGCGACTTGGTCCACCCGCCACGGGAGTCGGATTCTGTTGGGAGTGCTCATCACGTTTCTGGTCCCCCCAGGAGCCACGATCGTCCTCGGAGCGGACGACACCGTGGAACGCCGCAGCGGGCGCAAGATCAGGGCCAAGGGCTGCTATCGCGATGCGGTGCGCTCCACCAAGAAGCACGTGATCCGCTGCTTTGGCTTGAAGTGGGTGTCGATGATGCTCTTGGTGCCGGTGCCCTGGAGCTAGCGGGTGTGGTCGCTGCCGTTTTTGACAGCCCTCTGCTGGCCGGCAAAGCCGCGCGGCCAACGACGGCATAAGACTAGGGTGGACTGGGTGCAGCAGATGATGAAGCACGTGCGCCGCTGGCTGCCTGGGCGCCAGTTGGTGCTCGTGGTCGATGGCGGCTTTGCCGCGGTGTCGCTGGCCCTGGCGTGTGTCAAACAGCAGGTGATGATGGTGTCGCGCTTGCGCTGGGATGCCGCGCTGTATCACCCGCCGGCACCGCAGCCCCCTGGCAAGCGGGGCCCCAAACCCACCAAAGGCAAACGCCAACGGAGCTTGCAAGGCTGGGCGGAGCGCTCGGAGACGCCCTGGCAGGACGTCGAAGTGGATTGGTATGGTGGTCAGCGGAAGACATTCTGGGTGTTCTCCCGCACCGGCCTGTGGTACACCCCGCGCTTGCCTCCCGTGGCGATCCGCGACGTTGTGGTCGCCGATCCTAAGGGGAAACTGGGCCTGGAAGCCTTCTTCTGTACCGACCTGCAAGCCACCCCCGCGCAGATCCTGCGGTGGGTCGTCATGCGCTGGGCAGTCGAGGTCACCTTTGAAGAGGCCCGTGCCCATCGCGGGATGGAAACCCAACGCCAGTGGTCGGAGCAAGCGATCGCTCGCACGACCCCCGTCCTCTTATCTCTGTTCTCGCTGGTCACCGTGTTGGCCCTGCGGTTGAGCCACGACGGGCAGATCCTGGTACCGGTGACGACCTGGTATCACAAGGCTGAGCCCACACTCTCGGATTGTTTGGCCTTGGTCCGGCGACATCTCTGGCGCGCGCGATATTTGGTGAACTCTCCTCCTAAGGCGGAGTCTATGCAATTTCCTCAGGGGGTGCTCGACGTCTTAACTTAATGGCCTCCCGCTGGCAGCTTAATTGGCCAAAGTCGAGTTAGAGTATTACACGCAAAATAGGACGGGGCTATCCGCGAGACAATTATGCGTGTCATATGTTTGCGATAGGTTCTGCACGAATGGTGTGTACACCCCATGTGACCGCCCAAAGCTGCTCAGAAACTTCATCAGTTTCTATCATCAATGCCTACCGCGCAGCGATATGGGGGTCTCGCCACAACATCCCGGCTCTTCGTCATTTTTGGTGAGAGCCATCTGGCCGTGCTGTATCTCACAAATTTTATGGTTCGTAGTCGTGTTCTGAGCTCCCTTTCTCAAGGTCGATTTCGTCAAAAACGGTCAATTTATATCCACTGAATCATCCGGTATCAGAGCTCAGTGAGATCCCCTCCACTTCTCTGTTCAACTGCGAGGCCTGGGCACTTCGGTGGCTGCTCTCGTAATTCTACCGCGCCATACTTGTTACCCAGTCGCATCGGTTCCCGCCCCTACAGTCGATGTTTCGTGAACAGCCTGCACGATTGTTTTGTACACGTTCGCGATGAGCTCTCCTGCTGTCGTGGGATTTCGTAAGGTATCTGATATCACACTCGTGCTCGGCGAAAAAATATTCAGCCATGCCACCACAATATCTTTTGCCAATTGTTGCTCTTGCAGAGTAGCCATCCATAGACCTCCTCTGATCAGCTCTCTGGAGCAGGGTACCTTGTACCTTAGACTCGCCCCAGCACAATAAGCACAATCAGAACAATCAGGATGAGTCCAAGCCCCCCACCGGGGTAATAGCCCCAGCCGGCGCTATAGGGCCACAGCGGCAGCGCGCCCAAGAGCAATAGGATGAGGATCACCAACAGGATCGTGCGCATTGAGGTTCCCTTCTGTCTGTTCCTCTTCACCGTGGACGTGGTGTTAGTGTGCTGAGATCTGTTCTGGTAGCTCCGCTGTAATCACCGCGGCTGTCGACTCTGCGGCTTGAGGCTGGATCTCAAACGGCAATGTCTCGATCACCCGTACTCCCGTGCCGAGGTCCACCTCCCCCGCGCAACTGATTTCGACGAGATGTGAGGGCACAGCCGGATCGACGGGGCCTAAGCACTCGACATACACCGACCGGCCGTCCGGCGACAAGGGATCTTCGACAATCCTCACCATGGCGGGATTTGAGGACGTCCAGGTAGCAGGCCTCGAGACAGTGCTACGGCTCCCGTCAACGCGGAGAAACGCCACATGGAGACGCGTGCGCTGGCCGACTTTGAGGGCGAATGCCATTAGTGACCTCCACTTCCTGCCTATGGGCACCTCGCTTGCTGCTTGCCTAACACCTACCGCAGTATATCTCTTGGGTTACAGGGTCTAGGCGTGCGCCGTCTCGGGAGTACGGGGCTCGATCACATTGAGCGCCTCGCCGAGCTGTTGCTGGGCCACGTCTAGGTCATAGGCGTACTGCAGATTCAGCCACAACTGGGGACCCGTGCCGAACCAGCGGCCTAACCGGAGCGCAGTGTCTGCCGTAATATCGCGTTTGCCACGAAGAATTTGTGACACCCGATTCGCTGGGACATGGATGAGTCGGGCCAGCTCAGCGGCACTCACGCCGAGCTCACGCAGCTCATCGCCGAGAATTTCGCCGGGGTGAATGGGCGTGCGTGCCATAGTATCTCTCCTCTAGTGGTAATCTGTGATCTCAACCTGATAAGCACCGTCTTTGCGCCAGACAAAACATACCCGCCATTGATCATTGATCCGAATACTGTGCTGTCCATGGCGCTCTTTCTTAAGCGGTTCGAGGTGGTTGCTAGGAAGCATTGCTAGGGCCCGCAGTGTGTCGGCGGCATCGAGGATCCGCAAACGCTTTTCCGCTTGGCGTGCGAAGGCTCGCCACTTGTGTATGACATGCCCGTGAAAGAGCCGCTCGGTATCACGATCACGGAAGCTCTGGATCATGTCTTCACAATAGCAGAAAAAGACACAGTACGTCAAGCGTACTGAGGTACAGACTCCCCCAGGGGTTCCCCTGATCACTTACCCTTATCACATTCCATCGGATTTAGTGCTGACATCCTCAGCCCTTCACGATGATCTTGAGATTGCAATGAGTTATCCCACATTCCATCGAATTTAGTGCTGGAGGCGTGTCACCGCTCCCTGAAAGCCTCCAGAGGTGAGGATTTGCAGATTGAGGAACCAGTCTTGGGTCGGTAATCGCCCGCCTTCCACTTCGACCCCACATTGGCCCCGATGCTTGGCCCGGCGCTGATATGGTATCAGGTTGTAGAGGTGCGCCAACCCAGTGAGAAACGCTTGTTGGCTGCCCCCTGGATGATGAAACCCTTTCATCATGAATAGCTTTTGGTCCATCGCGTTGTGCTCTTGATCCAGGAGAGTGCTCGTCACTGGCATCTGCGGGTCTTCGAGCACCGCATACCAGCCCGCTTTCTTGTCCTGAAACCACTGGCGCACACGGTTGCCGTTGGTCTCCCCTGCGGTGTATGCGACATGATCGGCAAAGTGGCGTAATCGTTGACCCAGCGCAAACACGCGCAGGCCCTTGCGCTGGCGCGCCCGGTACCACAAGGTGTGAAACTGCGAACGCAAAGCCTTGCGGACCGGCCACGCGATGGCTGTCAGTTTCCCAGGGAGCTTGTTGAGTGCGTGGCGCAGACAGTTCCCGAGGCGCACACCAGGAAAGAGCGTGCGCATGCTCTTGGTGGTGCTGTCGAATCCATCGGTCAGAATCCCCCGGACCTGATACGTCGGCTCCTGGTGGACCGCTGCACGTTGGAACTCCTCATACGACTGCGTAAAGGCTGCCGCACTGGCGTCCTCAGTGTACCCCAGATGCCAGATGACACGCCCGGTGACAATCGTGGGCAGATACACTTTGTCGGTGAGACAACGACTGTGCTTTTCATCGGCCAGGAAATAGGTCGGCAGCGGTAGACCATACCGCGTTAGCACCATCACGAAGCTCTGGTGGCCAAGGGCGCAGACCAGGCGATGAAGGGACATGGACGAGATATGCCAGATCACCGCACACCGCTCCAAACTCAGTCCACCATGCATTGCCAATAGGGCGTTGCGGGCGACCTCAGGACGCATCTGCCGATAGCGCAAGACAAAGTGGGGCAGGACGGTGAATACCACTTTGCACCTCGTACATTGGAGACGCCAGATGGTGACCCCACCCAGGCGGATACGGACATAATGGGAGTGGCGCGTCAGGCACCCGCCACCACTACAAGTCGCCTGGTGTTTGAGCTGAAAGCCAGGAGACAGGACGAAGGCGAGGACACATTCGACAAACGCCTTGCCGTTACCAAGGAGCTGAAAGTAGGTCGTTTCATCATGGAAATCGACCGTGATCGTATGGTTGTGCCGTGTCTGTGTGGCTGCTTTGCCCAAGGTGTCACCCCCAGATCATCAGGTGTCGTCAGCTGATGAGACACAATGGGGATAACTCGTTGCAATCTCAAGATCATCGTGAAGGGCTCAGGATGTCACCACTAAATCCGATGGAATGTGGATTTTTGCTTCTGGGTCTCGCATCTGCTATACTGGCGTCTAGTATTTTTCAGTCGCCAGCTCGATAAAAGTGCTCGTGAGGTATCAAGGGGCCGCATCGGCGATATCAGGGCCGGGTGCGGCTTTTTTATGATCCTCCGCTCATGTGTGGCGGCCTTCTTTCCATCCCATGCCAGGAGGATCACCCCATGGCGAACGGAACCGTGAAGTGGTTTAATGCGGACAAAGGCTTTGGCTTTATCACGCAGGACAATGGGCCGGATGTCTTCGTCCATTACTCGGCGATTAGCGACACGACCGGCTACAAGTCCTTGAATGAAGGCGACCAGGTCGAGTTTTCGGTCACCCAGGGTCCCAAAGGGCCGCAAGCCCAGTCCGTGAAAAAGACGACGACCGCTGCGAGCTAATCCCTCGTCTCTCCCCGCTTCTGCCATGACGAGGGGCGGGGAGGGATCCTCTCCCCCTTGTCAGCAACAGTGCCGAAGCCCCACCATTATGTACGCCGGTGCGGAGTGAAGTCGGCTCGCGGGAGCGGTCTCACTCCGCAGATGTGCACACGTTGCTTCTGAAACATGTGGAACAGGCACCCTGCCTCTGTCTGCCATGGTGGCTCTTCGAGCAGGTGCACCCACGGTGAGCCGCGTGAATTCCGCACCAACCTAAAGGCATCTCTGATGTGCTTTGCCATGGCGAGCTTTGAGGAGGAAAATCGTATGTGGCTCAAGAAAGACGATCGCGTGAGACATCCCATCAAAGCCGAGTGGGGTCTCGGTGAGGTCCTTGAAGACTCCAATGGGGAGACGGTCCGAGTATTTTTCGTCGGAACCGGGGAAAAGACGCTCTCCCTCAAACATGTCACGCTCGAATGCATTCCGAAGGACGAGGCGGCGCATCCTATTCTCGACAACCTCCGCGTGCCTGAGAAAATCGATCGTCATCGGTATCAAAGCTTACCCGAGTCTATCGAGCGATTCCGTGAACGATATCCCCAAGGGTTCTACGATGACCGTTTCGTGAAAGAGGAACGCGATTACAAAATTCACGCCCATCAGGTCGCACAGGACCTCCTCAGCAAGAGTGAACTGGCTCGTTTGCTGTCAGCGAACGATGGCACGGAAGTGTGTCGCCGCGCGTTGTCTGTTGCCGGCGAGACCAACCTGATTTTCCCGAATGAGAAGATGGCACTCAAGGATGGTCTTCAATTGCCGGCAAATCAGCAGGCTTTTGCCACGGCACTGTTTCACCTCCTCTATGGGGACGACGACCTTCAATCGAGATTCGAGAGATACGCCGATATACTGGAGGGTATCGGCGCGGCGAAATGGACCATCGCCACCTACTTTCTGTTCATCGTCTACCCGGAAGAGTATATGTTTCTCAAGCCCCTCGTCACGCAAAAGACCGCAGAGATCTCGGGCTTTGAAATCAACTATCGGCCGGCCCTCAATTGGCGGACATACAGATCTGTCTTGGCATTTGCGAATTATCTGAAGGCGGCACTCGTGGGACTCTCGCCCCGAGACATGATTGATATCCAATCCTTCATGTGGTGCATTGCGCCAGGCAAGCCATGAACGAGCACGTGTCAAGCGCACACGCTGCCGCGCCTCCGCGATTATGCGCGCTGCGCGTGCATCGTGGCGCGCGGGTGCGGGGGCCCGCACCGTGATCCCAGCTCAACAGACTAGGGCCCGTCGGCAAACCGCTTCACAACATCCTGTACTCTTGGTGCTGGGGCAAGTGTAGGCGGGTGGGCAGGGCGTGTCAACCGTCACATCAGGGGTCTCATGTTGTCTGCCACACACGGTCGGTTTCATTGCGCACTGACGTAACGGATGTCGGGTCTGCGTCGTTTTTGGTGATATGGTGGACCCGGTTGCGAGGCGACCCGGCGGGCCACCTTACGAGGTCACGGCGACTAGTTGTTGCGGCTCGCACTAATTGAACGCTCGGCTCGCAATAGAACACCCTGCCAGGGCCACAATCATTGATTCTGGTGGAGGCGAAGCCCGGTGAGCTCGTGATGGCCATCTTCTGGGGCGAGCACGCCACGGCCTACCATGTGAAGAATCGGGGGCTGGTGATCATTTCTTCCTGTGGCCATGCCGGGATCATCAACTCCATCCGCCAGATCCAAAAGGTGACGGGGATCGACAAGGTCCACGCCGTGGTTGGCGGCTGGCACCTGGCACCGTCGCCGGATGAGATCGTCGCCCACACAGTGGCGGCGTTCAAGGAGATCGACCCCGATTACCTCATCCCCATGCACTGCACCGGTTGGAACACGATCATGGCCATCGAGTGCGAGCTGCCGACGAAGCTCATCCTGCCATCGACGGGGACGCGGGTGGTATTCGGTGCATAGCTGGCATCGCGATCATCTCCGAGGAGCGGGGCGCGAGGTATGCACCCCGGCCCTGCGGAGGGCGCTACAGTGGGGTCCTTGGGGCCTCGTTCTGGTGGGCCTCCCTCCTGTCGGCGTCCTGTGTATGGCCGCATGGGGTCCCGCGCAAGTCGTCCTCAACGATGGTCAGGCAGGCCATTGAGGGGCCAGCCCCAGAGGTCGTGCTGGTGGATCAGTTGGGCCAGCCGCTCGCCCTGAGGGACCTTCGTGGCAAGGTGGTGCTCCTGACCTTCATCTACAGTACATGCGCGGATGTGTGCCCGCTCATCACAGCCGCCATGACCGGGCTCCAGCAGCACCTGACCCCCGGGGGAACGACCCCACCTGTTCTTCCTTTCCGTCACCGTGGAGCCGGAGGTGGACACCCCAGCGGTCCTTCGGGCTCATGCCGAGCGCCACGGCGCCAATCTCACCTCCTGGGCGTTTATGACCGGCAGTCCGCAGGCTGTTCAGGCAGTCTGGCAGGCGTTTGGGCTGACCGTGAAACGCCGCGCGGCGGGTGAAGTGGATCACCCCGCTTGGACGTTCCTGATCGACCGGGAAGGCATCGTACGCTACCGATACCTCGGCGGCGCCCTCGAGGTGGAGACCGTGTTGGACGATATCCGCCAGCTGGGGGCGGGGGCACAGGAGAGCCCATGAGCCTATGGGGCTGATGCGGTGGCGCGGCGCCTTGCGTGGTCATGACGGGACCCTCCTGCTGGCCGTATATTTAGTGGGCGCCTACTCAGCACCCTTTTCAGGTGTCTTGGCGTCCCGGTGGGCATGACACGTATATTGTCAGCATGACCGACCCTGAGGCCAATGGCTTCAGAGTCTCGCTGGGCGATGATAGGGGGCACTGCAGACCTCCTGGCTGCTTTGGCCCCCAATGGAGGAAGCTGTATGCAGATGCCTACCAGTTTCGGATCGCGCTTGCGCTGGTGGCGCATGCACCGCGGCCGGTCACAGCTCGACTTGGCCGGCGCAGTGGGCACCCCGCAGCGCCACGTGAGTTTCCTGGAGTCGGGCCGCACCCAGCCAAGCCGGGAGATGGTGCTGCGCCTGGCCACTGCGCTAGATGTACCGCTGCGGCAGCAGAATGCGTTACTGTTGGCGGCCGGGTTCGCACCGGCCTGGCGGGAAAGCGACCTCACCGCACCTGAACTGGCGACGGTCAACCACGCGCTCGATCACATCCTGGCCCAGCAGGAGCCGTTTCCCGCCATGGTGGTTGACAGGCGCTGGAATGTATTGCGCGCCAACGTGGGGGCAGGATGGCTCATGGCTTTTCTGACGGGACCATTGCCCGCTCCGGCGTCCACAGGCACCGTCAATATGGCAGAATGGTTGATGTCGCCCGATGGGCTCCGTCCGTTCCTCGTCAATTGGCAAGAAGTCGCCATCTACTTCCTACGCGGGGTACAGGCGGACGCCATCGCCGACGGAACCCAGGAAACCGCCGAGCTCCTGCAGCGTCTCCTCGCCGCTCCCGGCGTGCCGGCCTTGTCGCACGTGCCGGCGTTAGAGGAACTGCCGTCGCCGGTGCTGGCGATGTACTTCCGCAAGGGCCAGACGTCACTGCGCTTGTTCACCACGATCGCTACGCTCGGCACGCCGCAGGATGTGACTGTGCAGGAGCTGCGTATCGAGTGCTTCTTTCCGGCCGATGCGGACACTGCCCAGGTCTTCAGAGACTGGGCAGCCGACGCCCCGCGTGAGCCGGGCAGCGCCCGGTGACGCGGCGCGGCCGGGCTGGCCCCGGCACCGACACATCCACCCATGACGGCTCGTGCTCCCTGCACGTTTCTTCACCGCTTGTTGATGCACGCACACCCTGCGTCGCTGGATCGCCTGCGGGTATTCCCTGCCAGGGAATTGCACCCCTCGCCCGGAAGCGCGATATTCTCCCTACGTGATGCAACCGCCCTGACGCATGGGGGCATGGGCTCCGCCCATGCCCCCATGCTGGGCGTGCCGCGTGGTGTGGACCGAGAAACGCCAGGGGCGAGCTACTGTGCGGCAGGATTGTGCTGACGACCGTGGGGCGCAGCCTCCACGGTGGCCCCCTAATGGCCCGTGCCGACACCATACGGGCTGTACCTGCCGCCAGGCGCCAGGGCCACCCGCAACGCCAAGACCGCCTGCTCCGCTGTGGGTCGGTCCGGAACGGTCCGCACCGAGGCCATGCCTTAGCATCGCGACGCGTGGACGATGGTGTGGCAGGCGCAGGTCACTGACGCCCTCGGGCACCTGCTGAGATGCCTGGTGCAGACCTTGAGGGTGTGACGTGAGAGAGGAGAGATGCACGATGAGCACAGTAGTAGCGCAGCAGAGGCTGCAGGTCGCGTTCGCCGGGGCCTTCGCCATCTGCCTCAAGCAGCCAGTGCGAGCCCACCTGAGCATGCCGTGCGACGTCATCCTGGCCGACGAGGTCAGGATTGTCTCGCGGCTTTTCGAGGTGAATGTCTTAGTCACGATGGCGTTCACCCGTGAGAGGGGAGGAGCGGCCAAACGACTAAAGCTCGTGCAAGTGCCCGGCGCCGGCCTCGATCGGATCGACCGCTCGGCGCTACCGGCAGGGGCGAACCCCCAATGCATCTGATTCCGGCGGCAGCGGAATAGGGAGTGCCATGGGCTGCGATCGGAGCGGATCTCGGGCATTGGGGTGGTCGCTTAGGCGATGGTCGGGAGCGCTCAGTCCCCGGCGCCTTCCCTTCTTCTATGGCTGGGTCGTCGTGGCCGTTGCCTTCGTCACCATGGGCCTGGGCGTCAGCACGCGGACAGCCTTTTCGCTGCTGTTCCCGCCGATCCTCGACGAGTTCGGCTGGGAGCGGGGCGTGACGGCCGGAGCGTTTTCCTTTGGATTTCTGGTCTCGGCCATCCTAAGCCCCTTCGTTGGCCGCCTGATGGATCGCCATGGGCCACGGGTGGTGATCGAGATGGGCGTGGGCGGCATGGCGGCCGGGTTGCTGCTCGCCCCGTTAGTGCACCAGCCGTGGCATCTCTACGCCACGCTCGGTATGCTCGTCGGCGGTGGTGCCAACTGCCTGGGCTATACCGGCCAATCGCTCTTCCTCCCCAACTGGTTCGTGCGTCGGCGCGGTCTGGCCATGAGCGTCGCCTTCTCTGGCGTCGGCGCGGGCTCGATGATCGTCCTACCCTGGTTGCAGGCCATGATCGGGCGCGCCGGCTGGCGCGCCGCCTGCTGGACGCTAGGGCTTCTGGTGTTGGCGCTGCTGGCGCCGCTCAACCTCCTGCTGCGACGGCAACCCGAGGATCTCGGGCTCGAGCCCGACGGCGACCGCTCCATGCGCACCAGCGGTGCGAGCGGCCCGACAGCCAATGTCGTGGACGCCGCGTGGGTCGCCGTGGACTGGACGCTCGGTCGCGCCGTGCGCACCGCCCGCTTCTGGTGGATCGCGGGGGGCTATTGTTGTGGCCTGTTCGCCTGGTACGCAGTGCAGGTACACCAGACAAAGTATCTGGTCGAGATCGGTGTCAGTGCCACGCACGCGGCGTGGGCACTAGGCTTGGTGAGTCTAGCCGGCATCCCTGGCCAAATCGTGCTTGGCCATGTCTCTGATCGCATCGGGCGCGAATGGGTGTGGACGGTGGGAAGCTTGGGTTTCGCCCTCTGTTATCTGGCCCTGCTCGGCCTCCGCCACGGACCGACGCCGACGCTACTCGCCCTCATGATCATCTCGCAGGGGATGCTCGGCTATGGACTCACCTCGGTCATCGGCGCCATCCCAGCCGAAATCTTCCAGGGCCCGCACTATGGGACCATCTTTGGCACGCTGATGCTGGCAGCTATCATGGGCGGGGCCGCCGGGCCGTGGGTGACCGGCGCACTGCACGACGCCACCGGAAGCTATACCCTGGCCTTCTGGGTCGCCATCGGCTGCAGTATACTGTCGGCAGGGGCCATCTGGCTCGCGGCACCGCGCCAGGTGCGGGCCGTCGCCGGGCGCGTCCAGCCATGAGTGTGCCGATCGCGTGGGCATGGGGGGAATGGCTTCGCGGGAGTTTTGTGGGCGAGGCAGGTATCTCCAGCGTTACTGCTCTCCATCTAACCACCTCTTTGCTAAGATCAGGGCATAGTCTTCGGCTTCTTCGAGCGTGTTGAACGATTGGTCTGCGGGGAAGCACAACTCTTGTTCGCTGACGCCCGTCGCCGTGGGCGAGAATACCTTGATTTCAGCCACCCAGTGATGTGGTGTCGGTGCATACGGCGCGATAGAGATCTGGTAACGTTTGTAGGAGCACTCAGTCATATAGGCCTCCAGATGTCTGGGAGTATTCCTTGAGGGGCTCGCCCTGCCATGATCGCCGCTCGCGTGGAAGGCTACAGCATCCGCAGCCCCAGCCGTCTCCCTGACCTAGCATCGCTATCCATGTTCCAGGATCGTCTGATACGCGGAGTTGTCAATGGCGGTGATCTCTCCCACGATCACGTCCGGTCGGTGGTAGAACAGTGTCCCATGGGGATCATTGATCTCAGGGATATAGATCCCGAAGTCCTCCGCGAAGGCACTCATGCCATGGGCGGTGAGGTGCTGCCGTACGTCGTCTGGCTCGAGATGGGCGTAAAAATGGCCCAAGAGTGTCCCGGTATCACGCTGCCTGATTTCGATCTTACTCGCCATGCGTGCTCCTCCGGCTTTACTCGGCTGCTGGTCCTCTATCCTGCATACACGAGAGGTGCCAGATGGTCTCTCCTGGCCTGTGGTGAGACGCCGCACGCAGTGCTGAGGAGTGGACAATCATCGTTTCCCTCAATCGGATAGAGTATTAGGTCTTATCTCAGCTTCCCTCCCGTACGTCCCTATACCATCCTTCATGAATATATGCCGAGGACGGCTATAGGAAAAGTCTCATCAAAACTGGCCAGGAGCCCACATCGATTGCAAACCAACGGCAACGTGGCGCACTGACGTTTGCGCATAAGAGTTGTTGACACACCTATTTACCTCCCCTACACTCGTGCCCAAGAACTTCCGGGCCTCATTAACGCTTTGAGGGGAGGTGAGGCGGCCAGCCGTGCCTCCGTTGAACGCGCGTGCATGTTGAGGAGCAGAGCGTGGCAGACCCATCGATACTTGAGCGCAAATTGGATCAACCAAACCATAAGCCCGGTCGAATGAACCCGTTCCGATTCGGTGTGAACGTCGGACGAGCAGGATCTCGAACGGAATGGGCGGATAAAGCCCGCAAACTCGAGGAGCTTGGCTATGCTACACTAACTGTGCCCGATCACCTCACCGACCTCCTCGCGCCCATGCCGGCGGTGATCAGCGCCGCAGAGGCGACGAAAACCCTTCGGGTCGGCACCAACGTGCTCAACAACGACTTCCGCCACCCCGTGCTGCTAGCGCGTGAGGCCGCGACCGTGGACCTCCTGACCGATGGCCGCCTCCAGCTCGGCTTGGGCGCGGGGCACATGCAATCCGAATACGACCAAGCGGGGTTGCGCTTCGATACGGGCGGCACCAGAGTCGAACGGCTGGCAGAGGCGGTCGCCATTGTTAAGGCATTGCTCAAGGGCGAGCAGGTCACCTTCACCGGTCGGCATTATCGCGTGACTGGCCATACGATCCACCCCCTTCCCGTCCAACGCCCTCATCCGCCCATCCTGATCGGTGGCAATGGCCGGCAGCTTCTCACATTGGCCGCAAAGAAAGCCGACATCGTTGGCCTTACAGGCTTCACTCTCAGACGTGGTGGAACAGAGCCGGACTTTTCCGGATTCACGGCGGCAGGCGTTGACGAGCGGGTGCAACTCGTCCGCAAGGTCGCCGGCGACCGATACACGCGGCTCGAGCTGAACGCGCTGGTGCAACGGGTTGTCGTGACGGAGGCTCGCCGCCAGGCGGCCGAGGAGCTGGCGAGCCGTTGGACCCCGCTGAGTCCTGAGGAGATCCTCCAGAGCCCCTACGTGCTCCTCGGCACCGTGGACCAACTGGTTGAAGATCTCCAGGCGCGCCGGGAGCACTGGGGTATCTCATCCTATGTCATCTTTGAGCCCTCCGTCGAGGCCTTCGCCCCCATCGTCGCCCGCCTCGCCGGCAGGTAGGCACCTGTCTCTGTGCGTCTGCCGGACCCTATAATCCACGGCCAGTCGGCTGCGAAGGTGTGAGGGTGTAATGGCAACAGGATGAATATGGGACACTTAAGACGCGTTCTCGACCACCACGACTTGCACCAATGTTGTGCCTTGCGCCACTAATCCCACGCGCTTGGCCGCAGCCTCGGAGAGGTCGATGATGCGACGCTTGCCACCCCCGTACGGTCCGCGGTCATTGATTTTGACGACCACATGCTGCCCTGTCCGCAGGTTCGTGACCTTTACTTGGGTTCCCAGGGGGAGTGAGCGATGCGCGGCCGTCAATTGCGATGGCGAGAAGCGTTCGCCACTCGCGGTCTTCCGCCCCTGATGGGGCTTACCATACCAGGAGGCCCATCCCACCTGTCCAGCCTGGGAGGCCCCCCCGCCTCCTTCTCCGGGACTGATGATCAGCAACACGACAATGCATGCCACGACTCCCATCATGGTTCTCATCGCGTTCATGGCGTGCCCTCCATGGGGGGACATGTGCTCGAGCCGCGACACCGAAGGAGTGCTTCCAACTTCGGAGCCCCTCTCTCCGTGAGACCTCTTCCTCGGCAGCCGAGACCATGTTCTCCCTAGCATCCCCCTGGTCGGGGGATGAGGCACCCCCCTTATTTGTCTATACTCACCACCGGTTGGCACCCGTCTCAGCCCTTGGTAAGGAAATGTAGGGGAAAGCAGGGCACTAGACAGACCCAGACGTGCCACGAGCGTCGGGCACGGAGAGCAGACGGCTATCCGTACCAGAGACCGCCCCAGCACCTGATAGGCGATGCGCAGCAGACACCCTTAGGAAAGGGGGTGGCATAGACATCTCCGGGGGGATCGGCCGAGCTCTAGCGAGGGAGCAGAACCAGGCGATCATGTGCCCAGAGAAGAGGTACTGGCAGCGATGGGGGAAAGGTCAGCAGTTGGGCCGCACCAGGCAGCGGGAGCGACGAGGAAGCACCGGCAGGGCCGGATGCTCGAAGGCGGGGGAGAGGCTGGCAATGCGCTTTCTCATCGATGGACTCCTTCTCTGTCGTAGCCTCGGCCATTTCAGGCATTAGCCACACAGGCATGGAGATATGATTCTAATATAGTGACGCAAGCAGGGGGCGTCAACCCATCCATATGGTGATTCGCGCGGTGTCGGATGTCACTCCTGAACAATTTCCATCGCTTCTCTTCTCCCGCGGCGCCTTTGTGATATCTGTGGCTTCCGCTGCCGAATACACCCACATACCGCGGTGGGCCGAGTCGGGGTCGTGAGCTGTTCCTTTATGGTGCCATGGGTGCGCTGCACCTCCTGCGCCAGCTAGGCCAGGACACAGCGTTGCAGACGGGACAGGTGCTCAGTGGCCATGTGTCTCAGACCTCCTGCCAGCAATCCGCCACCGTTTTCGCATGACGACCACGGCGAGGGTCACTAGGGCGACTCCGAACCTAAAGAATCCGTTGTCTCATATGGACACCTCCACAGAAACCAGACTGCCGCGACCCACCCAACGATCGCCACAATACAGAGCCACTGCCACAGTGGGGGCGGATACCGCACGGTCTCGGGCGGTACGGGCATCTCCCAACGCGGCTCGCGCTCTGGCGAAGGTGTCTGCTTCGGGTTCTCACCCAAGAGCTTGGCGAGACGATGCCTGGCCTGGAGCAGACTCTTCTCCCAGCTCCGTCCGCGCCGCTCCGGTTGATAGGCCCACTTCAGTAGGTGCAGCAGGATGACCTCCAGGTAGCTCTCCACAGCCCGCCGAACGCGCTTGCCCAAGCTGTCGATCTCCTCGGCCAGGTGCTCCAGGTCGAGCGCCGCCACGTCCTTGGTGCGCAGCGCCGCGGCCTGGGCCTGCGTCCAGGCATAGAAATCGGTGTCATAGCTGGGGGTGGTCATACTCGTCGTCCTCCTGCTCCAGTACTTCCTGGCGTCCTACCGATAAGTCTCATCTAGGTGGCGCACTCGGAGGATGATCACTGTCTGTCCCGTCGGGTCCTCGGTACAGCGGACACGCCGCGGGTATCATCGTGACCCCCGCGCTCGACGTCATACGCGTGAGTATAGCGAAAGAGCGCCTGAAGCTCCTGTCCGCCACGCTTCATCGGCACCTGCTGGCGTGCCAGTTCCCCGCGATCCCGTGCAAGCGCTGCCCCCCG
This sequence comes from bacterium, assembly GCA_046727435.1. Lineage (GTDB taxonomy): Bacteria > Tectomicrobia > Entotheonellia > J063 > CAVPRW01 > CAVPRW01. The sequence continues at coordinate 8,046 of JBKPCR010000451.1, read as the reverse complement.
CGCTGCCAGTCCTGGACCCGGCAAATGACTGCCTGCTCCAGAGTTGCAGTTGCCCCTGCATCAGAGGTCCCACACTGCTATCGACGTGGGGCGCTGCTGGTGTTACGGGTTCTGGGGCGTTAGCGGCCGTCCTTTGCGAGCGATGAATTCAGGAAAAGCCTCCTCAGCCTTGGCGCCCCGGACCACGTTCCTCGTGTAGTCGCGTTCCAGGGCCCATTGCTCCTCGAGACTGCGGCCCATGTGTCGGAGCAGCAAATCCTTTACCCCCATGACCGCGTCGCGCCGGTTGCCGGCGATCATCGTCGCCAGCTCCATGGTTTTCTCCCGCAGTTGCGCATATGGCACCAAATGGTTCAGCAGCCCAATGCGATAGGCCTCCTCCGCCTCGACGATACGCGCCGAGAATAAGAGCTCCTTGGCGATCGGCCAACCGACCTGGTTGGGCAGGGTCCAGGTGCTATTGATGCGACCATAGGCAGCCGCCAGAAACCGAAAGCGGCTGTGCTCACAGCCGATCCGCATATCCAGCGACGATGCTAAGACCGCGCCCCCCCCATAGGCCAGACCGTTCATCATCCCGATCGTCGGTTTGGGACAAGCGCTGATCTCATAGCTACCTCGGCTCCGGACGGCGCCGCGCGCATCCAACTCCTCCTGAGTGAAGGCGCGATCGTTCTCGCGTTGCTCGTGGATATCGCCACCCGCCGTAAACGCACGTTCCCCCGCCCCCGTAATGACGATGCAACTAATGTCGTCGTCCGCCACCATTTGCGTGACAGCCTCATGCAACTCTGAACTCAACTGCCGGTTCATCGCGTTGAGCTGAGCTGGGCGATTCATGGTAAGAATCGCCACACCGCTTTCCTTCTCGACTAGGATATACTCGTAAGCCATGGCATCCTCCGACCCAGCACAGGCTGGATGATTGGCTGGTGGATAGGCTCCTCTCTGGAGAGACAGACATCCACGCGGCAGTGGTTAGCGCACCGCCCCCCTGACGTGCCAGGACTACCCATAGTCTCATCCTGTCTCGTGTCAGCGCAAGGGAGGTCCTACTGTAGCCTTGACAGCAACGAAAGTCAAAACCAGGAGTCCCACGATGGCAGCAATCTTTGATTTGAGCGGCAAAGTGGCGATTGTGACGGGTGGCAATGGTGGCCTTGGCTATGGCATGGCGCGAGGGCTGGCGCAAGCCGGTGCGAGCATCGTCATCGCGGCGCGTCGTCCGGAGAAGAATGCGCAGGCGGTCGCAGCCCTGCAGAAGACGGGCGCCAAGGCCCTGAGCGTCGTGACGGATGTGCAGAATGAATCCTCGGTGCAGGCGATGGTGCACGCCGCCGTGGAGGCGTTCGGCAGCATCGATATTCTGGTCAATAACGCCGGGATCAACATCCGTAAGGCTCCACAGGACTATACCCTGACGGAGTGGCAGGAGGTCTTGAACACCAACCTCACAGGGGTCTTCCTGTGCGCGCGAGCAGTTTATCCACATATGGTCCAAGCGGGAGGAGGCAAAATCATCAACATCGGTTCCATGACATCCATCTTCGGCAGCAACGTCTCTCCGGCCTACGGGGCGACCAAGGGTGGGGTGGTGCAGTTCACCAAAAGCCTGGCGCTATTTTGGGCAAAGGATAATATCCAAGTTAACGCGCTTCTTCCTGGGTGGATTCACACCGACCTGACGGCCTCTGCGTCCGCTGAGCGCTACAACTTCATTAAATCGCGCATTCCGCATGGACGCTGGGGCGAGCCGGATGAGCTCGCCGGCGCCGCAGTCTTCCTGGCCAGCCCTGCTTCCGACTACATCACAGGCATTGCCCTCCCCGTCGATGGGGGTTACACCTCGATGTGACCCATCAGCACCAGGGTCGTGTAGGTGCAGGTCATCCTGGACAGCATTTCCTTCCACGGCAGCGGTTTGGGGATGAAGCATGAGGGACATCAGAGGTGGAGGTCCTGCGGTGCTTTATAGGCCCCATGTCACATGCCGCATTTATAGTAGACTCACCAGAGTAGACACACCAGGAATAATAAATAATTCAGGGTATGATTGATATATAAATCATATTTTTATAGTCCATAACGTATTTTTCATATTAATGGGCGATTATTTATATATTCATCTTGTGCTTGACCCTCCTGTTTGATTTGCTATACTAATTTTACTTCACCTTTCCTGGGCTGCTCATGCGACCCGTACTTGGGACTGCTACGGACAAGGAGCTTGCCATGCGGAAAAGGAAAGCCAGCCTCTCTCCAGCCTTTGAACGGCCGGCTCTACCGGTCCTACGGCCCACTCGCGTTTCTTGGTCAGACCAAACTGCTGAGGTGCTCCCAGCCCTCCACCGCCTCTGGGGTCTCACTCAACAGTGTTCAAGGCCGAGGTGGTCTTCTATCAGCTCTCTAGCCTTATCTACTATCAGCTCTCTAGCCTTATCTACGCAATACTTGGCGCACAGGAGGCTGTCGCAATGACTGTCGTACCGTTCGATGAGCGCCCTTCACCGCAGACGTCACCCGCGGCGCAATTGGAATCGCCCGACGGGTGGCCGCACCAGGATGACCGAAAGGAGCGGGCGGTTATCGAACTCTTAGAGCATGGGGTGCTCAGCCACGCCATCGGCCAACAAGGAGAATACAAGGTCCGGACGACGTTGGTCACTCGCCGGGCGTGGCAGTATCGGTGCTGTGTCTTACGCCAGGGGAAGGCTATGAAGGGGGCATTCTTCCCGATTTTCGTCGAGCGTATGCCCCCCGTGCGGCAGGTTAGTCCAAAGCCTTGGGACGCCGAAGATTGGCGGCTCAGCTTAGCTCAGGAAGCGGTGGATGTACACTTCACACGCTGTGCCGCGCTCCGAGAATATCTCGTCCTCTCTGCGATCTACGACCAGCCAGCGCTGCAGTCCAGGCGATTGTACACTTTTTTGGCCCCCCTGATCGGCATCACAGTTGTCGTGGCTTATGGGTTCTGGGCGCATACCTTCCGGACCGACAGCGGACAACCGCCAGGAAGCCCCCGTCCCCTGGTTGCCGAGCGACGACCGCCGAAGGAGCCGAGGAGCGTCCCTCTTTCCCCCTCCAGCAGCACAGCCAACCGCAATAGTGTTAGCGAGCAGGGCGGCGCGTCGAGCCTGATTGATTCGGCGGAGGCGCCGAAAGCCGTCAGTGTGAACGACCTCCTTGCCCTGCAAGGCCTACCTGAGAAAACTGATCAGGCATCCCGCGCTCTCGCTTCAGGGATCTCGTCAGGGCCAGCCACATCAGACATACAGGCAGGAGACGTGCTGCTCCTGACTGGATGGATCCACCGGGTCTTCCGTGCCTCCGACAACACGTACCGCCTGCACGTGAGCCCACACCGAAACCCTGGAGCCCGAGCTCTGGTCGCCACGGTACCTCCCCCAGACCAGGACCAGGGCTCGCCAGCTGTGCAGGCGCAGCTCCAGACGGTGCGGACCTTCATCAAGCAGCAGCTGCTTCGGCAGCAGGAACCTTCGTCGCGCGGCTCGGTCATGCAGCGTCCAATCTTTGTGCAACTGACCGGCCAGCTGTCGAATCCTACCGCGTCCCCTGCTGCGCCTTCACGGGGGAAACGGTCGCAAGACACACCAGCGCGCTGGGAGATCCGCCCAGTCCTGGAGGTCCAATTCGCGACACCCTCTGAGCCCTCAAACCGCTCACGATCGCAGTGAGATCCCTACTGCTGTCGCTTTGCCTCTCGCCTTCGCGAGGACGCTATAACACCGAGCGCACCAAGCCCCCATCGACTAGGATGGTGGTGCCAGTGATATAGCTGGACTTGCCCGAGGCCAGAAATGCCACCAGATAGGCCAGCTCATCGGGTTCCCCAATGCGGCCGACGGCGGTCTCGGCGGCGCGTTGCGCCAGCCCTTCCTCAACGGAGATGCCCAGTTCCTTGGATCGGGCTGTCACGTTGGAGAGCATGCGTTCGGTCAGAATGGACCCAGGGCAGACGTTATTGACCAGGATGCCATCACGACCCACTTCATCGGCCAGGCTCTTAGCGAACGCGACCACGCCCATGCGGGTGGCGCCCGAGAGCGCCAGGTTAGGGATGGGCTGGTAGACGGTGCTGGCCAGAATATTGATAATGCGGCCACCACTCTGTTTCTTCAGATGGGGAAGGGCCTCCCTGCACATGCGGGCGAAGAACAGTAGGGAGCGCTGCACCGCAACCGCCCATTGCTCTTCCGTCGCGTTGTAGGCTCTGGCGAGGGGCGGGCCGCCGGAATTGTTGACCAGGATGTCGAGACGACCAAAGCGGTTGACCGTGGTGGCGATCAGGTCACGAATCGTCTCATATTGATCGAGGTCACCGGCACACACCAAGACCTCTGCGCCGGTCGTATCTCGAATCTCCTGCCCGGCTTTTTCCAGATCAGCTTTGGTCCGGCTGCAGATCGCGACCTTCACTCCTTCTGCGGCCAGCACCTCCGCACAGGCCCTCCCCAATCCCTTGCTCGCGCCGCCAACGATGGCCACCTTATCTCTCAGTTGCAGATCCATATGACCAGTCTCTCCTCTCTCAACCTAGGGTAGTGGGCTCGCATTCCTCGTCAGACTTTGACGACGTCAGGGATTTCCTCCTCTACGCCAAGCAGGAAGTCATACAGCAGGCGATGAAAAGTCTCGGGCTTTTCGACCATCGGCAAGTGGCCGCAGCGGTCGATCACGTCCAGTTTAGCGTGTGGCAGCGTGGCGCGGAGAATTTCGCCGTGTTGTAGAGGAACAATGCCATCCAGGCGTCCCCAGATGAGCAGCGTTTCGGTACTGAGAGCCTGTCCCTTGTGCGTCAGCTCTGGATCGCCGCATGGACCCTGCACCAAGTTGGCCACCAATCCGCGGCCCTTCCACTGCCGCTCGAACTCCGGCCCCCGGCGGACATTCTCCCATTCGGCGCCGAAACCATAGGCCTGTGCGGTGGCGATCAATCCCAGTCGACCAAATACGGCCTTCGCAAAGGACTCTTCATCTAGCGTGTGCAGATCGAGGGCCGGTGCTGATGGCAGATCAACCCCCATGGCATCGACCAGAATGAGACGAGAGACGCGCTCTGGGTGCATCGTGGCGACCTGCAAAGCGATCCACCCGCCGAGCGAGTGGCCGAAGAGGATGACGCGGTCAATGCCGACGGCATCGAGGAACCCCAGCACCAGTGCGGTATAATCCCCCACCGATGCAATCCCCGCCGGTGATCGACCTTCCGGCCAGCCAGGTAGCTGCGGCACATACGTGTGAGTAAGGGTGCCAAGCGCCATGTGATACGCTTCCCACTTGCCAGCCCCGCCCATGCCGTGCAGAGGGAGGGCAGGAGCCATGGCTCCGTCATGGCCACCGTGGAGGTAAGGGATATCAAAGCCCCCAACCTTCACCCGGTGCCGTGTAAAGATAGCGCCGTCTGCTGCGCCCATTAGTCCATCTTTCTCGTCCATCTCCTCGCCCAGCGGAAGATGGGGAAAAGGTCTCATGCCGTCTCTTGCCACCACAGCTTGACGCACTCCAGCTCAAAGAAGGACTTGTCGGCAGTCGGGTCTGGCTGCGGCCCATCCGCCGGCACCGTCACCGTGAGCCGGATGACGTAATCCTCGCCGGCCTCGGCCCGTTTCTGCAGAGCTACGGCAGCATTGGGGGCGTGCTGGTCTGGAATCGCCTTGAACTGCTTATATATGCCTTGAAACATGACGGTGCGCTCAGTACCGGTCTTGTAGTATGTCTCCAGGAGGACCTCGGCCTCATCGGGCACCGTCGCATCATCTGTGGTCACTATCGACAGGCGGATGGCGCTGCCACGGTGCTCCGGGGTGGGTCCGACAAAGATGATCTGATAGGGTACACCGTCCGGCCCGGGCGGCGGGACCATCATCTCCCAGCCAGTGGTCACCCTATCCTGGCCGTGCTGCACAAATTCGCGCTGCGTCTCTGGTGATTCACGGCGCAGTACATAGTTGCATCCGTCGAACAATGCCAGTCCCATCATGCATCCTCACACGTCACCAGCTGGCTTATTCCCTGTGCGATGCCTGTAGGTCTCACCAGCACGGTGTGCTCAGCCAGCCACAGGAGGCCTGGCGGCTTGTGGTTCTGTCGTTGTTGGGGGCGACATTTCGTTGATGTGCCGTAGCCGCGGCATGACATACTCCGCAAACAACCGTTTCGACTTGATGACGTTTTGGTGTGCATTGGAGCCGACTCGGAACATCCCCAGGAAGTGGCCATAGCCAGCCGTCTGCATGTCTTGAGCCAGCCACTCGGTCACATAGTCCGGATCGCCGCAGACGATAAACCCCGACTCGCGCAATTTCTCGAATGGTGTGCCTGGGGCTGGCATCTCAGCCCCCCGTGAACGCTTGCGATAGTCAAATGAGCGGTCGGTCTGAATCCCTGGCACCGCAGCGGGCACCTGCACCGGGCGGCTGAAGGTGGTGAGACGGCGCACATACATCACCGCATCGCGGCACTCAGCGATGGCTTGCTCTGTCGTCTCGGCGATGTGGATATAGCGCGAGCCAATGCAATGCTCTGGGCCGGCCACCCAGCCAAAGCGCTCCTGAGCGACTTCCTTGTAGTACTCGAACGCATCCTGGAAGACGGCTGTCGGGCTCCAGACCCTGGCGATCGGGATACGCCGCTCGGCGGCGAATTCGATGGTTTCCGCCGAGCCTGCTGGCATCCAGATGGGAAAGGGGTTCTGTAGTGGTCGAGGCCATACCGAGACAGCCTTTAGATTATAGAACTTGCCCTGGTAGTCAAACAACTCCTCGGTCAAACACTTGTGGAGAATCTCATAGGTTTCGGCGAAGCGCTCGCGGCTGGTGAATGGGTCGATGTTGAAGGAGACATACTCCTGTGGCACGCCCCGCACGATCCCGCCAATAAACCGGCCTCCCGAGAGGATATCGAGTTGAGCAAACTCCTCCGCCGTTTGGATAGGGTGTCGCAACGGCAGCACGTGTCCGATCACCCCCACCTTCATACTCTTGGTTCGCATGATGAGCGCAGCGGCCAGGACAGTGCTGGAGGGGTTGATGTTGAAGTAGGTGAAATGGTGCTCATTGACCAAGGCGCCGTCAAAACCAAGATCCTCACAGAGGGCCCACTCGTCGAGGTGCTCCCCGTACGTCTGGGCCGCCAACTCGGGGTTGCAGAAGCGGTTGGTAAGTCTCGTCTCCGGGCCTACGTAGTCGGGAATGCCAGGGTAGGTCGTTTCATCAAAGGTGTAAAATTTCATCTGACCCATCCTCCGCGGCATCAACAGGTTGCTCTCGGCTGTGCCTCTGCCAACGTGCCATCGCTCTTCTGCGCACCCCGCTGATCCGGCTCCTCTCTGCAGAAGGATATCCTGCCTCTAGCCTGGCCCTACGGTAGTTGATTTTGCATGTGGCGTCAACAGCCATCATACTGGAAGTGCAAGCTGTGCCACCGCATGTGTTTCCATTTTCGCCTGACCATGGGTCGCTGATACCTAGCGGCTCAGCAGTCAGGCATTGCGACGTGACGTAATGCAGGAAGGATTCGCGTCGGGGGGGCGCGTAAAGGCTCAGCAGGTGCCCGGGCGGGGTCCCTGACCCAGTGGCCAGGCCCGTCCAGGCGGACAAATGAATGGAAGTTCAGATCGGGCGACTACCGCACAGGTGAGAAGGGCGCCGCCACCAGGATCCTATTTTCCTGGCGGATCGCCCGCACTCCAGTCTGTGGCGGCCACGCCCCGGCCGTGCGGGTTTCCGCACGGATGCGCGCGCGCTCGTTGAGGTTCGGGTACGCCCAAATGTGCGTGAATTTGTTCAGCCCGCCGAGCTCACTAGTCCAGCAGGCCGCCAGGGGTGAGAACTTCTCCCTCGCCTCAATGGCCTTGCCCCAAGCATCCAGCACCTTCGGGATGTCGCCGGGGGCAAAAGTGTAGATGCGCATTTCGTAGACGTTCCCGGTGCCATAGTCCCGGCTGCCTAGGGGGTGCATAAACGGCGCCGGGGCCACGATCTCGGCTTGCTGCTCCACGATCAAATCCCGTCCGCCGGGGAGCTG
>JBKPCR010000450.1:0-8034 GCA_046727435.1 bacterium | reverse complement strand
CATGTAGAGACTGAAGCCCATCATCTGGTTCAGCTCGATCGACGGGGGCATGGCGAGCTCCTGGCGGTTCACCACTACTTCGACCAGCGCCGGCCCGTCGTGCTCGAGCGCTTGCCCGAGCATGGGCCGCACCTGCTCGGGCGTCTCGGCCGTCAGGCCCAGCAATCCGGCTGCGTCGGCCATCTTGGCGAAATCCGGGTTGTGCAGGTCCGTGGCGAAATCTAGGAATCCCGCCGCCTTCATTTCGAGTTCCACGAAGCCGAGCGCGTTGTTCTTGAAGACCACCAGTTTGACGGGCAACTGCAGTTGCCGCAGCGTGAGCAGGTCCCCCATGAGCATGGCCAGCCCGCCGTCCCCGAACAATGTGATCACCTGGCGGTCGGGATGGCTCAGCTGCGCGCCAATGGCTTGCGGCAGCGCATTGGCCATGGACCCGTGCGTGAAAGAGCCGAGCAGCCGCCGTTGGCCGTTCATCGTGAGGTACCGCGCCGCCCAGATCGTCGGGGTGCCGACATCGCAGGCGAAGATGGCGTCTTCCGCCGCCACCTGGTCGACCACCCGGGCGACGTATTGCGGATGGATCGGCCGGCGCCCGGGCTCGCCCGTGGCCAGGTCGTCAAGGCTTTGGCGCGCTTTTTGATACACCTGCAGGGCGTCCTGCAGGTGCCCGTCGTCGCGTTTCGGGGTGAGCCTGAGAGAGAGGGCCGCGAGCGTGGTCTGCACGTCGCCGACTAGGCCCACATCGACCTTCGTCCGCCGGCCGATCTGCTCGCCGCGCAGATCGATCTGGACGATCGTGGCGGATTCCGGGTAGAACTGCTGATACGGGAAGTCAGTGCCCAGCATCACCAAGGTGTCGCAGGTCATCATGGCGTAGTAGCCGGAGGCGAAGCCGAGCAGTCCCGTCATGCCGACGTCAAACGGATTGTCGTATTCGATGAACTCCTTGCCGCGCATGGCGTGCACAATCGGCGCCTGCAGCTTGCCCGCCACGTCCATCAATTCCGCGTGCGTCCCAGCGCAGCCGGCACCGCCCAGGATGGTGACCTTGCGCGCGCCGTTCAGCACCGCGGCCAACCGGTCAAGCGCATCATCGGACGGCCGCACACTCGGCGTCGGGAGCGCAAATCGCAGGCGCGGCTGGCTCACGGGGGCCTGCTGCAAGGCAATGTCGCCGGGCAGGACCAGCACCGAGACGCCGCGGCGTGCCACTGCGGTCTGCATTGCGATCTCGAGCACGCGCGGCATCTGTTCTGGGTGCGACACCATCTCGCAATAGTGACTACACTCACGGAACAGTTGCTCTGGGTGGGTCTCCTGGAAATAGCCGCTGCCGATCTCGCGGCTGGGGATGTGGGCAGCGATCGCCAGGACCGGGACACGGCTGCGGTGGGCATCGTAGAGCCCGTTAATCAGGTGAAGATTCCCCGGCCCGCAGCTGCCGGCGCACACGGCTAGTCGTCCCGTCAGGTGCGCCTCGGCCCCGGCGGCAAAGGCTGCCGTCTCTTCGTGTCGCATGGGAACCCACCGGATATCGTCCCGCGTGCGGATGGAGTCCGTGATGCCGTTGAGGGAGTCGCCCGCGACTCCATAGATTCTCTTTACGCCGGCGAGCGCCAGCGTTTCGACTAACAGTTCCGCCACCTTTTTCGTGCTCATGTGTATGATTTCCTTTCTGCAATGCCGCCACGGTTGAGCTCACTCGCGAGGGAAACAACGCACGAAAATGAACGCTCACAGACTTTCTGCCAGCGGATGAGTCATGTCCTGTGGGCGCACCCATGAATCAAACTGCTCCGCCGTGAGAAAACCAAGTTTGAGAGCCGCCTCGCGGAGACTGATGTCCTCCCGGTAGGCGGTGAGCGAGATCTTGGCCGCCTTCTCATATCCAATGTGCGGATTGAGGGCGGTGACCAGCATGAGCGAATGGTCGAGATGCTCCTTGATCCGTTTTTCGTTCGGCTGAATGCCCGTGGCGCAGCGCTCGGAGAAGGAGCGGCAGGCATCGGCGAGGAGTTCGATCGACACGAGAACGTTATGCAGGATGACGGGCTTGTAGGCATTCAGTTGAAAGTTACCCTGCGAGCCCGCAAAGGCCACAGCATGGTCGTTGCCGAACACCTGGACCGCGACCATCGTGAGCGCCTCGCACTGCGTCGGGTTGATCTTTCCCGGCATGATGGAGGAGCCGGGTTCGTTCTCCGGAATTTTGAGTTCGCCAAACCCGGCCCGCGGACCACAGGCGTACCAACGTACGTCGTTGCCAATCTTCATGAGCGCGCCTGCAAGCGTGGGAAGCGTTCCGCTTACGCCCACCATGCCATCATGCGCCGAGAGCGCCGCGAACTTATTGGGAGCTGAAACAAACGGCTTGCCGGTTTCCTCCGGGATGCGCCGGGCGGCCACCTCGCCAAACCGTGGATCCGCGTTGAGCCCCGTGCCGACTGCCGTGCCGCCGATTGCCAGCGCGTACACCCCTGGGAGCGCTTGGCGAATGCTGTCGAGTGCCTGGTCGAGCTACGCCACCCAACCCGAGATCATCTGGCCGAGGGTCAGCGGCGTCGCGTCCTGAAGATGCGTCCGCCCTACCATGACCACGTCGCGATATATCCGTGCCTTCGCGTCGAGGACGTCGCGGAGGCCGCCCACAGCAGGCATTAGCGCATGCTCGATGGCCTCGACGGTGGCGATGTGCATGGCGGTGGGAAACGTATCGTTCGAGGATTGGCTGTGATTCACATCGTCGTTGGGATGCACTGGCTTCTTCGAGCCAACCACGCCGCCGGCCAGTTGAATCGCGCGATTGGCAATCACCTCATTCGCGTTCATGTTGGTCTGCGTGCCAGAACCTGTCTGAAACACGACCAACGGAAACTCACCGTCCCAACGGCCGTCAATCACCTCCTGGGCGGCACGCACGATCAGATCGACTTTTTCCTGAGGAAGCTGGCCCAGTTCCCCGTTGGCCAGGGCCGCACATTTCTTCAGGATGCCGAGCGCCCGGATGACCGGGCGGCCCCAGCGGAAACGCTCGACCCCGATGGGGAAGTTGAGGTGAGACCGCTGGGTCTGGGCCCCCCACAAATGATCGGCCGGAACCTGCACGTCTCCTAAAGCATCCTCTTCGACACGGAACTGATTGGTAATCGTGAGAGTCATGATACTTGAACTCCTTTAGTAGTAGTAGTGTCCGTCACTTATGTTTCCACTGTTAGTCTTCCGCAAAACCTGAACTACGATCCACTCGGTCACGTAATTGACATTGCGTACGGGCGTTCACTGTTTCAAGAAATCACCCCGTCGATCTCTGGCTTAGCCAATCGATGGCCATCTTCGGAACGATGAGGCCGAAGCTCATCGCCAAAATAATAAGGATTGCGGTCGACCCGTCGGCGATTGTCGTGCTCATCAAGTCCAGCGTCCTCTGTGGGCCGTTGGCAAGCTGCACAAGGCCGCTGGCCATCCTGAACAGGTACACACCGGGCATCATCGACACCACGGAGGCGAAGCCGATGGCGGCAAACGGCATGTGCCAGCGGCGCGAAACTGGCGCGAGGATTAGGCCGACGGTGAAACAGGCGACAAAGGCGCCGGTCGCGACGCTTGATCCAAGCACGGTAAGCGCCATCCACCTTAGAGCATGAGCCAGCATGCCGACTGCTACCGGCCAAGTCAGTATCTGCAACGGAGTCGAGAAGAAGACGCTGAAGCAAGCGACAGCCACGCCGGCGGCAATGATGTCGCTCCACAGGGGCACGCTCCTGCCCGCTTGCTCCACCGGCAAGGAAACGCCCAGAAGGCTAAGACCAAGCGGCAGTCCCATCGAGATTGCCACAATCACAAGTCCCGCATAGATCAGGCGAGCGGCGCCCAGATGGACGCAGCCCCTCAGCAGATCCAATGCAGCATTCAGCACATGAGAGCCCAGGCACCAAAATCATGCATGGGCAGACAGCCACAAGGCGCAATGGCGAGCTCAACTGGTACCGAGCCGCCAGCCCGCCGATAATGCCGGCTACGAACGCCGCGCAGAATGGTTGCAGGAAGATGTTTGCGCTGAATTGCGCCAGGCTGCGGCGCAGAACTGCGCCGGCTGCTCGGCTCACCAATACGAGGGCCGCTGCGCCCAGATGTTGGAGGCCGAAGATGACCGCCAACGCCACAGCGCCCGCCCCGGCCGCAAGCGTGAACAACCATGTCGGCGCTGGCGGCGCCTGTGATATCGCTTCGATCGTCTCCTTGGCGGCTATTGGCGCGAGCCCGCCGGTGCTGAGATCCTCCATTGCTCTCATTGCCGAAGCCACGCGACCCATGTCCACACCCATAGGATTCGCCGCCAATTCGGAGATCAGTATGGCGTCCCCGTCCTCCGCCTGAAGTTACAATTCTCCCCACCGCGGCAGGATCTCGGCGCGCAGCCCCAACCTGTCGCCCAGCCGTTCGGCTAGGGCCACCGTCTGCTCTGTGGATTGGCCATTGACGAACAGAACTCGGGCAAAGGCAAGAACCAGTTTGGCTCGCTCCTCAGGCGTCATGTGCTCCCTCTCACGGAGAGGTACTTCAGTCCCAGATTCTTTCTACGATGTATGGCAACAACGCCATTCGTCAGGCCGCCAGCGATGTTGCTGACAACCACGGCCGCAGTAGTTGGCTGCTTGTCGCTGCGATAAGTCGAGGCAAGCATGGGCTCGCGGTGGCGCACGGACAGGCAGCGGCCAGAACGACGCCCTTCGAGAGGACTCCCGAAAGGTGGAATGCCAGCGCGATAGGTCGAGCCTGCGCTGGAGCAACGCGTAGTCTCCTGCAGGGTTTGCGCCCAAGCGGAGACACTCGCAACAAGCACTAATAAACCAGTGACGCGAGCGGTCCTTCTTTTCGCGCCGTCAAGCTAACCGCTACTGCGATTTGCGCGGCCACCCTCCTAAGGTCAGTCAAAGGAGGCAAGAAAACAAGACGCCTGGCTTCGCTTCCGCGCGACCGCGAAGATGTCGGCGCATAGGTTCATGTCCGTTGTGCTCACTTCATGAGGAGCACGATGACGATCCCACAGACCGCCAGGACAATCCGGCCGACGGCATAGGGAATGGTGTACCCGATGGCCGGTAGCGGACTCTTGGCGGCTTCTTGTATGGCACCCAGAGCGGCCGTCGTCGTGCGGGCGCCGGCGACGGCACCGAGCAGGATGGCCGGATGGAACTTGAAGACGTACTTCCCAGCGTACAGGCCGACGGCAAGCGGCACCATCGTCACGACGATACCGGCCAGAAACAGGCCGATCCCATAGGTTTCGAGGCCTGTGACCAGGCCGGGGGCGGCATTCAGGCCGACGACGGCGATGAACCCATTGAGGCCCACGTTGTTGAACACCCATAGAGCGGGATCGGGAATGCGCCCAAACGTGCGATAGACAGAACGCAGATAGCCAAAGACTAAGCCTGCCAGGAGTGCCCCAACACTCGGACTGAGGCTCAGCGGAATGCCGCCGACACGGATGGTCATGGCGCCACCGAGGCTGCCGACGACGATGCCCGCGGCCATGAAGGCAATGTCCGACCTGGATGTGGCGCGATCGGCGTACCCGAGGACCTGGGCCACATCCTCGATATCCTTCCGCGCCCCAAGCAGCGTCAACACGTCCTGACGCTGAATTTTCAAATCCGGCCTTGGCTCGATCTCATAACCCGCGCGCGTGAGTCGGCGCAGGAAGATCCGGCGGCCGTACCGCGCCAGTTCAGCGCTCTCCAGCGCTCCAATGGTCATGTTCACCGCTTCTTTTTTTGTCACGACCATGTCCAGCTGCTCGGTCGGGTAGGTCATCAGCTCGGCGTCGTCCACCTCTGGACCAACTGTCTTTTCTGCCATCAACAGCGCCTGGGGAGATCCGGCGATGATGAGCGTGTCGCCGTTGTGCATGAGGCCACCCGCATCCGATGCGAGGATCTTGCCATCCTGGCGCTGGCGTGTGACGATCGCATCGCCGAGGAGACTCCCCAGCGTTTGCGGCTTTCGTCCGACCAGATCGGGGTTGTCCACCCGGTACGCCCGTGCGCTCACCGGTTGATAGGCCGACCCGACACCTGGTTCGGTGGAACCAGCGCCCATCTCGCGCTCAAGCGCCTTGCACGCCGCTGGGAGATCGACCCCCAGGAGCTTCGGCCCGAGAGACGCCAGGAACCAGGCGGCCCCGGCGGTTCCAAACGGGTAGGTCACGGCGTAAGCGATCGCCGCCAGGCTGGCCATCGCTGCCGTATGGCTGGGGTCGAGGCCGAGCTGATGCAGGTTTGCGCTCGCGACGCCGAGCGTTCCAGAGTTCGTGTATCCGCCCGCGAGCAGACCTGCCGCAAGGCCCGCGTCATACCCGAGCACCTTGGCGAGCGCGTACGCCGTCAGCAGGCCACTGGCGCAGACGATGAGTGCAAACACCACTTGCGGCAGTCCATCCTTCTTCAACGCACGAAAGAATTGTGGGCCGACGCCATACCCGACGGCGAACAGGAACATCATGAAGAACGTAACCTGCAGGAGCGGAGCGATCGGGATGTGGAGCTGCCCGACCAGGAGGCCGGCGATCAGCGTGCTCGTGACGGACCCCAGACTGAACGAGCCCAGTCTGCGAGCGCCGAACCAGAATCCGAGCGCTAGCGTCAGAAAGAGGGCGATCTCGGGATATGCACGTAGGGTGGCGACGAGAGCGTGCATGGCCACCTCCAGCGATCTGGCGCCACCGGGCGCCAGATCGCGTCTGGACCTCTCCTTGACGGCTACACTTTCATAGCGTTTGCTATCTCAAGGCTCGGGACACCTATCCCGAGCCTTGAGATCACTTTTCCGATGTGTAGGCGGGGGTCCACTGCGTTGCTATCACTCGCCGACGAAGTTCATCCTCGGCAAGCTTGGGAGCGAGACCGCTCTTTTGCGCCTCCAGACCAACTGCTAGCGCGATTTGCGCGGCCACCCTCCGAATGTCGGTCAAAGGAGGTAGCAGAGACGCAGAAGAGTCTTTGAGCGCGGGCGAATTTGCCGCGAGCGCTCCGGCCGCCGCCAGCATCATCGCATCGGTTACTCGGGAAGCGCCGGCCGCGACCACTCCCAGTCCCATGGCTGGGAAGATGAAGACGTTGTTGCACTGTGCTATGGGAATGGTTCGTCCGGCATAGCGGACGGGGGCGAACGGTGAACCCGTCGCGACCAGAGCACGGCCATCTGTCCATCGCATCAAATCGTCGGCTTTCGCTTCGGATTTGTCGGTCGGGTTGGACAGTGGAAAGATGATTGGGCGCTGAGTCTTGCGCGCCATTTCAGGAACAATCGGTTCCGAGAAAGCCCCACCAACCGTTGAAAGACCGATAAGGACGGTGGCCTCGATCTTTCCAATCACATCGGCAAGTCCTATCTGACGATTGGAGGTCCGAGGCCATCCAGACAAACGGTCCTCCGGCTGGGCGTAGACCCTCTGTTCTGGGCTGAGGTCGTTTCGCCCCGCATGTAGAAGCCCGTCTTTGTCAATGACCCAGAAGTGGCTCCGTGCCTCCTGTTCGGAGAGCCCTGCGCCTTGCAGTGCCGCACGCAACCCATCGGCAACGCCGATGCCGGCTGAACCGGCTCCAAGCATGACGATCTGCTGATCCTTCAAACGTTCTCCGGTCACATTGACGGCGCCCAGAACCGCTCCCAGGGCGACCGCCGCTGTCCCCTGGATGTCATCATTGAAGGTGAGCAATGCATCGCGGTAGCGCTGAAGAATGGGTCGAGCATGTGGGGTCGCGAAGTCTTCCCATTGCAGACATGTTCCGGGAAGTTCCTGCTTCACCGCCTGCACGAACTGATCGACGAAGTCAAAGTATGCCTGACTGGTGATCCGCTCGTGGCGCCAGCCGAGGTACTCAGGATCCTTGAACAAACCCGGTATCTCCACAACGTGGATGTATTCGCATACCCAGCAAGTTCTGCGGGCGCCGACAGAGATCTTGAGTGCCAGGGTGAAGGCGGCGCAGGCGAAGATGCGGGCGGCTGGGGTCCATATTGGGCGGCCGT
>JBKPCR010000449.1:0-6968 GCA_046727435.1 bacterium | reverse complement strand
CAGGCTGTCGAGAAACGCCTGGGTCTCAGTGTCGATCCAGTGGAGGTTTTCGCAAACCATCACCAGGGGCTGGACCTGACTCTCCCGCAGCAGCAGGCGCTTGAGTGCATCCAGGGTCCGCTGGCGGCGTTGGGGCGGATCGAGGGCCTGCCACTCGTGGTCCTCGACCGGCACGTCCAGAAGCGTGAGTAAGGCGGGCAGGGTCGGCCTGAGGGCCTCATCCAGCGCGAGGAGCTTGCTAGTGAGCTTCTCGCGGATCCGTACCCCATCGTCCCGCGCCTCGAGCTGAAAATAGGCTTTGAGGAGGTCGCGGATGGGGAGGTAGGGGGTGGCCTTGCCGTGGGAGACCCCGTGGCTTTCGAGCAGGAGCCAACCGTGGGTGCGATGGGAACAGATGAATTCGTAGAAGAGGCGGGTCTTGCCCACCCCGGGCTCCCCGATGACCGCCACGAGCTGGCCGTGGCCGGCCCCGGCCTGCTCTAAGGCCTGACAGATGGCCTCGAGCTCCGCCTGACGCCCCACGAAGGGAGTAAGCTCACGGGCCGCAAACGCCTGCAGACGCGTTCGGGCCGGCGAGGCGCCCGCAAGCTCGAAGACCTCCACGGGATATGACAGGCCCTTAACCGGGGTCGGACCAAGCGGTTTGACTTGGACCAACCCTTCTGCGAGCCGAAGGGTTTCTGCCGTTAGCCGAATGCTTCCGGGGGGGGCGAGCTGCTCCATACGCGCCGCCAAGTGCGTGGCCTGGCCTATGGCCGAGTAGTCCATATGCAGGTCGTTGCCAATGGCGCGCACGACCACCTCGCCGGAATTCAGGCCGACCCGGATCTGCACTTCGATCCCATGGGCGTGGCGGAGTTCTTCAGTGTAGTGGCGGATGGCCTCCTGCATGGCCAGGGCGGCATAACAGGCTCGCACTGCGTGATCCTCATGCGCGAGGGGGGCGCCGAACAGCGCCATGATGCCGTCGCCCAGCACCTGGTTTACCGTCCCTTCGTAGCGATGCACCGCGGCCATCATGCGCTCGAGCACAGGGTCGAGCAGCCTGCGTGCTGCCTCGGGGTCACGATCGGCCAACAGCTCCATCGAGCCCTTCAGGTCGGCGAACAGCACCGTCACTAGCTTGCGTTCCCCCTCGAGAGCGGTTTTGGAGTGTAGGATTTTCTGAGCGAGGTATGCGGGGGTATAGCTGAGTGGCGCCTGGGAGTCTATGGCTTGAGGAGATGACGCAGCCGCTGGCAGCGAGCCACTGAGCGACGTTGCACACTGTCCACAGAACTTCGCCTGCGGGGGATTCGCAAAACCACAGTGGGGACAGCGCCGCGTGAGGGGGGCGGCACACTCAATGCAGAACTTCATCCCCTCGGGATTGTCAGACTCGCAGCGTGGGCAGCGCATGTGGACGCCCTCCTGCTCGACCGTGCAAGCGGCCGGGGTGCGCACCGGCAGGAGCCCTGAGGCGCACCCCTGACATATGAGCGTTAGATGGTCTGTCCCTACTCCAGGAGGTGCCCAGTGTCAAGCAAAAAGCACGAGACGATTACAGACGCTGGAGTGGAGGGGCGAGGCGGCCTACAAGTTGAGCCACTGATCTCTCGCCCGGCTGGGCGGGGCAAACGCGGCACAGGAATTGCCTCCTGGTGAGGGAGCGCGCTTGCGTAGGAGGGTGTCGTCGCCCCTGTGTCCAAGGGAGCTTTTAGCCGTCCCTTTGCCAGATGGTGCTCCTGAGCGCTATCTAGACAATGCCCCCTCACCTCATGACCCGAAGCCATTGCAGATCAGCTCATGCGGAGCCATGTGCACAAACGGGTTTCCTGGCACGACCGCCGTCCGATGCCGTGACGAGTGCATGAGCCGCCTCAGTCGTGCCAGCTCTCTTGCCATCGGCGCTTACATACACTTGCCTGCCTGGCACCATACCTGCTCAAACTTGCCAAAATTGAACACCGTGGTCCCCGCGATCGGCGGCCATTGCTTCACTCGGTTCCAATACCCCATGGCCGATTTCCAGTAAAACCCACGGTCATCAGGCACATCTTGCAGGAGCAGGTGCTCCATCTGGCGAGTGATCTCAGCCCGTTTCTGGACATCAAACGTCTGGCTCTGTGCCTGAAAGAGTGTATCGAACTCCGGGTTACAATACTTCCCAAAGTTTGAGGTGAAATTGCAGACCAGGCGCGCATAATAGAGGTCCGGCTCATCAATCGTCACCGCCGACAGGACCGTATAGGCCTGGAAATCCCCCTTTTCGGTTCGCTCGCGAAAGCCCGCCGTATCCAGGAGGGTAATCTTAATGTTGATGCCCACTTTTTTCAGGTCATCCTGCCGGGACAGCGCCCCACGCTCGTAGAGGGGGCCGCGGCGCAACACCAACTCGACATCCAGGCCCTTGGCGTATCCCGCTTCGGCTAACAGGCGTTTGGCCTCCGCTTGGCGCTTGGCCATATCGTTGCCATACTGCGGATACTGCTTCAACTCTTCCAGTGGCAGTCCATAGGGGGTGTGGGGACCAATATAGCCACCCTGCACACCCCATCCCTCGGCACCAATTTCGATCATCTTCTCCCGGTCGGTAGCCAGGGCGACCGCTTTGCGCACCCGTGGATCATTGAACGGGGGCTTGCCGTGATGCATCACAAACGAATCCCACCCAGCGCGTGGCCCGAGCGCCACGACGGCGTCGGGGAAATCCTTCTGCAGGATGTCAGCCTCAGGTTTTTCGAGATGGCGGCCGATCCCCGTCATGGTCAGTTGCCGCGCCCGAAACGACGCAAAAATTTTGGTCAGATCGACCATCACCACCGCCTGATACCCGTCAATGTGGGGCACGCCAGGCTTCCAATAGTTCGGGTTGCGCTCCGCACGAAAATCAACGCCAGGCGTATAGGATTTATATTTGAACGGGCCGGTACCCACCAGAAATTTGGGGTCCTTACGGTCGACCTGCTCGGCGATGCCGGCCTTCATCATGACGGTGTGGGCGTCCGCTAGCAGGGCCAGGATCGCCGGTGAGGGCTGTTTGAGGGCCATGATCAGCGTAAAATCGTCACGACAGGTCGCGCTGACGAAGACGTTGTCCATCACCGACGAGAGGGTCGGTGAGGCGCGCTTCGGGTCCGCCAGCTTCTCGAGACTATATTTGGCATCGGCACAGGTGAAATCCGACCCGTCGTGAAACTTCACGCCCTGATGTAACGCGAAGGTGATTTGCTTACCGTCAGGGGCAAGCTCCCAGCGCTCGGCCAGGTCACCCACAATCTTCTCGTTATTGTATAAGTCGAAGGTTAGGAGGCTATTGTAGAGCGGCCCAACAGGCTGTGCGAGGATATAGGAGCCCTCAACATGGATGTCAAAGTGCGGCATGCCCTCGTGCACGGCCCAAATAATGGTCCCACCTCTGTCGTGCTGCTCTGCGGCAAGCACGCGTTCGTGACCCAGCAGGATGAGCCCCCATACCACCAGCAGTATCGCCAGCTCCCAGCGTCCTACACGCCGGGCGTGATCCCATGGTCTTCTACAGCCTACGGGTTGATCCATCGTCGACCTCCTTGCTAAATAAGCCATCCTTTGAGGTTGTGCCAGCCACCCGTATACTTCAGCCGCGCGCCAGTGTCAATCACTTCCATCAAACGATGTCGTGAGCACCCTGTCTATCCGGTCCTATGAGCTCATGAGTTGTCCGCTCGACGGTGGGCGACGATCTGTCGTCCTGACTATCACGGTGGCGAGCGGCAACCAGGCTCGGCCTCAATCCTTCACGCACATCTTAACGCCTACCGGTAGCCAGCAGGTCTCGCACCGCCTGCAGCCCCGATTCCAGAGCGCCCTGCATCCAGGTGTGCGTCAGCGAGACATGCTCGCCCGCGAAGAAGATACGGCCTCCTGGCATGATGAGATGTCTGTGTAGGGCCGTATGCTGCCCTGGCATCAACCATGCGAAGGCGCCCCCGCTCCAGTGATGGGTATCCCAGTTCCAGCTCGCCGTGCGGCGCAGGAGACCCTTCGGCGTGAGCTCTGGAAGGACAGCACACAGGTGTGGCCACGCTGCTCTAACTCGCAGGCCGTGCACAGTCCCGCCAAGCCCGCGCCGTCGAT
Organism: bacterium; assembly: GCA_046727435.1. Taxonomy (GTDB): domain Bacteria; phylum Tectomicrobia; class Entotheonellia; order J063; family CAVPRW01; genus CAVPRW01. The sequence continues at coordinate 2,873 of JBKPCR010000449.1, read as the reverse complement.
GCTGGCGCCGACCCGGAAGGCGGTGTACGATAAAGCATGGTGGGATTATGCGCGCCTCTCGGACCGCTACGCAGGTGCGACCTCCATCCTCTCCATGGCACTGATCAGCGGCGGGCGGCACGCAAGGCTCGTCCCGGTCCCCAGAGGCCAGGCCTCGTGCATCTGCTACAGGAGGTTCCCTGATGTTAGTGCACATCGTCGCCGATTACGGCCCCAGCGACCTTGCCTTTGCCGAAGTCGTGCAGCGCCTCAAAGGCTACCTCCCCGACGCGGAACCGGTCCTGACGCCGGTGCCGCCCTTTTCCACGCTCGCCGCTGGTTTTTGCGTTGCCCAATTGGGGCTCAACCCGGCCCCCGCTGGCACCCTCATCTACCACAACGTGGCGCCACGCCAAGATGCCCGCGAGGCTCGCGTGGGCAATGCCGGCGAGCGCCTGGCCTTCGCACGTTTACCCACAGGGGTGCGGGTGATCGGCGTAAACGCTGGCTACACGTTCGCCTTCGTGCGGGAGGTGGCGGAGGATTTGCGCTGGGCGGCTGCTCCAGCCGCTGGCTCCCAGTTCCGCTCGCGCGATCTCTTTCCACAAGCTGCGGCCGCGATTGCCCTGGGCCGCCCGGAGGCACTAGCAGAGGCCATACGGCGGACGGACATCCCCGAAGTTCCGGGGCAGCAAATCGCCTATATCGACGGCTATGGCAACCTGAAGACGACCATCCCGCTCCATGCCAAGGCGATGGCGGCAGGTACCATCGTGCGCGTCCGTATCGGGCACGCCGAGCAGGATGCTATGGTGAGCGACGGAAGCTTTGCCGTCGAACCCGGGCAACTCGCCCTGGCCCCTGGCAGCAGTGGATGGCCATGTCCCCAAGGCGGCGAGACGCGCTGGATGGAGCTCTTCCTGCGGGGAGGAAATGCCTGGGAGGCATTTGCTCGCCCCCCGGTCGGGGCGGGCATCGAGCTTATCGCCCGCGTGGCATCGGGCTAGCAATGACCGCATGAAGAAGGTCCTGAAATCAAATACCGATTTGCGGGGCAAGCAGCTGGAAGGCTCGGCATTCGGCTGTTGCCTGTGGTGAACCCCTCAGTGAAGCTAGCGACGCGGTGGAGGCGCGTGGTCTCGATGGCTTCCGCCAGGGTCATGGCCGGCAGAATGGTGGTGAGCCGCCGTGCTAGCATCAACTTGCCCGCCTCAGTGGGACGGAGCAGGAGCAAGCTATGGCTGCTGGCGGCCGCTTCAAGTTCAGCTTCAGACCGAGCAAGCAAATCTGCACGGCGCTCCGGGCTCGCTTTGGCACAGCCCATCTCCTGCCAAGGACGCGATAAGATTGGTGCCGATTCCTACTTGTTCAATACGCGTACACGTCACGGGGTCCTTCTTGCTCGCTGCAGAAACGTCGCCGAAGCCCCCATCTCCTCGCGAATGGATAAGTACTCATCCGTCCAGCGGCCTGCCCGATCGCGAATGACCAGTGGCGGTGGATCTTCACGTGCCCCTCGCCAGGCGCAGGTGAAGAGCGCAATGCGTGGTGGCAGCATCGCTCGGAAGTATACGAGCTGTCGATGCACGAGCGTCAGGCCCGATGAGGCAATAGCCTGCTCCGGCCGGAGATCGTCGGCGGTATGGCAGAAGCAAAAGACACCAGCGTCTGCGAGGGAGCGTGCCGCTGCGCTGCAGTAGTCGAAGATGTCCCCCTGGAGCTCAAACCGTGCTGCCGCCGCTTGCGCATGCTGTGGACGAATGCCCCTGGCCAGCGGCCGATAAGGTGGGGAGGCCGTGATCAGATCGAAATTCCCGCCAGGCCAGCGTCGTAAGTCCATGAGTTGCAGCGTCACACGTGCGGTGAGACCGTTATGCACAACTGTGCGGCCTGCGAGTGCATGGCTGACTGCTTGCACCTCGACCATGGTAAGGTTTCCCTCGGCCGGCAACTTCCAGAGGGCCAGTAAGCCGACAGAGCCAATGCCGGACCCGAGGTCGAGCAGCCGGCGAGCCTCGGGCTGGGCTCGCACCGCCACCCATGCCGTCAGCAGGTCATCGGTGGAGAACCGATAGCCGCGGCGAAGCTGAAAGATCCGCCAGTCACCGGCCAGGGTGTCGAGGGTGATATGGTGATTTCTTTGATTCTGTATATGGTTACACACGTCCCCCTCTGACCACGCGGAGCGTCCCTGCCACACTGGTTGCGCCGGGGTTGCGTCGGGTGGCATCATCCAGGCGATCCACGGCGGCTTTATTCGTCCCGGGGATGAGATGCCCGTACGTGTCCACTGTGATGGTGATGGATGAGTGCCCCAGTTGTTCTTCCTCGTACGCGAGGCTTTCCCCTGCCTGGATCAGCATCGACGCGAAGGTGTGACGGAGCGTGTGGGGCTTGCGATACCCCAAACCTGCCTATGTGAACAGCGGAATCCAAACCAGACAGCGAAAGTGATCGGGCAGCAGGATTGCCCGTTAGTCGCCCCTCCTCTACGGCTGCGTAGAGGCACGCTCGGAGCACCGTCAGCATGATGCGAGCCATATTGGGCTTCATCCCCTCCATGAGCTTCCCCTGCAGAATGGTTTTCACCTGATCGCGCGTGATATCTGACAAGGGCAACTTGCCCAGCTCGGGCAGCCAGTGCTTGCGGAGGACTTCCCTGTACTTTTCCACGGTAGCAGGCTTGAGCCGTAGGGTCACATCGGTCGTCAGCCATTGGTGCCCGTACTCTTGCAGCGTGATCTCCTGTGGGCGCGGCTCCTCCAACAGCGACAAGTCACCCAGCACCAGCCGCGCCTGGATCTTCTCGGCCGCCGCTATAGCCACTCTGTGCCCCTCCTTTCCTGTGCCGACTCGCTTGGCCTTCCGGTGGCCTTTATGATTAACGAAGATCC
>JBKPCR010000448.1:0-4917 GCA_046727435.1 bacterium | reverse complement strand
ATGCGGGTGCGGTCTACCGCGTCACCTACGGCACCGAGCGCGTCGCCAAGCGTTGAGCAGGCATCAGGTCGAAGGAGGAGGCCCGCCCTCGACTGCTCTCGGCCCCAAGTGTTTCGATTGAAGGGAGGCGTAATGCGCAGCCTCGCGGTGGCGGTGCTCGTCTCGCTGGCGGCGCTACCGGTTGCAGCGGCTACGCTCGAGGAGCGGCTCGCTCCCTGCCTCGCCTGTCATGGCGAGCACGGGCGATCGGCAAGTGCGGCGGTGCCTTCGCTCGGCGCCCAGCCGGCGTTCTATGTCACGATCCAGCTCTACATGTTCCGCGAAAGGATGCGCGTCGGCGAGCCCATGAACGAGATGACCAAGGGCCTCAGCGACGATGATGTGCGCCGCATGGCGGAGTTGATCGCGCAGCTGCCGCCACCGCTGCCTGCGGCCGACTCGCCAGACCCCGTCCGGCTCGACCGGGCGCGTGTTCTGATCCAGCAGCACCGGTGCAATTTCTGCCATAATCAGGATTTTTCCGGGGCACAGAACGTTCCACGCCTGGCTGGTCAACGCGAGGACTACCTCGTCAAGGCGCTGCGCGAGTACAAGAGCAATGCGCGACGCGGATATGACGCCTCGATGGCGGATGTGATGTATCCAGTGACCGACGCCGACATCCTCGATCTCGCGCATTTTCTCGCCCGCCTACCGTGAGGCTGGATGGGCGAGGTCGTGAGCCCCTCCCACTTCAGATGGGGGGTTGGAGAAGTATGCTAGTGGAATTCGGGAGTGACATTAAATAATATGATCCTCCGCTTTTACAAGGAGGACAGCTGATGTCGCAGACACTTTCGGTCACCGAGGTGGCTCGCCACTTTGCGGAGTACATCAACCGCGTTGCCTACGGTGGCGAGTGTTTCGTGCTCATGCGGGGTAACAAACCCATTGCCGAGCTCCGGCCCCTGCCTGTGGGGAGACGCCTGGCAGAACTGCCCGCCCTACTAGCGTCACTGCCCCATCTCTCGGAGATGGAAGCCACACAGTTCGCCGCCGACCTCTCGGCCGCACGGGAAGCACTTGCGCGTGCGGAGGTCCACGATCCGTGGCGGTCTTGATTGATGCTTGCATCCTGATCGAATCAGAGCGCGGACGACTTCCGCTGGATCAGCATCTAGCGCGACGGCAGCAGGAAGAGTTCTTTCTCTCCGTCGTGACCGCCAGCGAACTGCTCCACGGGGTGTATCGGGCGGTGCACCCTGAGGTGCGGACCAAGCGTGCCGCTTTTGTCGAAGCCGTCTTGGAGCGCTTTCCTCTGATACCAGTCGACCTGGCAACGGCCCGGACTCACGCATAGGTGTGGGCCAAGTTGGCAGCCACAGGGATGATGATTGGGCCGCATGATCTATGGCTGGCAGCCACCTGTATAGCCCATGGTCTCACAATGGTCACCGCCAATATCCACGAATTTGCCCGCGTCCCAGGGCTGGCGGTTGAGGACTGGGGCGGGCCTAGATAGTATGTCATGAGATGTGTGGGAGGTGGGAGATGCCCGATGGGCTCGCAGCGCATTATCTGCATGATGTAACACGCCAGTTCCACAGCCTGAAGGCTCTAGCTGAGGGGGCGCTGGCGCAGATCGACGAGCATGATCTGTTCACCACGCTTGACGGAGAAGCGAACAGTATCGCCGTGCTCCTGAAGCACGCGGCTGGGAGCATGCGAGCGCGGTGGGCAGGTTTTCCCGATACGGCTGAGGACGCCCAAGACCGCGATCGAGACCGCGAGTTCATAGTGGCCGGGGAGGATACCAGAGCGGTGCTGATCGAACGCTGGGAGGCGGGGTGGCGATATCTTTTCAGCGCGCTCGAGCCCCTCACCCCAGAAGACATCACCCGGACCGTACATATCCGCGGCAAGCCGCTCTCGGTGCTCGAAGCGATCAATCGCCAGCTCACACATTACGCCTACCATGTCGGCCAGATCGTCTTCCTGGCAAAGCATTTCCGCTCAAGCGCCTGGCAGTCACTCAGCATCCCGCGGGGTAAGCCCAACGAGTTCACCGCCGCAGTGGGCCAGAGACGTGAGGCTTAACCCACGTGCACAGCTGATGTAGGGGGGCTAAATGCCCGGGGGACGCTGAGGAAGCTTTCCTGGAAACAGGGTTGGCACCTTTAGATGTTATGATGGATCCCAGGAGAAAAAACCCCATGGATCAAAAAATCATCGATCTGTACGACGAATACACCCACGCACCGCTCGATCGTCGCGTGTTCCTGGCGCGCCTGGCCCAACTAACCGGCAGCACCGCGGCTGCCATTGCCCTCGTACCGCTCCTTGAGGCCAACCAGGCGCGGGCAGCACTGGTGTCGCCTGAGGATCAGCGGCTCGAGACCGGCCGTACCGCCTATGCAGGGGCCACAGGTGATATCAAGGCCTATATGGCACGCCCCCAGGGAGCTGCGAAGCTGCCGGCCGTGATCGTCATCCACGAGAACCGCGGTCTCAATCCACACATCGAGGATGTCACGCGACGCATAACGCTGGAGGGCTTCCTTGTCCTCGCGCCGGACCTCTTGTCGCCGGCGGGTGGGACACCCGAGAACGAGGACACCGCACGTGACATGATCGGCAAGCTGGATGGTCAGCAGACGGTGCAGAATCTGGTTTCCGCCATCACCTTCCTCGAAAAGCATGCGAATGGCAATGGCAAGGTCGGAGCCGTGGGGTTCTGCTGGGGCGGCGGTATAGTGGGCGATCTGGCCGTCAACGCACCTGACCTCGATGCCGGCGTGGTCTATTATGGCCCGCAGCCCAAGGAGACCGATGTGGAAAAGATCAAGGCGCCGTTGCTGCTGCACTACGCCGGGCAAGACACACGCATCAACGAAGGCATCCCAGCGTTCGAAGAGGCGCTCAAGAAAGCCAACAAGCCATACACCTTATACATCTATGAAGGCGCCCAGCACGCCTTCAACAACGATACGTCCGAGGCGCGCTACAACAAGTCGGCGGCCGAACAAGCGTGGTCGCGCACTATCGCCTTCTTCAAGGAACACCTGAAGGTATGAACTGGGGGTGATGGGCAACCGTCAGGACCAACACACGCTGAAGTGCCACGAAGGGCTCAGCGATACCCCTGTGCCCCTAATATGGGAAAGACCCGATCGCGAAAGGCGGCGACTTCCTGCTGGGGGCCTACAAAGGTCTGGAGCGACATCAGATAGAGCTTGGTGACGCCGATATCGGCCATTCGCATAATCCGCTGGGCACAATGCTCCGGTGTGCCGATCAGGCCCAGCGCATCGCAGAGCTGGGCGATGACTTCATCGGGTACAAACGACGTGGCGGCGATAGCCTCGTCCCAGTTGGCCGCGTGGGCAAGATCGGGGTAGATCTTCCAGATCGCCTCGGGGATGTCGAGCTCAGGAAGTTGTAACCCGGCGTCTTTGAGCCAGTGGGCGCCCCAGCGCAAGATCCCCCAATGCACAGCGATCGGCCGCGCTTGGCGCTGGGCCTCGGCGGTGCTCGCAGCCGTGCCCGTGCGCACCGCCCAGATGATCTCGAGGTCTTCGAGGCGACGGCCACCACGCCGCGCGCCGCGCTCCAAGCATTCCAGGGCTGCGGCGACGATTCCCGTCGTATAGCCCACCATCAGCAGTGCACCGTCGGCGACTTCGCCCGCCAACTCAATAGCCTTTGGGCCGGAGGCGGCCATGAGCACCGGGATATGCCGTCCGGCCGCGTATTGCAGCCGACCGGCTGTGCCGTTGAAATCAACTGTCTGACCTGCCAACAATCCCTTGAGTGACATAATACAGGCACGCATGTGCGCCAGTGTCGCAGCCTTCCGTCCGATGGTGCTGGCGGAGGTGTAGCCAGTGCCGATGATGCATTTGATGCGGCTTGGGGCGAGCTCTTCGACGCTCTGCATCGCACTCGCAAGCACCGACGCATGTCGTGTGAACGGGTTGGTCACGGCCGGAAAAATCGTTATGTGCGCGGTCTGCATGGCGGCAGCGGCCATGGTCACGAAGACGTCACGGCACAGGAGCTGACTGTCGAGGATCCCTGCGCCTGCAAAACCGGCCGTCTCCACATCTTGTATGAGATGGGCGATGTCTCGTATTGGAGCGGTGCCAGGGATGCGGAGTGATATTTGTACAGAGTCTGGCATGATTGCCTCCATCGTCGCTAGCCTGGAATCAGCCACATAGTGGTCCCAAAATTTAACCCCGGCCAGAACGGCACGCCTGACACACCGGCATGGCCTCATATAGCAGCATACACGGTTTCGAGGAGGATCGGAAGGCGGCCGCCACCAGTACAGGCCATAATGCTTGCCAGCAACCATCGAGTTGTGTAGTATTCTCTGGCCACTTACAACTGACCAGGACGGCCCGCGCGACTGGGAAAGCCGACCTCGTCTTTGCGAGGCAAGAGTCGCTGGCTAGCGTCATGGTCGAGTTCCGATGGCGGGAGTCGTCACGGCCTTGCCACGTCGTCTCCGCGTTCATTCCCCCTCCCTCCGGGAGAGGGTCAGGGTGAGGGCAGCGCCTGTTTGAATGATTGGAAGAGCTATGGATCACACACCATCCACAGTAGCGATGAACCTTGGACCGCAGCGCACACAGCTACACTTAGAGGTCAATGGGCAATCGCGCCCTATCGACATCGAGCCCCGCACGACCCTGTTAGACGTGTTGCGGGAGCAACTCGATCTCACCGGCGCAAAACGGGCTTGTGACCGTGGGGAGTGCGGCGCCTGTACGGTGCTCGTGGATGACCAACCGGTGTACGCCTGTCATCTCCTGGCATTGCAGGTGCGTATGCGCAAGATCGTTACCATTGAAGGATTAGCCGAGCGCGAGGATTTTCGGCGGCTGCTCGAGGCGTTTGTCACCAATGATGCCGGCCAATGTGGCTTCTGCACCC
>JBKPCR010000447.1:0-26245 GCA_046727435.1 bacterium | reverse complement strand
GTCGAGACGGATGATGGCGTGGTCAACCTGAGTGGGGTGGTAGAGAACGAGGCCGAGCGGCAGCGGGCCATTCAGCTGGCGCAGGGTATGGAGGGAGTGAAGCGCGTGGATGCGAATAAGCTCCTGGTGAAGCGCTGACGTCCGCTGGCGCGGGTACAGGGATGCGGGGTGCCGTCAGTCGTACTGGCAGATACAGTCATTTAAGAGGTAGGCAAGGGGAAACTGGCTAAGAAAAGGCCTCGGCTGCTGATCGGTAAGCGTTGCCCTTGTGGTGTCTGTGCATATCCACTGCGGGACGCTTCCTCTGTACGCGCTAGAATAGAATCGTGCTTCATGGTGATGGTCTTCGGAGAAAAGACCATTACGGCGCGCAGCCCCTCGGCTGCGCGTTTGTGTGTGCGGAGGGGACGAGCGGCGACTACTCTCGGGCCGGTGTTCCCGCGGTGGTCCCAGGAGCTGCAGCGGGAAGATGCGCCGCTCGCGGTCTGACCCCAATTTTTTGATGGGCGCCGACCCGAGGCTGGTACGCGGGACGTGCACACGCCTTCAGCCCCTCCTGGAACGACTGGAAGAGCTCAAGGTGCACGTGGGGAGGTGATCTGGTCCGCGATTAGTCAGCGGCGACCATCGAGTCCAACCGGGCTTTGATCACCTGCTTCAGTTCCCGGACTCTGGCCAGGTCGGGGTACTTCCCTGCCTCCTCCTTACGGTCAAAAATCTTCTCGCCATCCAGGTAAATTTCGAGTCGGCCATTCGCGCCAGGGGTGAGAGAAATCCCCACGTCTGGCCCAAAGCTTCGAAAGAATTCGTTCGCCAACCACGTGGCGGTCGCGTGGAACTGTCACGCCACGCAGTACAGGATATCCACGAGCACTTTCCACTCGCCATTAGTAGCCATGGCCACCCTCCTGACGTCCAAGTTACGACCTGACAGACACTCGAAGCAATGGTGTCCAACAAAACCGCAGTCTACGCTTTTCGGCGTTGATGTCAAGCAATCATCGTCTCCTGAGAGCGTATCTTAGAAGGTACCAGATGTTGTACCTAACTTCTACGTTGAGATACATCTGCTCATGGACGGGATCGCCATGGAAGTGCGGATGCCAGGATCAGGCAGGTACCCAGAGCTATTAGCAGATTCAGTCGTTTAAGCGATAGGGGAGGGGGAACTGGTGCAGAGAAGAAAAATGGAGAGCCCCAGGCACGTCTCTGCTTGGGGTCTTTGCGTGGTGGGGCATGAGGGATGTCCGCGGCGTATCCTTGTTGGGGCGTTCGTGTCCGTCACATGGGCGAGCGCCGCCTCTTACCCTGCCGCTGAGTCGTCTGATGTCAGGCGCCGGCGGGTCGGGGCCCGATAGCTGGTTTCATCTGAGGGCTGTGTATTAAGCACGTTTCGGCAGCGCTGGCAGAGGCGATTGTGCCGCCGATCCCAGCTCCAGAACGTTTGATCACAGCGCCGGCAGGTGGTGGGACCGGCATAGGACAGACGTGTGGCAGATGTCTGACGCATCGGTTTTGTTCCTGTGATCGCGCAGATGTCATGGATACCCTGCGGCCCTGCTCCGTGGGGGAGTAGAGCATCATAGGTATTAATATAGATAGTTTTTATTAAAATAGATTACAGCGAGAGACTGTCGCGAGGCAATCCTGTTTCCGAATGGCTCCCTTCCCCCGACGCGTCTCAACCGACCCATGAACCTCCACCACCATGACCGCCGTGATCGTCTTCTTCATCGCCATCGTGGCCGTGTTCATCGATCTCCTGGCGCTGCGCAAAGCGCACGAGCCAAGCCGTACTGACAACCGGCTACCATCAAAACCGCTGCGGCGCGACCATCGCGCACCGGTTGCAGGCCTCTCAGTTCTCCCCGCCATGTCCATCCGGGCACGGCTTTTTGCAGGGGCGGGCGGAGCAAATGCGGAGTGTTACAGCGTCGGGAATGAGGAACGGGTGAAGGGAAGAAAAGCCCCGGACATACCGGGGCTTTTAGGTTTCTGGATAACTTGGGAAAGAGAAGCTTGATCTATACGGAGAGCTCTATAGGCGGTCATAGATAGTTGAAGTAGTGGAAGAATAACCGGTAGATAGTTGGCACTTGAGCGGAAAGGAGGGGCTGGCGCTCAGACCGAGCGGACGGTTTGTCGGCAGGGAAAAGCTCACACGCAGGAGGCAGCACGCACAAAGGCTTTCCCAGCGCCACCCACCTGCCGCGCCCAATGCCCCCGTCTTCTACGGCTTTTATTCATGGGTTCTCATCATGAGCGTCTGTGTAGACAGACACCCGTGGCGTCGCCATACACATCGCCTGAGCCCGCGCACGGTCCGCCCCTGGGGTCACGCGTGTGGTCGCGGGTCGCTGCTCTCATTCTCGCTAATATAGGCATCGCGCGTCTCGGAGGAAATTTCTTCCCCCTCACCCTCCAGGACGAGATCAATGGCCGTGACTTCATCCTCGGCTTGGACGGCATAGTAGGTAATATGGTCAATGGCGACGATGAACTCGGGCATGGTGGACCCTCCTTGCATGAGAGAGATGATGGGCTGTCAAACATACCTTAAGCAAGAATGGTGCCAGGCGAGGCGGGCGGGGTGTTGGTTCGGGGACATAGTCGCCTCACTAGCAAGGAAAAGAAAACGGCTGTGCGTTCCCGCACGGCCTTGAACGCTGGGTCACGGGAGCGGCGGGTGTCAGCGGCCCTGCGTCCGCGCGCGTGGTTCGGGGGTGAACTGCGGTGGCGCGAACGGGGTCCGCCTGCGTCGTCTACATGGTAAGGTCACAGAGTGCCGTGGTGGTCGAGAAGGCGTGCGTTGACGCCACCATGTCTATCGCGGCGTCAGCATGCAGGGGACGGACCGCTTCGCGCCTGGCATCCCAGCGTGCTCTGAGCGTGGCGAGCTTTGCGTCGTGCCGTGCAGCCTTGTGGGCGGCCCACCATTCTGTCAGCTGCTGATACCATCCCTTACCGTCTGTTGCTCGGCTGACACCGATAGGTGTTCCCCATACGGTGGTCTGTCGATTGGCGTGCATTGTGTCTCCTTGACTCCTTGAGTGCGGCCATCTTCTCTGGTGTGCGGTCTGTTCTACCAACCGCTTGATAGATAATATAGGCTGCTTGTATCAAATAGTCCAACGCATAGATGTCATAGACATCATGAAAGATATTCATATACTGGCCGTGTCTATTCCGCCAGTCCGTAGCGGCGGGTGTCGTAGCGGAAGAGGCATACGATGCCGACTTTGCGGTCGAGACGCTGTAAGACGTCGTAGGTCTGCTCGGGGCTGATAGACGGGGCCTCGGCCATCGTCGTGACCGACTGTGGACTCTGGCGCAAGAGTCTGATAAGGTGCCGTTCCTCGTCTGTCAACTTACATATGTCTTGGGGTTCGCCCATAGCGCTCTCCTTCTTGCTGGGTCATCGTCTGGGTAGGATCTCTGTCGGTCATCACCGGTTGTTGCAAGAGGTGTGCCGGGCGTCCCCACGAAGGCAGACGAGCCCTGGAAGTAAGTCCGCAGGAAGGTAGGGAGGGAGGAAGGTCATCGACGAGGGGAGCAGAATCTACCTACTGCGGTATGATCTGCCGATGCATACGGCTACTGTACCATGCTACGCCGGTACTGCTGGTGTTCGAACCGCGACGAGTGCGTGGAGCAGCACAAGGGGCAAAGGCAGCGGGGAACGAGCGAAGGAAATGAAAAAGGCCCCGGGCATAATAATGCCCGGGGTTTTTTATCTTCAGAGAGGTGCTGCCCCATGGCCCAGAGGAGCCAAAAAAAGAACGCCCCAGGTGCAACGGCCCAGGGCATGAGTGAGTGGGACTCCCTTCTATCAAGGGTACATCGCAACTCGGTAGATGCATGATAGCAACAGTCATGACCCAATTTCAAGGCGTGTCCAGGTGGGTCAGCGGTGGGGACGTTCTGGAGCAGAATGGCCAGCTGTTGTATACCCGATGCGTCAGAGCCTATCAAGCTGGCAATGCTGTGCCATAAAAAACCCCCTCCCGATCACACCACATCCGGAGGGGGTATGTCAGCACACGCGCCGCCTGGCACTATATCCACACGGCGCGCTTAGGAGCAGGGAGGCGTCTCCATCGCAGCGCTCCTCATGGCAAGGGCTACTGCCACACAGATCGTCCTATCAGGAAGCCCCGGGGCTTCGCACCTACGACTCATCTCTATATATGGCGCGCAGGCGCTTTGTTGTCAAGAGGAGCAACCTGATCGACAGACGGCTTGCCGGACTCCATCAGGCTGGTCCGCTTGAGATAGGGGGCTGGAGGGGGTTCCCCACCTCGTTTGTCTGCACCAGTGGGCGCTTTTCCCCGGGCTGCACCATCACGACCGCACAGGGAGCATGGCGGCTGACCGCTGTTGCTGTCCCGCCCAAGAGGACATCGAGAAAACTGCGCTTGCTGTGCGCGCCAATGACCAAGAGGTCGACCCCAAGCGCTTCGGCGGTGGCGACGATCAGCTGGCGCGGATCCCCCACCTTTAATAGCGGCGTGATCGAGGTCTCGTGGGTCGGCACGCCGGCCAGGAAGGCCTGCATCTTCGTCGCCATCAGCTCGTCCACCTGAACCATCTGGGTGTCCCGATAGCGGGCCCGCTCCACGGAAGAGAGGCTCAGCGACTCAGGAGAGAGGCTCAGCGCCTCGGGTGTCTCGTCGTCGTAGTCATACACGCTCAGGACCGACAGCTGCGCGCCAGACCCGTTGGCCAGGGCGACCGCGGCCTCACGGGCCGCCACGGCGTGCGGGCTGAATTCGTCCCATTGCTGCAGCGCGATGGCTAAGAGGATATGTCGGTACATGGTCCACCTCCTCTCTCGTCAGATACTGACCCGCTGAGACGCCGGAGTTCCGTGCTCTGACGCTCCACGTGAGGGACTATGCCCTCCACTACCTGTCAATATAGGGCATGCATGGCGCAGCGGCCAGGGGGTCCTCTCGCTACCCAACCACCTACGGCTCGCAAACCAAGCGGCGCATAATTCCCCCCTCGCCGCGTGTGCAACCTTTACTTGAGGGCCATTGTGCCCTCTATGAGACCTTTGGCATGCCCCCCCGCACCATCCATCGCCTGGTCAAGCACGTCCTCAACTGCGCTCATATCCATTGGACGGTGAGGCCGCATGTGCTGCGTCATACCTTGTCGGTCACGGCCATGCAAAAGGACATCTCCCTGCCAGCCCTGCAGCGCCTCTTGGGCTATGACCATCTCCCCCCACTGAGATCTATCTCCATCTCGGCGCTTGGCCACTTTTGGTGACGTCAGCGGTGAACACGAGATGTAGCCCTCTGCCGTCTGCACGACATCAACCCATCTCACGCGGTGAGGGTCTGCCCACACCGCGCCCAAGCCTCGACGTGCCTCGGTGAGGCCAGGCTTGGGGCCCGGACCCTCGCGGCGGGTGTGGCTATGCGGCCGCTGGCTGGGCCTGCTCCTCCGACGGTTCCTGCGGGTGTTGCACCGGCTCCGCATACGTCCAGGAGCCAGCACAAAGCGCCGCTAGAGCAGCGCGAGATTGGCGCGGCCAAACATCTGGCGCTTGAGCAGTTTCAAGCGCGTGATTTAGTCCTCCACCGACCCATGACTCCAGGGTAGCGTGACCCCGGCTTTGACCGCGTCGTCATCCTCGCGATGTCCTTTGACGAAACGCGGCCAGGCTCCCACGGTACTCTTGGCGGCACGCGCGAGCCAGGGCTCCAGCGGCTGGTGTTGCCGCTGGCGTACGAGTTGGACGAAGTCCTGGTCGAGGTCGATCGCCTCAGCCACTTCCGCATGCTGGGCGTGCAACTGGGCGAGCTCCTGGGCTTCGTCCTTGGTGCGTTGCTCCTCATGCCGCACCACCAGTCAAAAGTGGCCAAGAGCCGGAATCTGGGTTCAAAGTTGCGATGTTCTCGGGCAGGACGACTTATATCCTCGGGCCGTTACACTTAGGGTATGAATGGCTGCATCGAAGAACCGCTTCCGCCCACGCTTCGTCGTTTCGCGATTGCGAGGATTCTCTTTGATGCTGGGGATCATGCCGGCATTGAAGATGCACCGACGATTGTATGTGGAATCAAAGCCAACATCGAGATTGACATAGGCGCCTTGAAGAGCGGATGATTGTCCAAAGCGATACCGCCTTCCATGCCGCCGCGGGGATCCTGCCAACCTCACACGGTGTTAGCGCGGTGAGTGGCAGAACCGCACGCTGGTGGAGACGGTGCTCTCGATGCTGACGCTGGTCAGCCACTTCAAGAAGGCGATCAATTACTGAGTTTAGTTTGTAAGATAACACCATCGGCTAGTATAATCGTGCCGCAGGAGGGCTATGGCTGCCCGTCAATATAGCAGGGAGGTAGACTGATGCCTACAGAGAGAGAAAAGCAAGCGGAGAAGGAAAGGGTCACCAGAATAAGCGGCTTCCGTGTTGGTTACCATGACTTCCTGGCCGAGGTAGACCTGGATGCCCTCAAGAAGCGCAACGACCGGTGGGAGGCTGAGCATCGCCACCAATCCCTTCTAGACCGCAAGACAGAAGAGTTGATCAGAATAGCAGCCTATGTTGCCATGAGGAACCCGCCGCATCATATCCAGATTCACGTCCACTCCGCCCACAAGGCCGGGGCTAAACCAGAGGAGATTTACCAGGTCATCGACAGCGTGGGTGGCTGGGCCGGCGGTGCAGCCAGGCAGAACGGGATGGAGGCCTGGCGGCTCGTTTTCCGACCTGACCTACCGACGATCGAACGTGTGGTGGAGCTGACGGATGACTCCTTCGAGAGGTAAGCGAGAACCTCTAAGACGCAGGTGACGCACCCTAGACATCTTCAAGGGATAAACCGCCATCGACAACGATGACTTGCCCAGTGATGAAGCTGGCCTTCGGGGAAGCGGAGAACGCTACTACCGCGGCAACTTCCTCAGAACGTCCGAGGCGCTTTAAAGGGCAAGGTCCGCCTGAATCGCCATGGCCTGGACTCTCTCGTGAAGAACCGCACCAACCGTCTCAAATGCTCCATCGTTGGAGTGGAGGTCATGCCCGATCAGTGCGCGCCCTCTGTGCCCCGAGCCATGGCAATTTCCTTGCCGATTTCGTGACCTGAACCGGTCAGACGTGCGTTAAGGCCAGCCAACCTTGTTTCCGGCATCTATCGACTTCGAGGCCTCGCCTATGATTCCCGCTTCATGTGGCCGCCTCGCCTCACGAACAAACCCTACAACGCGGCCAGCGCCTCCACCATGGCTTTGGAACTGACCACTGTGCCCTGCCGGGGAAACACCTTCTCCATCAGCAGCGTGTGGACTTCCGGGTCCCGGTCGGCGCACCCGTCTTCCACCACGATGAGTTGGTAGTCGAGGTCGGCGGCTAGGCGCACCGTGGACAGGATCACTCCGCTGGTGGAATGGCCCATCAGGATCAGGGTCTCGATGTTGTGAGCCCGCAAGATCATCTCAAAGGCACTCCCCGAGAAGGCGCTGGTGCGGTGCTTGGCGATGACAGGCTCCCCCGCCTTGGGCTGCACCGAAGGGTGGATCAGCGTCGTGGGGTCCGCCGGGAGGACTTCGCCCGAGTCCCTCCTCGCGGCGCGCGTCTTGTTGCGGTCCGACACCTCAGGAAAGCCTGGGCGGAAGTGAGAGATACAGTAGCCTACGAAGACCCCCGCGTGCCTTGCGGCGTCCAGCACTTCCCTGGCCCGCTCCAGTGTATGCCTTTCCTTGGCGACGGGATTCTGCCCAATGCCACTGGTGCTGAAATCCGCCATCAGCAGCATCGTCTTGCCTTTGTCCAGGTGGATGTCGGCCATCACTCACCTCCTACGGCATATCCTGTAGATCGAGTCCCATGCCTGACAGGGCCGAGTGTAGCCGAGCACATGAGCGCTGTCAATTGCAGTTTCGAGACCATCAAAAACCTGGGGGTCACGCCACCAAGGGAGCTTCCTCTAAGGACCTACGGAAGGAAATGTACGACACAACCCCGTTGACTCCAGGGCCTTGTTACGCAAGGCCTTGTGGTATACCCGCGATCTCAGGGCACATTTATGCCCAGACCAGCAAGATACCCGCGCGCCTGATCTTGCCAGAACCTTGCCCCACCTCACCCCTCCTGCACGGCCGACACAGCCGCGATCGCCACCGCGCGAGGCATGGCAACGCCGCCGACATACTTGATCTCCCGCCCGGCCCCGGCCATTCAGACTACACCATCGGGCGCGACGGGTACCGTAAAGCCCTTGGCCAGCATACCCTCCATGACGAGGCCCATCCCCGCATGACTGCTGCCGTAGCCGGAAACTCCCCGTCCGGGCTGTTCCTGCTTAACCGTCGCACGGCAATCCGCGCCAACACATCCTGGCTCTTGCGCACTTTTGGTGATTTAGGCTCACTGAAGCCACATGGCTACTGGCGAGTAGAGGGAGGCACACTCGAAAATCATAGTTAATCAATGGAAAAACGAGCCATCATATGGCGTTCACCAAAAGTGGCTAAGAGCCCACATCCTGTGACAGTCGGTAGGCGGAGCGCTCCGCCTACCGACTGTCACAGGATGTTCTGACGCGGTTTGTCCTGGACGCCCCGTTGCCGACACACATTCTTTCATGCCAGGCAGCCGGCCGATCATCCGCACTACCGTCTGCTGACGCTTCATGCCAACTCCCTTCTCCGGCTGTGCCTGGGTGAGGCCGGACACGGTTAGTGGAGGAGCACGTGATGCAATGCTACAACTGCAAATTTCAACGCTGTAGCCTAACCACGCGCCTAATCATACCCACCGAACCGTTATGCTTACCCGTGCTGGCAGTCGGATTAACGGGGCACCATGTTGGGGGTGGGTTCTGCGGGGAGCGGTTGTGCGTCCATTTCGCGCGCCCGCTTTTCCAACGCCGGCATGAGGGCATTCACGACGTCCTGGTCATAGTCCGCGGCCACGCCCGGGTAGCCCGCCCGTTGGATCATGTCTCGGAGCTTCCCGCTCTTGAACTGCTCCAGCGTCCATCCCAGTGGGTCGGGCACCAGCGTCTTGTCCCAGAAGATGCGGTGGTTCTTGTTCCTGGGTCCGTAATGGTAGTGCGGGGCGTCTCGGAAGCAGTCGAAGGCCAGCAATTCGGTTTCTTCCATGTATGTACGACCAGGCGTTCCCGCCAGGTCGGCCAGCACATGGATCGCCAGACCGCCGTCTCCGCCGGCCTGTTTCCGCATCTCCAGGCCAAACCGGAAGCTGCCAGCCTCGAACATGTCCGTACCCCGGTTGTGCTTGACGGTGTTTCTGCCAGTGGCAAAGATTTCACGGGCCGTGGATTCAACCTCAGCCAGTGTGTGCGAAACCGCCTGCGCATCGACCTTGGGCGCAAGGTCCTCGTAGCCGGCGGCCTGGAGCATGTCAGGAAGCTTGTGCTTCATCTGCTTTACCGACCAACCGATCGGGTTGCCGTCCACCGTGGGATCCATACGGCAGAGTTTGTGCACGGTCTCGGGACCATACACATAGCTGCGCTCCAGGTCGAAACAGTTGAACCGCAGCAACGTCGTTTCTTCGCCCCCAACCTGTCCGGTGACCAGAATGGCCACCCCCTGGTCGGAGTGGTCATCGATGTTCCCGTCCCACAGCTCGTGCTGGACGACGAAACTCACAGCGCCAGCTTCAAATGTGGTCCTCCGACTGTGTTGTGCCATGGACAAACCTCCATAATGTCGATTGCATCGGTTGGAAACATGGGTACCTTACCACACGACACCTTCTCGATCGAACACGTCAACACCCAGGGAAATCGCCTGAGCAGGACCTCCCCGAGTGTTCATCGGGAGTAGGAAAGGTGTTGTCGAGTGCCCCTGTCCCTGAACTTCCCTCCTCATCGGGATGAGAGGCATTGTATCACAAACGTTGTCGGCAGCTCACTTTAAATTGAAGGTGAAAAGGCTTTCCCCGTCGGCTGTGCCGCAAGATCAACTCCTTCCGATCTGGCGGCCTGAGAGGGCTAGCGGGTCGCACGGGTGGTGGTCATGATCGCTCGGGGCGCGCCCCGCAGTCGGCCGCTCCGGAGAGACGTGGCCCCGAGGTGCGCACGTCCGAGGCACCCGCCGCGCGCTGGAGGGGCGTTCCGCCCACGGCCAGGGGTGTGCCTTGGAGGGGGCGCTGGGGGCCGGTGCGGCCGAGCCAGCCCGCCGCCGCGACTCGACGTAGTTCCGCCATCACCGAAAGAGCGTCAGACCCGAATGGCATTAAGTTAAGCTCCAATACGCATGCTGTATCAATGCTTTGCGTGCCTCTCAGTTGGATATCACATACGGTGAGGACAGTACTATGACATTCACACGGATCACCGTGAATCCCCGGCAGATGGAGGGCCTACCGTGTAGTCGTGGATCGCTCATCCCAGTGCCTACGGTCGTTGGCATAGTAGCGGATGGGATGAGCGAAGAGGAAATCTTCGCAGCGTTCACAGACCTGGAACGTGAGTACATTCGTGAGGCCTTGCGTTATACTGCTGAGGTGGCGGGGGAGTGCGAGCTCCCATTGCTAAATCGTGGATGAAGTTCCTCGTAGACAACGACATCCAGCGCTTCCACCGTAGCTGTTGCGGTTCTTGGCACTTCCTCTTTTTGATCATCGGGGGACGCGTCAGTGGCAAAGATCATCGAAGGTAAACGCATTGGGAAACTCGGTAGGCTCGCGCTTGGTTGCTCTGCGACCATTTTCGACTCGACCAGACAAAAGGTCCTTCTGACGCGCCGGACGGATAATGGCCGGTGGTGTTTGCCCGGGGGGCGCAGTGAATCGGGTGAAAGTGTCGTCGAAACCTGCCTGCGCGAAACCTTGGAAGAGACCGGCTTGGAGGTGCGGATGGTGCGCTTGCTCGGCGTCTATAGCAGTCCGCATCGCCTGGTGGAATACCCTGACGGCAACCGCTACCACGTTGTGGCGCTGAACTTCGAAGTCGAACCGATCGGTGGCACCTTAGCGATCAGTGACGAAACCACAGGCTACGGCTATTTCTCGTGGGACGAGATAGCACACATGGATGTCATGGAAACACACGTGGAGCGGCTGACAGATGTGTTCTCTGGGCAACCACCGCCCTTTGTGAGGTAAACCATGAGGGTGCGCCGCCTGGTCTTTATATGGTCCGGTGCATTAACCCCAACACGCCGATGATGATCAAATAGATGGCGACGACGTAGTTCAACAGCCGAGGCATGAGAAGAATTAAGATCCCTGCGATGAGGGCGACGACTGGCTGGAATGCGGGATGGATCGGCATATCAACTCTCCGTATTGGCAAAAAGAGCCTCTTCTAGGAATCCATACAACCGTACACAATTGTCCCACATAATTTTGCGTTTAGAGTCGGCACCCACGCCAGTCAGGGCGAGAAAGGTCTCAAGACCGTGTGGGTAGGGCCCGTCGGCATGCGGGTAATCGACAGACATGACGATGTTGTCGTCGCCGATGTCGTCGATGACGACCCGTAGCAATGCCTCATCCACGTCAGTGCCGATGAAGCACTGCCGCGTGAAATATTCGCTCGGCAAGCTTGAGAGCCTCGTGGATTCACCACTGCCATATTTTTTCCACTGATCGTCGAGACGGTGCAGCCACCACGGCAGCCAGCCGCAATTGCCCTCGAGAAAGCCGACCCGCAGGGCGGGAAATTTTTCCAATACACCACCGACGATCATGGCACCCATGGCCAGCATGAGCTCCAGCGGGAACGACGACGCGTGGTTCAGCGTGCGAAAGTTCGCATGGCCGCGGAAACGGTTGCTGACATAATCCTTCGAAGCCCCGCCACTCGTCCCATGGAAGGCCAATGGCACCCCCAGGCGCGTGATCTCCTGCCACAGCACATCGCACTCAGGGGCATTGAAATAGCGACCGTTCACCGGCATCGGGAGCAGCACCACCGCCACATGCCCCTTCTGCTCGACGGCACGTCGAGCCTCTGAGGCGGCTCGCTCGGGATCATGCAGAGAGACGATCGCCGCTGGCTTGAGGCGTCTGTGATCAGCACGGCAGTAGTCGGCGAGCCAATCGTTAAAAGCCGCACAATAGGCCGTGGCATACTCGGGTTGGAGGTCATCGATCGATACCACCATGTGTGCGAAGGTGCGGTAGACCACCGCGATATCAATGCCTTCGGCGTCCATGGCCTGCAATGTTGACAGGGCATCGTAGCTACGCTCGCGGATCGGCCTGTAGAGGTGCTCGGTCGGTGCGTCAAGGCTCTGTTGGGGGCCGATTACCTCCGGCGCGCGCGCCCACGGTGGGATGGTCTGGCCCTGCACGTCCCAGTGCGGGAAATTCGTCGGGCTCCAGCCCAGGTAGCGCGGCATTTTGTCGCGATACTTGTCGTCCAGAAATTTTTCGTAGACCTCCTCCGTCTCAATGACGTGGAGATCGCTATCGATGGCGTGAAACCCATCCTTCATGAGCGCTGTCCTCGATCTTCTGCTGGCGCCCGCAGCGTGACGAGGGTGGCCCCCCAGCCACCCGCATCTTCCAGCGCCAGCCCAAAAGACGCCACCTCGGGCAACCGTGACAGGATGGCATGCACCGTCCGGCGTAAGGCCCCCGCGCCTTTGCCATGGATGATCCGCACCTCGAGGATGCCCCGCTCTCGGCATTCGGCCAGATAATCGGGCACCAATTCCTTCACGTCCCGAGGTTGAAAGGTGTGAAGGTCCAGGGTCCCGTCAATCGGTAGGGCGATGGGAATATCGTCTTCCGCTTCGTCCATGGGAGTCGAGCACCGAAATCGCGGTGATCATCCCCCTCTCCCAGAGGCAGAGGGACTAGCGCTGCTACAGCCCGAGCTTGCTCGCCAGATCGTTAAAGTCGCTGGCATTGACGTCAAACCCCGGATCCGGCGTCAAATCCGGTGTGTGGTTGGGACCGCGCTCGTACGGTCGTGTGACAAAGGCAGCCTTCAATCCAGACCGCTGAGCTGCGCGCAGGTCGTCCTTGTGCGCTGCCACCATCATCACCTGCTCAGGCCGCAGGCCCAGCAGGTCGGCAGCCGATAGGTAGGTCTCAGGGTCGGGCTTGTAATGCTTGGGCAGCTCTGCCGACAGAATGCAATCCCACGGCAGGCCACCGTATTTGGCCATGTTGGTCAGGAGCGCGACATTGCCATTGGAGAGCGTGGCGAGAATAAAGCGTTTGCGCAGGCGGGTCAGGCCCTCGACGGAGTCAGGCCACGGGTCGAGTCGATGCCAGACGCGATTCAGATGATCGATGTCGGCCTCACTCAAGCCGCTGATCCCGAACTTCACAAGCAGCTCGTCCAGGACCATACGGTGCAGCCTGTCGAGGTTGGTCCAGGGCAATTCGCCGCGCCGTACCCGATCCATCGATGGCCGGTAGGCACCACGCCAGGTATCTGCAAAGGTCCCCCAATCGACATTGATGCCGCGCTCAGCCCCGAATTTTGTGCAGTCGCGGATGATCGAGCCGCGCCAGTCGACCACCGTGCCAAACACATCAAACGTGAGGGCTTTCACCTGTGAAAGATCCGATTGTGCCATACTTCCTCCTGAATATGCGGTTCTACATCAATGACTTCATGCATTGAATTCAATCAGTGGAAGCGATACGGCCCGGCCCGATTCGGCGCTGCGGTGCACAGCCTCGGTGAACTCCATGTATTTCACGCCATCTTCGAAATTCGTATGGGTGATCTTCTCCAGACCGCGGATGGCGTTGGCGAATTCCTCCTCGACGCGCCACTTGCCAGCCTTCTCCGGCGGAATGGTGATCTCGCGAAGCTCCTTATCCCCCGGCTTGCCCCCGAATAATTTATTGCTGCCCTGGTCAAAGTGCAGCGTGCCCTTGCTGCCGAAGAGCCAGGCTCCCGGGCCTTGGCCCAACCCAGAGACGGAGCTAAACTGGTAGGTCCCCTGCGCCCCACCCGGGAGCTCAGTGATGATGTCGACGTGGTCGGGGACATCGACGTCGATCATGATACCGGTCTCAGGATCGCGCCGTTTGGGGACGGCAATGCGGGTCTGGGCGAAGACGCGCGTGGCATGTCCAACCCAGCGCATAGAGCCCTCATACCAGATGCCCATAGTGAGGATGTTATACCCACTCAGGATCTTCCGCTGTCGCCAATGGAGTGGGGCATCGGGATTGGCAAATTCTGAGGTGGCGCCGCGTACCACCAGGCTATACAGATCGCCCAAATAGCCGTCAGCCATCAGATCTTTAATAGTTCGGTCCACCCGAAATGTGAACGGCGAGGGCACGATCTGTGCCACCAGATTCGAATGTCGCTGCGATGTCTGCAACATCGTGTGTGCTTCGGCGGCGTTCATCGCCATGCGGGCTTCGCACATGACGTGCTTGCCAGCCTCCAATGCGGCGCAGGTCAATTCGCAATGCATGTAGGGCCAGGTGCCGATGACCACGGCGTTGATATCAGGATCGGCGAGCAGCTCGTGCCAATCGTCGTAGACTTTGGGGATGTTGAACTGGTCGGCGACACGTTGCGAGGACTCGCGACTACGGTTACAGACACTCACGAGCTCGACGCCATCGATCGCTTTCAGCCCAGGGAAATGGCGCACGCGGGTGTTATTTCCGGCGCCGATGATGCCAATTTTGATCGGTGCCTGAGCCATATCGTTCTCCCTCTTGTTCTAGCCACGGCAACATAGGTCAACGAAGCACGGTTGCAGCCGAATAAACCTTCGACCTCCGGGCCCATGCCTCGTGGGTTCAGGTTATCAACACTGTTAGAAGTGTCAAAAATGCATAGCCGTATGCATGATTCATCGGTATATCGACAAGCCGCCACGCCCTGTGGGACGATAGGCGACGTGTAAAGCTAAGTTAGCGCGATTGTAGCGGGGCGGGCCATGGGTGTCAACGTAGCCCTGAGCAGCGGACGTATATCAGCATGTGCCGACCCCATCTCCATTCCGCTTCCCTCGCCCCCCTGGAGAAGGACGAGGTGAGGGTGACGTGAATACCCACCTCTCGTCGCGCGCGCTCTACTCGGGGATTTCCGACTTCGCGCCTGCAGGCAACTCGACCTCAAAGGCAGCTAAAATCTGACCGACGAGCAAATAGTGTCCCACCAGAGCGGTGATCTCCAACGTCTTTTGCATGCCGAAGCGATCCCGCACCGCATTGAATGTCGCATCGCTGATCTTGTGGTTGCGAAGTAACTCTTGTACGTAGCGCACCAGGCGCTCTTCATCACCCGAAAGCCCCTGTGGTGCCGTGCCATGCGCAATCGCCCGGATGGTGTCTTCAGAGACCCCGGCTTGCCGAGCCAGGCGGGCATGAGCGGAGAATTCGTACTGACTTTTGATCTCACGAGCGGTCGCGATGATGATGGTCTCACGCAGGGCTTCGGGCAGATCCAGGTTATAGCGCACGTAGGAGCCCGTATGGGCCACACGCGCTGCCAGGTCCGGACTGTGTAAGAGGACGCCATACGGTCCCCTGACGCCGCCGCGGCTATCGGCTATGACATCATAAAATTTCAGGTCTTCAGGCTTCAGCTGGTCTTTATCGAGGTTCGGTAGGCGTGCCATGCGTTGTGTCTCCTTCGATGCGAGGTCGAACCACCTAGCGTCGCAGCATCCTTACGTTGAAGGCAGCGTTGTCAACCAGACACCAGGAAGATCGGCCAGGTGTCCGTTCGCTGGGCATCCAATTTGTCTACCTCATATCTGTAGGACGGGGCTCTCGTCGCGTGATTCATCTCCCCGCAGTATACGCTCCTGGCCCATCGGAGGGAAGAGGCTGTTATGTCGATTGGGCTTGTTCTGCGAGGCGTGCGCCGGAGTCTATGGCGTGGCGCTAGCACTCGTGACCGCTGGACGTTTGCTGCGGTGCTCAAGGATCTCGACCAGCACGTTGGCAGCTAGGATCAAGCCCGCCCCGAGCAGAGCGATGACGCTCAGCGTTCGGCCCACCACCACGTAGGCATAGAGCGCGGCAAAAATGGGCTCAGCGAGGTAGATCAAAGCGGCTCGGGTGGGGTCGAGCTTGGGTTGGAAGTAAAACATCAGGCCAAAGGCGGCCATCGTCGACACAACGATTAGTGGTACAACATAGAGCCACAACTCCGAGCCGATCAAGATCGCCCATTGCATCGAGAGGGTGAGGGGCACCGGCCCACGACTTACAAACAAGCATGTGACCGCGGAGCCAATCCCGACGCTCAAAAACTGCCCTGCAGCCATCTGCCACGGTGAGTCCCAACGGGCAACCTCCCCAAGGGCGATCATATGGGCTGAGAAAATTACCGCGCAGGTCAGCCCAAGCACCTCTCCAACCCCAAAGCCGGTGGGAGCAGCCCCAGTCATCAGCCAGATGCCAAGGGCCGCCAGACCCACTGGGAGCCACAGAGCCGCACGTGGAGGACGTCGGACGATCACCACCATCAGCAGTGGGACGAAGACCACAGTGAGGCTTGTCAGAAAGGCGTTGACCGCTTCGCTAGTGCGATCTAGACCGAGCATCTGGACGGTTTGTCCGGCCCAGAGCAGCCCTCCTAATCCGACGGATCGTCCGACCGCCGCCCAGGACCAATGACGCCGAGCCCCAGGAATAAGCATGAGCCAGAAGATGCCAGCCGCTGTGAAGCGCCAGGCCAGGAGCAGGATCGGCCCAAGCAGCGCGCCGGATGCCATGCCAGCTGCTTGATTTACCCCATCCCCGGCTGCTTTTGCCCAGGTGAATGACCCTGCCCAGGCCAGCGTGGCCAACAGCAGCCCAAGGGTTGGCAGACCCGTCGGCTGCGCCGACTTCAGTTCTTGATGCCGGAGCGTTCCATGCAGTTCGGTCATAAGGCTCGATTTCCCAGTCGGACTCCGGGCGCACGATCGCGGCAGTATACATGACGTGTCGTTCTATCGACAAGAGGAGCAAGTCGTAAGCAGGGCAAGAGCCTTGACTTCCCTACCGCCTCACACGCGATCCCATGCTATACTGGCACCGCTTATCGGGTCCGTTGCGACGTTTGCCAGCTTGACGTCCGACCATGCTCCTCATTGTAGAAAGGGTCCATGCATGAAAGTGACGCAAGTAACAACACGCATTTTACGCACCCCCGCCGACAATCCTCTCGTCGTGGGTCTTCCTCCGGGCAACGAGACGCGCGAATTTGTCACCGTAGAGCTTGGCACAGACGAGGGCATCGAAGGGATTGGCCTGACGTTTTTCGGCGGACCGCTGACCGGTGCCCTGAGGGCTGCCGTGGAGGCCCTGGGTCAATTGGTCATCGGCGAGAACCCCCTGCACGTCGAAGCCATTTCCGTGAAGCTGCGCCGTGCGGCCAGCGGCTCGGGTCCGGGGGGCCTGTTCACGCTGGCGCTGTCACCCATCGATATTGCCTTGTGGGACATCAAGGGCAAAGCCCTCAATCAATCGGTCTGCTCACTACTCGGCGGCTGCCGCGATCGTGTTCCCACCTATGCCAGTGGCGCGCTCATGCGTCCGTTCCCGGTCGATTATCTGGCGAAAGCTGGACCCCGCCTGGTGGACATGGGCTTCAAGCAGATGAAGACGCAGCTAGGTGCCGAGCCGACGGTGGCGCGCGAGGTCGAGCGCATCAGGGTGCTGCGCGAGGGCATCGGCGAAGACATCGATCTCATGTGCGACATCAACCAGCTCTGGAACGTCAACCAGGCGATCGAGATCGGTCGCCGCGTCGAGCCCTATCACCTCTTCTGGTTAGAAGATGTGGTGGCGCATGATGATTTTCAGGGGCTGGCGCGCGTCGCCGACGCCTTGACCACGCCCATCGCGGCCGGCGAGTACCACTACGGCATCACGCCCTTCCGGCATATGCTGGAGGCGCACTCGATCGACATCGTCATGATCGACCTGCTGCGCGTCGGCGGCATTACCCAGTGGCGCAAGGTCGCCGGCATGGCTGAGGCGTTCAATCTGCCGGTGGTCAGCCATCTCATCCCAGAGATTCATGTGCACCTGGTAGCAGCCTTCCCGAACGGCCTGACGGTGGAGTATATGCCCTGGACGCTGCGGCTGTTCGAGGAGACCCCGAAGATCGAGGATGGAAAGCTCGTAGTGCCGCAAAAACCGGGGCTGGGGCTGAAGTTCGATCAAGACGTCATCAAGCGTTATCAGGTGAGCTAGCGCTTCTACCTTTGCGTATAGGAGGGAACGACTCCCAGGCTCCTAGGGCGGGTTACGAGATGGGGGTCGGGGAGCAGATGGCGATGGACAAGAGACTTGGCTTGCCATGAAGCGTCTCGATCCGGTTCAGTGGCGGCAGCTCCTGATCGCGCTCGGCGTTTCTCTGGGAATTGCTCTCCTAATCAACTGGGGGATTCTGACGCTCTTCGGCCAGAAGAGTGCTGAGCGGGCCGAGCACAGTCTGATTGGGATCATTTTGCTGATGGCGTACGTGTCGCGTTTTATCGATACACGAGAGACACGCCTGGGAGCGGTGACCTTTTTTCTGTTGGCGCTGATTCCGTGTTACCTTGGCACCGTCTTCCCCGACCTGGACATCACCCTCCTGGGCATCGGCGCGCACCGCAACCCATTGTTTCATAGCAGCCTGTCTTTTTTTGTACTATGGTGGCTGGTGAAGCGTCAGAGCGTCATCCTGCAAGCAGCGGTTCTTGGCTACGGGGTCGGACTGGCCAGCCACTTGTTGTGGGATACGTGGTATTACGGCGATGTGCGCTGGCTTCCTGGGGGGATGATCGGCCGGCTCTGGCTGGCCGGCAATGGATTGGCGTGCCTCGTGCCGCTGATGGTCAGGAGTCAAAGATAAACGGCACCTCCCCTCTCGAACAAGGTCACGGAGGGCGGCATGCCCTTCAGTGTATTGGGAACGTGTGCGCCTGTTGCCTATAGCCCCCATGCCAGGGTCTCCGCAGCGCAAGGCAATTTCTCCCGCCACTCCTTTATATTCCTGGTATACTCGCGGCGCGTGTTCCATAGAGACCCCACCGTGACGGACTTTGCTCTCCCCTGGCATCATCGCCAGCGTGGTAGAGAGGCGGCCATGACCTTCGAGGAGATGCTCGATCAAGCGATAGCGATGCTCCAACGCCGAGGCCGCGTGACCTATCGCGCCCTCACGCTGCAGTTCGGTCTGGACGACGACCACCTGGAGGCGCTCAAGGAGGAAATTCTCTACGCATCCCCCCACGTGGTCGATGACGGCGGCCGTGGCCTGATCTGGACCGGCGAAGCCAGTCCGACCTCGACGCCAGGATCTCCCCCGGCCATCGACCAGGCGCGTGCCCCACTCTCCTACACCCCGAGCCATCTCGCCGAGAAGATCCTGACCTCCAAAACGGCCCTGGAAGGGGAACGCAAGCAGGTGACCGTGCTCTTCGCCGATCTCAAAGGCTCCATGGAGTTGCTGGCTGACCGCGACCCCGAGGAGGCGCGGCAGCTCCTCGACCCTGTGCTCGAACGCATGCTGCAGGCCGTGCACCGCTACGAGGGCACCGTGAACCAGGTCATGGGCGATGGGATTATGGCGCTGTTCGGCGCGCCGATCGCCCATGAAGATCATGCGGTGCGGGCATGTTATGCGGCGCTGCACATGCAGGAGACCGTGACGCGGTATGGCGACGAGATGCAGCGTGCGCACGGGGTGCCGGTGCAGATCCGCGTCGGACTCAATTCCGGGGAAGTGGTGGTGCGGGGCATCGACAGCAGCTTGCATATGGACTACACGGCGGTGGGCCAGACGACCCACCTGGCCGCCCGCATGGAGCAGATGGCGAAGCCGGGCTCGGTGCTGTTGACGGCTGAGACCCTGCAGCTCGCCGAGGGGCACATCCAGGTGAAGCCGCTCGGCCCCGTCGCGGTCAAGGGCTTGGCGGCCCCTATGGAGGTGTTTGAATTGGCGGGAGCTGGGCCGACCCGCACCCCCTTACAGGCGTTTGCCGCCCGCGGGCTCACCCGCTTTGTGGGGCGGCAGCTGGAGATCGAAGCCTTGCGCCAGGCCCTGGTCCAAGCTGCCGCCGGCCATGGCCAGGTGGTGGCGGTCATCGGGGAACCCGGGGTGGGCAAGACCCGCCTGTTCTACGAGTTGACCCACTCGCATCGGACCCACGGCTGGCTCGTCCTGGAGAGCAGCTCGGTCTCCTATGGCCAGGCCACCGCCTACCTCCCCGTCCGCGAGCTGCTCAAGGCCTACTTCCAGATTGACGGGCGTGACGAGGCCCGGACGATCCGCGAGCAGGTGACCGGCAAGCTGGTGACCCTGGATCGGACGCTCGGGCCCACCCTTCCCGCCTTCCTCACGCTCCTTGACGTGCCGGTGGAGGATCCGCCGTGGCAGGCCCTCGATCCGCCCCAACGCCGCCAGCGCACCCTGCAGGCCATCAAAGCCCTGCTGCTAAGAGAAAGTCAGGTGCAGCCCGTGCTGGTGGTCTTCGAGAACCTGCACTGGATCGATGCCGAGACGCAGGCCCTCCTGGATAGCCTTCTGGTGAGCCTGCCGACGGCTCGCATGCTCCTCCTGGTGAACTACCGGCCCGAGTATCAGCACGGCTGGGGCCAGAAGAGCTACTATACCCAGCTCCGGCTCGATCCGTTGCCCCAGGCGAGCGCCGAAGACCTCCTGGATGCCCTGCTCGGGGAGGACGCGGGGCTCAAGCCGCTCAAGCGGCTGCTGATCGCACACACCGAGGGCAACCCCTTCTTTCTGGAGGAGAGCGTCCGGACGCTGGTGGAGAATGGCGTATTGGTTGGCGCGCCAGGCGCCTATCGCCTGGCGCAGGCGCTCTCGAGCATCCAGGTGCCCGCCACGGTGCAGGCGGTGCTGGCGGCCCGCATCGATCGGCTGCCACCCGAGGAGAAGCGCCTCTTGCAAGCCGCCGCCGTCATCGGCACGGACGTGCCCTTCCTACTGCTGCAGACCCTGGGGGAGATCCCCGAGGCCACCCTGCATGGTGCGCTCACCCACCTGCAGGCCGCGGAATTCCTCTACGAGACCCGCCTCTTTCCAGAGCTCGAATATACCTTCAAGCACGCCCTCACCCAGCAGGTGGCCTACGAAAGCCTCCTGCAGGAGCGGCGGCGCAGCCTGCATGCCCGCATCGTTGAGGCCCTGGAGGCGCTCGCCGGGGAGCGGGTGGCCGAGCAGGTCGAACGCCTGGCGCACCATGCCCTGCGGGGGGAGGTGTGGGACAAGGCCCTGGCGTACGGCCGGCAGGCGGGGGAGAAGGCCCTGGCACGGTCGGCCCACCGCGAGGCCGTGGGATACTTCGAGCAGGCGCTCAGCTCCCTCCAGTATCTGCCGGAGACGCGTGACCTGCGCGAGCAGGCCATCGATCTCCGGCTCGCCTTGCGTTCGGCGCTCCAACCGTCTGGCGACTTTGGGCGTATCCTAGCGTGTCTGCGCGAGTCCGAGGCTCTCGCGGTGGCCCTCGACGACCCTCGTCGGTTGGGACAGGTTTCTGTTTTTCTGACAGCCCATTTCCACATCATGGGCGCGTATGACCAGGCCATCGCCGCCGCCCAGCGCGCCCTGGCGCTCGCCACGGCCGGTGGGGACGTCGTCCGGTGCGCGCTGGCGAACCGCTACCTCGGCGGAGCCTACCTGTATCAGGGCGACTATCGTCGGGCGATCGACTGCCTCAGGCAAGCCGTAGCCTTCTTCGACGGGGTGCGACGGTACGAGCGCTTCGGCCCGGTTTTCCTGCCTGCTGTGACCTCCCGTGCCTACCTCGCCTGGTGCCATGCCGAGCTTGGCACGTTCGCTGAGGGTATGGCCATCGGGGAAGAAGGGCTGCGGATTGCCGAGACAGTGGCTCAACCCGGGAACCTGATGCATGCCTCTCATGGGACCGGCATGTTGTCCCTTCGCAAAGGCGACCTACCCAGGGCGCTCTCCCTGCTCGAACGGGCCGTGGGCATCTGTCAGGACGAAGATCTCCTATTCTGGTTCCCCTGGATGGCTGCGGCCTTGGGCGCGGCCTATATCCTGTCTGGGCGCGTCGCCGATGCCGTGCCGCTGCTCACGCAGGCGATGGAGCAGAGCACTGCAAGGGAAACGGGGAAGGTAGCCTATCAGGTACTCTGTCGTCTTCCCCTGGGGGAAGCACAGATGCTGGCTGGCCGCCTGGAGGAGGCGCACGCCCTCTCCGAGGGTGCGCTGGTACTCGCCCGTGCGCACCAGGAACGGGGCCACCAGGCTTATGCCCTGCGCCTCCTCGGCGACATTGCGGTGCAGCGTGAGCCTGCGGAACGCGATCAGGCTGAAGCTCACTACCGCCAGGCCCTCGCCCTGGCCGAGGAGCTGGGGATGCGGCCGCTCCAGGCGCATTGCCACCGCAGCCTCGGCACTCTGTACGCTATGACCGGCCAGCGCGAGCAGGCCCGTGCCGAGCTGGAGACCGCCATGACGCTGTACCGCGCCATGGACATGACCTTCTGGCTGCCCCAGGCGGAGGCGGTGCGCGCGCAGGTGGAGGGGCGGTGATGGACTTTTATGCGGTGCTTGATCAGGTGGTCGCCCTGCTGCGCAGCCGCGGGCGGGTGTCCTATCGCGCGCTGAAGCGACAATTTGACCTGGATGATGAGCTGCTCGCAGACCTCACGGCTGAACTTCGCTATGCGCACTATCCGATCGAGGAGGATCATGACCAAGGCCTGGTCTGGACTGGGGAGACCGCGCCACCATCGGAGCACACTCCTCCACCGCCTCAGCCCGAGACTGAGCACGCCTCACACTCCCGACCGGCCACCGGCCGAACCGCGTGCACCAGAGGCCGAGCGCCGGCAGCTCACGGTGCTGTTCTGTGACCTGGTGGACTCGACGGTGCTGGCCAGCCAGCTCGATCCGGAAGAGTGGCGCGAGGTGGTGCGGGCTTATCAAGACACCTGTGCCAAGGTGATTGCCCGCTATGAGGGGCATATCGCGCAATATCTCGGCGATGGTTTGCTCGTCTACTTCGGCTACCCCTCTGCCCATGAGGATGATGCCCAGCGGGCCGTGCGGGCCGGGCTCGGGATGGTCGAAGCCATCCGGCAACTTAATACGCGCCTCGCGCGGGAGCGAGAGGTGTCCCTGGCCGTGCGCCTGGGCATCCATACCGGGTTGGTGGTGGTAGGGGAGGTGGGGGGAGGCACGCGTCAGGAGCAGTTGGCGCTGGGCGAGACGCCCAACCTGGCCGCCCGCCTGCAAGGGATCGCCGCGCCGAATACCCTGGTGATCAGCGCCGCTACCTCACAGTTGCTCGGCGGCTTCTTTGCCTGCCAGTCCTTAGGCACACATCTGCTGAAAGGTTTCGCCCAGCCGGTAGAGGTCTATCATGTATTGTACGAAAGTACCGCCCGCAGTCGCCTGGAAGCATCCGGCGGCACCGGCCTGATCCCCCTGGTGGGTCGGCAACAGGAAGTCGCGCTGCTGCGGGAGCGCTGGGAACAAGTCAAAGACGGCTTTGGGCAGGTGGTGCTGCTCAGCGGCGAAGCCGGCATCGGCAAATCGCGCCTGGTGCAGGTGCTGACCGAACACGTGGCGGCCGAGCCGCAGACATGGCTGACGCCGTGCCAGTGTTCGCCCTATTACCAGCATACCGCCTTGTATCCGATGATCGAGCTGCTGGAGCGGGTGACGCTGCGCTTCGAGCGGGAGGAGGCCCCCGAGCAGAAGCTCCGCAAACTGGAGGGGTTCGTGGTGCAGTATGGCCTGCCGCTGGCGGAGGCCGTGCCGCTCTTGGCCGCCCTCCTCTCCATCCCACTGGGCGCCGACTATGCCCCTCTCACCTTCTCGCCCGAGCAGCAGAAGCAGAAGACGCTCCAAGCCTTCCTAGCGATCTTCCTGCGCATTGCGGCCCAGCAGCCGGTGCTCTTTGTCATGGAAGACCTGCACTGGGTCGATCCCTCGACGCTGGAGCTGCTCAGCCTGCTGGTCGATCAAGGTCCCACGGCCCGCATCCTGGCGCTGTGGACCTTTCGGCCCGACTTCAGCCCACCCTGGACGGGCCGCGCGCATCTCACCCAGGTGACACTGCCGCGCTTGCCGCGTCACCAGGCGACGGAGATGACCGGGCGGGTAGCACACGGCAAAGCGCTGCCAGCCGAGGTCGTCGCGCAGGTGGTGGCCAAGACCGATGGGGTGCCCCTGTTTGTGGAGGAGCTGACCAAGATGGTGCTGGAGTCCCGTCTGCTCCAGGAACGGGAAGACCGATACGAACTCACCGGTCCCTTGCCCCCGCTGGCGATTCCCACCACCCTGCACGACTCGCTGATGGCGCGGTTGGATCGCCTGGCGGCGGTGAAGGGTCTGGCGCAACTCGGAGCGACGCTGGGGCGCGAGTTCTCCTATGCCCTGCTGCAGGCGGTCTCGCCGTGGGATGAGGGGACTTTGGGGCGTGGGCTGCAGCAGTTGGTGGCGGCAGAGTTTCTCTACCAGCAGGGGCTGCCGCCGCAGGCGACCTACCGCTTCAAGCATGCGCTGATCCAGGATGCCGCCTACCAGTCCTTGCTGCGGAGCACGCGGCAGCAGTACCATCAGCGCATCGCCCAGGTCTTAGAAGCGCACTTTCCGGAGACCGCCGAGACGCAACCCGAGTGGCTGGCGCATCATTACACGCAGGCGGGCCTCACCGCACAGGCGGTGCACTACTGGCAGCGGGCGGGCCAACACGCCAGCGACCGCTCGGCCCATCTGGAAGCCGTCAGCCACTTCACCACCGGGATCGAGATACTCAAGACCCTGCCAGAGACGCCCGAGCGGACCCAGCACGCCGTGACCCTGTACGTCGCCCTCGGCGCGGCCCTGCAGATCATCAAAGGGCACACCGCGCCTGAGGTGGAGCACGCTTACACCCAGGCACGCGCGTTGTGTCAGCAGGTGGGCGAACCGCCAGAGCTGGTCCAGGTCCTGTTTGGGCTGTGGCGGTTTTATCTGGTACGGCCACAAATCCACACGACGCGGGAGATCGGGGACACCCTGCTGGGCCTGGCGCAGCAGGCCCACGACCCCGCGCTCTCTGTCATCGCCCACTATGCCCTCGGGCTGACGTGGTTCTGCCTTGGCGTGTTGCCTACTGCCCGCCAGCACCTAGAGGAAGCCATCGCACGCTACACGCCAGATCAGCGCCGGGCGCCGGTGTTCCGCATGGGCCTCGATCCGGGTGTGAGCTGCCGAACCTTTGCCGCTGCGACCCTGTGGTTGCTGGGATACCCGGCGCAAGCCCTGGCACATATCCAGGGGGCCCTGGGGTTGGCGCAGGAGCTGTCGCATCCCTATAGTCTAGCGTATGCGCGGTGTTGGGCGGCCTACGTTTATCAGTTTCGTGGCGATACGCCGGCCGTGCACGAGCATGCAGAGGCCGCTGTCGCGCTCTCGACCGAGCAGGGCTTTCCACTCTGGGTGGCCGTGGGAACGTGCGTGCGTGCGTGGGCGCTGGCCCTGCAGGGCCAGGACGAGGCGGGGATGGCCCAGGTCCGCCAGGGAATCGCCGCCTGGCGAGCCACTGGGACAGCATTGGTCGTCCCATACGTGTGCACGGTGCTGGCGGACGTCTGTGCCCACTTGGGCCATCCAGAAGAGGGCCTCCAGGCACTGGCCGAGGCCCACACCCTGGTGGAGCAGCATGAGGAACGCTGGTGGGAAGCAGAAATCTGTCGCCTCCGGGGCGTCTTGCTTCTACGGCAAACGATGCCGCAGCTGGAGGAAGCAGAAACCTGCTTTCAGCAGGCCCTGACCGTTGCCCGCCGCCAGGAGGCGAAAGCGCTGGAGCTGCGGGCCGCCATGAGCCTGGCCCAGCTGTGGCAACAACAGGGCAAGCGGACCGAAGCGCGTGCGCTGCTGGCACCCGTCTACAGCTGGTTCACCGAAGGGTTCGACACCGCAGATCTGCAAGAGGCCAAGGCACTGCTGGAGGCGTTGGTTGAGAGATAGGCGTGAACGGCGAGGGTCGGGTTTTCAGAGAGATTGGGAGTGGCGTTCAACTTGCTCGGGAGGGAAAGTGTCTTTGCTCGTTTCAAGGTTTGTTTTCAGGAGTCTCAGCGTATTCTGACGTTTGAAACATGAGGTCTTCTCTCTATGCGGTGGGTGGCGTGGAGGTATACTGTTCGTTCGCCGAGGAGTGTGACACGGCCGATGGACAGGTGGTCAGGGTACTACGGAAAGCACTGACGGAGGGGGGTCTATGACCTTTGAGGAGATCCTGGACCAGGCCCTCGACCTGCTGCGGCGTCGTGGGCGCGTCACCTATGGTGCCCTGAAGCGCCAGTTTGGCCTGGATGATGCCTACCTCGTAGACCTCAAAGACGCCCTGCTCTATGCCG
>JBKPCR010000446.1:0-7601 GCA_046727435.1 bacterium | reverse complement strand
AGCTTGCGGAGCACCTCGATCTGCTCTTCAGCGCGGCGCCCGCGCGTACGAAAATCCTCCCCGAGTGCGTCGTACTCGACGTAGTTCCAGCCAATCCCGATGCCAAGGCGGAGACGTCCCCCGCTCAGCACGTCGACCTCCGCCGTCTGCTTGGCGACCAAGGCGGTCTGGCGCTGCGGGAGGATGAGGATGCCCGTCACCAGTTCGAGCCGCGTGGTCACAGCAGCGAGAAAGCCGAAAAACACCATCGGCTCGTGAAACGGATGCTCATAGGTATAGGGACCCGTGAGCTTCGGCGCCCGGTTCGGATGCGCTCCCAGCACGTGGTCGTATACCAGCAGATAGTTATAGCCGAGCCCCTCGGCGGTTTGCGCATAATCCTTGATGGCTTGTGGATCGTTACCAAATTCTATTTGGGGAAACACAACACCATATTGCATGGCGAGTCCTCCTGGTGTATAAGCAGGTGATGCGTCTTGCGATTCGTGAGGCAAGACTTTGAGCAGTGCACATATTGGCACCTAGACGTCCAAAACGCAAAACCAAATCCGTGGCTACGTATTCCCGGCTTGTCCATCCGCACGACCGTAAGGCGCTTGACCATGAGACGCGTCTGCGCTAGAGTGCACCTGTGGATATTAGCCTCTGATATGGTAGGGAGTCAGATGGGCATCGGCTCCGATACGACAGAAGCCTGGATGCCCGTCGCGATGTATGGCGTGGCCTCGTTCGTAAGGCGCTAGCCTAGGAGGACCCATCGGGCGCGATGCAGATTTTACTCAGAATCATCAAAATGGCGTGGCGCTATCGCGCGCGCCTCATTCTGGCCTATGTCAGTTTCTTCGCCGCGATCGGCTTTGCCCTCCTGATCCCGCGCCTCTTCGGCAGCTCCATTGATCGGTTAGTCAGATTCGACCCTAGCGATGGGCGTGTCATCCCCCTGCATGTGGACACCTGGACACTCGTATTGATGGCGCTGGCGCTCCTGGGAGCCAGCCTCCTGCGGGGGGTGTTCGACTTCGCCCGGATGTACACCTCTGATTCGCTGTCACACAAGGTATCCTACGATTTGCGCACGCTCCTGTATGACAAGCTGCAGCATCTAAGCTTTGCCTTCCACGATACCGAGCATACAGGTAATCTGATGTCCAAGGCCACCGCCGATGTGGAGCAGGTCCGGCGATTTGTCAACCTGGGTATGGTCCGATCTCTGGATGTGGCAGTCCGGCTCGTCGCTATCACCAGCATTTTAGCGTTCTTGAACTGGAAACTCGCCCTGATCAGTCTCGCCTTCGCCCCGTTTTCCGTCCTTCAGTCTACCCTTGTCCTGCGAAAATTGCGCCCCATGTGGTTGCGTGTGCAGGAAATCATGGGTGAATCGGTGACCATCCTGCAGGAGAATCTGGTCGGTATGCATGTGGTCAAGGCTTTCGCCGCTGAGGCACATGAGCAGCGGAAGTACGCTCATAAAGCCCAGGAGCTGCGGGAGCGCTACTTTCAGTCTGAGCGCTTGCAGGAGATCAATGGCGCCTGGATGACCCTCTATTTCACCTGTACGCTGGGCGCGATCCTATGGTTTGGCGGCTGGGAAGTCATGCATGGGCAGCTGACCGCAGGGGGTTTGACCCAGTTCATCCTGTACATGAACCAGCTCTCCTTCCCGATCCGCGCCGCCGCACGCGTCATCGATAGTATTTCGCGCGCGATCTCCTCCGGGGAGCGCCTGTTCGAGGTGCTGGATGCGAGCTCTCCGGTGGCAGAGAAGCCCAATGCCAAAGAGATGGGACGGTCGCGCGGGCATGTGCGCTTTACTAAGGTTTCCTTCGCGTACAACGCACGTATCCCAGCCCTGAAGCAGATCACGATCGACGCCGCCCCTGGCCAAATTACCGCCATCCTGGGGGCACCGGGAAGCGGAAAGAGCACCATTGTCAATCTCTTACCCCGTTTCTATGACGTCACGACAGGGCGGATAACCATCGACGGCGAGGATATCCGCAACCTCACGCTCCAATCCTTACGGCGCAATGTCGGGATTGTGCAACAGGATGTCTACCTCTTTAGTGCCACCATTCGCGACAACATCGCTTATGGAGCAATCCACGCGTCCTTCAAGGACGTGGTCAGGGCAGCCGAGATCGCTCAACTCCATGACCAGATCATGCGTCTTCCGAAGGGGTATGACACCTGGGTCGGGGAGCGCGGCTCCACACTCTCGGGAGGGCAGCGACAGCGTCTGTCCATCGCCCGCACGATCCTGCTCGATCCACCGATTTTGATCCTCGATGACTCCACTTCCAGCGTCGATGTGGAAACGGAACGGCACATCCACCAGGCCATGATCGCAGTCATGCAAGGGCGCACAACCTTTGTCATCGCCCATCGCTTGAGCACAGTACGACGAGCGGACCTCATCCTGGTGCTGCAGGATGGTGACATCGTCGAGCAGGGGACGCACAAGGAGCTGATGGCCCAACGCAGTCTGTATCGGGACATTTACGAATTGCAGCTACGTCCACAGGAAGAGCTCTTACTAGATGGTGCCAGGTCTGTAGGGCACGGAGGGTTGACCTAGTATGGAAGGTGGCGGGGACTTCTTGGGCGGGTGGCGCGGTACCAATGCCGGGAGCATGTTTGCTCCCAACCGCGACAATCTGAGTGACGATACGGTCATCGGCAAGGTCTATGACAATCGAGTGGTCATGCGCCTGCTGACCTATCTTGTACCCTATCGACGGGACGCTCTGATCACCGTGGCCGCCATGCTCGTGTATACCGCGGCTAATGTGGGCATCCCCCTGGTGATCATGCAGGCGATCAACCGGGGGATCAACAGTGGTGACCTGTGGCGACTGCATGTTGTGGGGCTGATTTTTTTCGGCGTCACCTTCGTGCACTTCGGGGCCAACTACCTCCAGCTCGTCGCCATTGCCAGGGTCGGGCAAGGCGTGCTGTATAGCCTGCGCACCCAGTTGTTCAATCATCTTCAGTCCCTGTCCCCCGCCTTCTTTCACCGCACCGCGGTCGGACGCATCATGTCGCGCAGTCAAAGCGATGTCATGCAGCTGCAAGAGACCTTTGAGCTGCTGGTCACGACCCTGGCAGACCTCCTCAGCCTGGGCGGGATCATCGTCGCCATGCTGTTCACCGACTGGCAACTGGCCCTGGTCAACTTGGGGATCATCCCGCTACTCTTCTTCGTCCTGGCGTATTGGCAGCGTTTCGCCCGCCATTCTTTTATGCGAATCCGGCGCGCCATTGCCATGGTCAACGGCGAGTATAATCAAAACATCACCGGCGTCCGGGTTGTGCAAAGCCTGAACCGCCAGCGCGAGAACCTCAAGCACTTCAACGGACTGAATCAGGAATTCCTCGACGCCAACCTGGAGGCGGCCCGCTTCTCTGGAACCTTGCAGCCGATCGTCGAATGCTTGACCGGAATCGGCATGGGGGTTGGGGTCGTTCTGGTGGGAGGCGTATTGCTGCAGAGAGGCCAGATCGAGTGGGGTGTGTTGATCGCCTTTGCTCTGTGGGTACAGCGCTTCTTCGAACCCATCCGCCAGTTGACCATGCAGTACAGCCAGATGCAACGGGCGATGGCGGCGGGGGTGCGGATCTTCGAGTTGCTTGATGTGCAGCCCGAGGTCCAGGACGCACCCGATGCGGCAGAAATGCCGACACTCCAGGGCGAGATCCGGTTTGATCACGTCTCCTTTCACTACGTCCCAGGCGTCGACGTGCTGAAGGACATCAATCTGCACATTAAACCAGGTGAGACCGTGGCCTTGGTTGGAGCCACGGGCGCCGGCAAGAGCACACTGGCGACCTTGATCCACCGCTTCGCCGATGTCACCCAAGGTCGTATTGCCATCGACGGTTTCGATATCCGGCAGGTGCGACGTCAGTCGCTGGTGCGGCAGATGAGCATGGTCCTGCAGGAGCCCTATTTGTTCTCTGGCACTATCAAAGAAAATATCCGCTATGCACACACCGACGCCAGCGAGGCGGATGTCGTTGCCGCGGCCAAAGCGGTCGGTGCGCACGACTTCATCATGGCCCTGAAGCAGGGCTACGACACGACGCTGGCCGAACGCGGCGTGAATTTAAGCGTCGGACAGCGACAACTGCTCAGCTTCGCCCGCGCCATCGTCAGCAATCCCCGCATCCTTATCCTGGACGAGGCTACCGCCAGTATCGACACACACACCGAAATCCTCATACAAAATGCCCTGAAGCACCTTCTGGAGGGTCGAACCTCCATCGTCATCGCCCATCGCCTCTCAACCATCCGCAATGCCGACGTCATTGTAGTGTTAGAGAACGGACGCGTGGTCGAAATAGGCAAGCACGCCGACCTGCTAGAGCACAAGGGCGTCTATGCGCGGCTGTATGCGGTGAACTATGGGCTGAGTCAGGACGACGGCGCATCGACTGAGGATGACGATGTATCAGTCCAAACTCCAGCGGCTGATAATTAGCCCTGGCTGACCCCTGTGTCAGAGCGGCAGCGCATCAAGGCGATTGAACCATTCTTCCGCTTCCAACGCTTCCCCAATCAGCATGAGATCATTAGCTGCTTCCATAGAGACCTAACCAAAGCCCTCCCAGCACCGCTTGGCCAGGCGGCTCCCCGTGGCGTCCCGTGAGGCGGCCGGCTCGCCCGCGCCGCTCCAGTAGGCATGAAGCCATGTGTCCCGCTCGAAGGCCGTCTCTCGCGTGACCATGGCATCCACGGCGCGTGCGACTTGATGAGCTCGCACAGTTCAGGCGTGGCCCTGGCCCTGTCGTCGTGCCAAGCGCGCGCGGTCTTGCGGGCCGGCAGGATGGTGGCGTCACCACACCACCGCGGCGGCGGAAACGGCCCACGGGAGGTCGGCCTGGCCGATCATCGTGCCCAAGGGGCCGTCGTGTGTGCCAGCGGAG
This sequence comes from bacterium, assembly GCA_046727435.1. Taxonomy (GTDB): domain Bacteria; phylum Tectomicrobia; class Entotheonellia; order J063; family CAVPRW01; genus CAVPRW01. The sequence goes on along the minus strand of JBKPCR010000446.1, from coordinate 2,678 downwards.
TCCTTGGCGCCCTTGACGCGGCGACCATTGGAAATGCATGCCTGCACGCGGGGAACGCGCTGACGATCGTGGATCTCATCGAGCCGCACGCGCGCCAGGAGCTGGCCGACCACGGGGATCGAGCGCCGGCGGGAGCAGGTGTGCGTCTCGTCTGCCTTCGCAGTCGGGACCATAGCCAGCTCGCGGTCCGTCCGCTGGCGGTCGTCGGGCCCAAGCCGCGCGCGCTCCACCGCGAGGCTCTTGGGGACGGCGGGAGCCGGACAGCATGCGGTAACGCGTTCCGGCTGCTTTCCAGAAATAGTAATACAGGCCCGCCTCCCAAAACGGGACGGAAAACGGATTGGCCGACACCAGAAGCTGCTCGATCAGGGAGCCTTGGGTGCGTCCGATCCCGATATCCCGGGCATGGATGCTGCTCAGGAATTCCAGCGAGGTGAGCGGCTGGCGCCCGTGCAGAATACCACCAGCCAGTATAACCGGCTTGCCATCGGTAACAACATCGCCGACAAGGCCAATCGTGACGGTGTCGCCGCACGTTGTGCCGATCCAGCGGTGCACAAGCGTATCGAAGTCGACCTCTCGCGCATCGACGACTATGAGCATCTGCTTCGCGACTGAGAACTCTCTATCATCAAAGCCGCCCAACACCATGCCGCCGCCACCCGGTCTCTGCGGCGTGCGTGCCTGGCATCGGCAAGATCCTCCGGCTCGTGCTGTTGTACGAAATCCACGACATCGACCGCTTCCCTCGGGTCCAAGAGTTTGCTTCCTATTGTCGTCTCGTCAAGTGTGCCAAGGAATCTGCCGGCACCCGCTCGGGAACCTTAGGGACCAACATTGGCCATGCGCATCTCACATGGGCGTTCTCCGAAGCGGCGGTCTTATGCCTGCGGGATCATCCCGAGGGACAGAAATTCCTCGTCAGATTAGACAAAAAACACGGCAAAGGCAGAGCCTTGACGATCTTGGCCCATCAATTAGCACGGGCCGTCTACGACATGTTAAAACGAAAGACTGCCTTTAACATGCACCGCTTCGTCAAGGATTAACGGAGAGGAGGAGATGAGCTTGACGCCTCACGGGACAACCATGGGATGAACCTGCGACTCAACGCTCTGCAATGAATCACGGCCTGCACCGATGAACGCTGATGAGCGTATGGGTCATTATCCTTGAGCCTGAGGGTGGCTGAGACATCCACTTCGGCTCTGCCTTAGACGGCAATAGTGTTCAGCCGTTAGGCGTCCGATGCAGCAGGTGTTAGGCATCCTTCTCGACGAGCCGACCGGCCGCATATTTGTGCAGGATGCTGGCCAGCAATGTCTGATACGGGAGGCCCTCCTCGAGAGCCTGCTTCTGCAGAGCCTCAAGATCCTTGCTGGAAATTCTGATATTCACTCGCCGGTCTTTCTTGAAGGTCGTGCGCGCGTAGTTACGATAGCGCGCGAACGCTTCCCTTCGTCCGTCGATGGCCTGCCATTCTCCGCGTTCAAAAGAGTCGAGCAGGTCCTGTTCTTCGGGATCGAGCCTAGCCATCTTCCCGCCTCCGCCTGAGGTATAGGTTAGTCGCCTTGCGACTGGGAATGATCGTTTTCAAGAAGACTTCGCCTTCGCCCTCCACAAAGGGCACGAGATATGCGTAGTCGTCGATGTTGACGACAAAGATCCGTGTCGGCCCGCAGACGACGCGGCGCAGTCTTGAGGCGGTGCTGCTCGGTGGTCCGCATCGCCATTAATTTCCGCCGCCGCGCCAGAAGGGCGCGCAGCTCTCAGGTCTGTGCGTCCGGTAGAGGGCGCGGCACAGGCCGCACGGCCGCCGCAACATGGGCCACGGCGCGGGCATCGAGGACATCGGTTTTGGCCAACGGCCCGGTCGCTTTCGCCACGTCGCGTACCTGGCAGGGATTGACCACTACGATGGGCAAGGCGGCCGCCGCCAGTGCCGCGACCACCGCCCGGTGGTCGCCGCCAGTGGCTTCGAGCACAATCAGCGTGGGCTGCATGGCCTGGAGTTGCTCCACCAGGGTGGCAATCCCGAAGTCATCATTCGCCAAAGCCCAGCGTTCGCCGGTGGGCCGCAGGGCAATCTCGCGTTGCGCGTTGGCGACATCCATACCAACCAAGAACTGAGGAGCAGACATGACCACGCCTGACGGGCCCGACTTTGCAGGATGCGGGCTCTATGGCGCCGGACAACAGTTCGGGCGCTGGGAGGAGAGGACGCGACGCCCCACGCTCCGCTGCGGTCTCGGCCGACCCAGGCTCTATCGGTCTCTCGCGTCCGCAGACTGGGTGCTGGGGATTCTCCCACGTCACCCAGTACCAGTAAAGAGACAAGGCTGTTGGCAGTCAGCTGCACGGCGTTGTTAGGCAAACCCCCCATTTTACGAGAAGGCAAACACGTTGCCTTGCCAATCATCGTCTCGGCATTCTGTGTTCAAGCGAGCCGTTTCTGCGTAGAGACAAAGCGCCGTGACATCCTCCATCAGTCTGGTATCGACGTTTAGGTGTTCATCAAACAACGCGCAGCGGAGCGCTTGTACTACTTTAGGATCATAAATGCTCGCATTGATCTCAGTATGACGGAAAAACGAGGTCGTCCTGATATTACACGACCCGATGGTAGCAAAAACATCGTCAACAAGCATGACCTTGGCATGAATGTTGATTTTGCTTCT
>JBKPCR010000445.1:0-13878 GCA_046727435.1 bacterium | reverse complement strand
ACAGCTCCGCCAAATGCCGGCGACAGGAATTGACCCAGATCTCACCGGCATGGGCGTGTTCACCCCAATGAAATTTCAGGAGGAAACAGTTCGACGCGCGCTATTGCAGCTCCGCCCACGTCTCCTGTTGGCAGATGCGGTGGGGCTCGGCAAGACCATTCAAGTCGGCATGATCCTCACGGAGCTCCTGCGCCGCGGACGGGCCGATCGCATCCTGGTGCTGGCCAAGAAGTCGATGCTCACGCAGTTTAAGGCGGAACTGTGGAATCGCTTTACTATTCCGCTGGTCCGTCTGGATTCAGCCGGGATCGCGAAGCTCCGCCTGCGCATTCCCGGCAACAAGAATCCCTTCGAGGTCTACCATCGGGTGATCATCAGCCTCGACACGCTCAAGAATGTGGCCCGCTACGAGCACTTCCTCAAGGATACGCGCTGGGATGTGGCCATCATCGATGAGGCCCACAATGTCGCCGGTGCCAGCGTTCCCGAGCGGCACCTGAGCTATCGGCTGGCGCGGTTATTGGCACGGCGCACCGACAGTCTGCTCCTGACGACGGCGACCCCTCATAACGGCAGACGCGAGACCTTCGGCCGGTTGATCGCGCTGCTCGATCCCTCGGCCATTCCGGACCCGAATCTGAGAGAATACACCGCGCGTGACATCAAGCCGTTCTTCCTGATGCGCTTCAAGGAGGATATCCGCGAGGATGCTGCCGGCATGCTGGCCGAACGCCAGGTCGTGCCCCTTCAGGAAACGACCGCCGCGGCCACGCCCGATGAGGAAATGGTCTATGAGGCCCTAGCGGAACTGCGGCAGGCGGTGCTCACGGCACTGCAGCATGATGACCATACGCAGCATGCATGGCAGCATCACACCCTCGTGCAGTACGGGCTTTACAAACTGTTCCTTTCCAGCCCAGAGGCTTGTCTGGCCACCATCAACAAGCAGCTGCAGACGGTGCAGCAGAGCAGCCTTCCCAACTCGGCACTTCCCGATCTGGAACGCCTCAAGAACCGTCTTGAAGGCCTCTCCATCACCCAAACATCGCGCTATGAGGTCTTTCGCCGGCAATTGCAGGCGATCGGCTGGGACGGTTCGGCCGACAGCCCGCGTGTCCTGATCTTCACAGAGTACCGCCGCACCCAGGAGGCCCTTGCCGCGGCGTTGGCGCGGGCGTTTGCCGTCGACTACAGCACCAAGTTCGAGGATCACCCCCACCAAGTCATCGCCACGATCCATGGCGGCTGTCCCGATGTCCACCTGATGAAAACCGTGGAAGCCTTTGCCACCGGCTCGTCGCCCGTGCGTCTGCTGCTGGCAACGGACGTCGCTTCTGAAGGGATTAACCTCCACCATGAATGCCATCACATCATCCACTATGACCTGCCCTGGTCAATCATCACGTTGATCCAGCGCAATGGTCGCATCGATCGTCTGGGGCAGACACGGCCACCGATCCTCCGCTACCTGATGGTCAATACCAGCCAGGGGCTGCTGCAGGGGGATAAGGCGATCTTCGAGCGCTTGATCGACAAGGTAGAGGTGATCAACCGGCTGCGGCAATCTGGCGAAAGCGTACTCCAGCTCTATGACCCGCAGGCAGAGGAAGAATATGTCGCCACGCATGGTATCCTGGCTGGCAATGTCCGGGTGCTGGACACACCCGCATCGATCACTACTGTCGAGTCCACAGATCTGGAAGCGATGCTGAACCAGGCAAGCCTCGAGGGACACGACGACTTCTTACGCTTTCTCCGAGGGGAGGACACAGGCGAGGCTGAAGCGCACGAGGTGAGTCCCCACACCACGAACCCTCCCGGGCGTCTCCGGCTCTATGCGAACCGTCAGTTTCTGCTGGAAGGCTATCGCTACCTGGCCGAACAGCATCCGCACTATCTATCCATTCAGGAGGTGGAAAAGCTGATCATCCTCACCGCGCCCACGGATCTCAAGCGGCGTCTGGGGGCGCCAGACGAGCGTAGCGACATCATTTTTGGCGCCACCGCCATTCCCGAAGAGGCCTGGCCGGCGTATGACCAGTTTCGCTTGACTGATGACCCCGAGCGTGTTGAGCTGGCGATTCAGGCGGCTCGACAGACGTCTGGCTACTGGTCGCAAGAACTGCTGTGCAGCGAGCAGCATCCCATCCTGCAATGGCTGACCGAGCGTCTGGTGATGCAGATTCGACGCGGCGAGGCGCCGCTCATTCTGTCCCGCTCGCTGCAGCCTGCCGAGCTATGCTTCTGTTTCATCGGCCAAGTGAGTTCAAAGGCGGGGACGCCGTTGATCGTCGATGCCCATGCCATTTCCTTTCAGAAGGGTGGTACCTTCTCCCACCGGCCCTTGCGTGAGGCGCTCGCCGCGGCGCAATTCGCCCAATTGATCAACACGGGACAGATGCCGAACCTCCAGGCAGCGCAAGTGCTCATCCCCGCGGCGGTGGAGGCGAGTCTCCACTATATGCGTCAGCTCCGAGCGGAGCGCGAACACCAGCTGCGGCCGCTGCTGCAACAGGAGGAGGAACGCTTGCAGGAATGGGGCAAGCGCCGTCGGGAATTATTAGAGAGCCGTATCGCCACGCTGGGCAACGACCATCCGCAATCGCGGCGCTTCCGGCGCGAGCTGGAAGAGATGGAGGACTACCTGAAGGACCGCCAGCAACACTGGCGCGACACGCATTTCCTGGCCGCAGCGCAGCCATCAACCCGGTTAATCCTGGTGATTGGCGGAAGCCAGGCATAGACGTGCGGTGAGGATAGGTTATGCCGGTTGATCCCTGCATCCAGAATGTCGGCGAATATTACAGCTCGCACTATCTGGAAAGCACCTTTGCCGGCGACGTCCGGCAGCTCGTGGCGAAATGGCGACAGCTGGGTTCGCAAGCGTCGCCGCGGCGTGTACAAGGGCTCGCACAACGCTACTTCCGCGCCAAAGCACAGGCCTTGGACGAGGACCGGCCTGATCGCCGCTGGCAGGCCGGCGAAGACCTGGCTGGCTGGCATGCCTACCTGCTTGAGGCGCTCGGATATACCACGTGCAGGGCGATGGATCTGCCTGTTGAGGGTGATAGCGCGGTGGTACCCATCCTCGGCCGACTCTCGCGCTACAACACGCCGTGGTTAGTGATCTGCGAAACCGTGTTCTGCCTGCCCGATGCGAGCCTCAAAGAGGGAGTGCCGAGCGAAGACCCGCTGGAAATGGCTCCCCTCCCTGAGCAGCTCAGTGAGGCGGGAAACACTCTCTGCGCCGGCGATTGGAGTCATGCGATCGGACGGATTTTCACCGAGGAAGATGCCCCACGCTGGGTGCTTTTCCTAGCAGGTAGTCAGATTCTGCTCCTCGACAAGCATACCTACGCCCAGGGGCGCTATCTGGTCTTCGACCTTGACGAGGCGTATGGTCGCGACGAACGCAGCACCTTCGAGCATCTGGCGGCCTTCTTGTCGGCAGAGACCCTCTGCCCGGAGGGCGAGTCGGACGAGGTGTTGCACGACCGGCTCGAAGCCCGGAGCCACCGCTTCGCCTACGGCGTCACAGAAAATCTACAATTCGCCGTGCGCGAGGCTATCGAGCTGCTGATCAACGAATGGGTGGAGGACCGACGGCGGCGCAAACTTTCCTACACCAGGTTGCTCCAGCACGAACTCCTTCCGGATGGCAGCGCTGAGGTGACACCGGAGTATCTCACGCGCGAAGCCCTCGCCTTCATCTACCGACTGCTGTTCTGTTTCTATGCCGAGGCCCGCGGCGGCGAGCTGGGCATTCTCCCTATGACCGACGAGGTCTATCGCCTGGGCTACAGCCTGGAAGCGCTGCGGGATCTCGAGCTGGTGCCACTGACGCCGGCCACCGAGGAGGGCGGATACTTCCACGCGCACCTCAAGCACCTGTTTCGCCTCATTCATGAGGGCTTTCATCCGGACGCGACCGTCAACGGCCAGCGTGATCTCTCTTTCGACAGCACGACCCGTGCTTTTATGATACGGCCGCTCACGGCCACGCTCTTCGATCCTCAAAGCACTCCCTTGCTCGACCATGCCCACCTCAGCAATCGCTGTCTCCAGCAGGTCATCCTCCGCCTGTCCCTGCGCGTGGACGAACATTCTCAGACCAGAGGGCGGGTGAACTATGCCGAACTCGGCGTTAACCAGTTAGGGGCGGTTTACGAAGGGTTGCTGTCCTACAAAGGCATGTTTGCTGACCAGGACTTGATCCACGTCAAGCCGGCCTATGGCAGCTTCCGGGACCCGAAGACCCCAACGTGGTTTGTGCCCAAGGAGCGGTTGGATGAATTCACGCGCGAGGAAGTTGAACGCCTCTCAGACGGCAAGCCACGCATCTACCCGATGGGGACCTTCATCCTGCACTTATCGGGCATCGACCGCGAGCAGACGGCGTCGTATTATACGCCAGAGGTGCTCACCAGCTCCCTGGTCGAGGAAGCGCTGCGGGAACTCCTGAAGGAGTATACGCCGGAGGACGCCGACTGCATCCTCTCCCTGAAGCTCTGCGAGCCAGCCATGGGGAGCGGGGCCTTTCTCAACGAGGCCACAACGCAACTGGCGGCGCGGTATCTGGACCTCAAACACAAGCAAATCGGTCAGGCGATCGATCCAGCCCGTTACCTCGACGAGCTACGGCGCGCCAAGCACTACATCGCCGCTCACAATGTGTATGGCATAGACCTCAACCCGATGGCCGTAGAGCTAGGAGCGTTGTCGCTGTGGCTGGGCTGCGTCCACCGCCTCCTCATAAAAGAGGGCGAACAGGGCGGCCCTGACGCGTATCAACCAGCGGCAACTCCCTGGTTCGGCCTGCGGCTACGCTGTGGAAACAGCCTGATCGGCGCGCGGCGCGCCGTTTGGACCGTGGACCAACTACGAGCGGGCAAGCACGCGGGCCAGGATGGTGATGTCCCGAGGCTTCTACGGCCCGGCGAAACGCGGCAGCCACATGAAATCTACCATTTCCTGGTATTCGACCCTGAGATGGTCCCCGCCGCTGGCGATCCGCTGATGCGTCAGCACTGGCCGGATGACTGCGCCTCTGTGAAGGAATGGCTGACCAAACAGGCGAGACCCAAGTGGCGCACAGACGAGATCACCCTGGCCCAGACCATCTGCAATGCCATCGACCGCCACTGGGACACCTATGCGCAGGAACGCGCCAAGGCCCTGGCAGCAACGGCCTGTACTGCCAGCGTCTGGCCGACGCCTTCCGACGCAGCATCGGCGTTGCAGCCTGGCCCGAGTCTTGAGGAGCAAGAGCGTGTCCGGGCACGCCTGGAAGCGGAGAGCGGTAGTTTCCAACGCTTGAAACTGCTCATGGATGCGTGGTGCGCCCTGTATTTCTGGCCACTGGATGGAGCGAAGGGACTTGCGACACGCGAGGCGTGGTTGGCAGCCGCGGAGCTGATGGTGGGCGAGGGTGTGCAGGATACGCCCACCCGACAAATGCTGAGCGTCCGTCTCGGCATCGACATCGAGGCGCTGTTCATAGTCACTCGTAATGATCTCCCGTCAACAGCCGACATTGCGGCGCTCCTCCCCTGGTTTGGCCAGGCAGTGTGCATCACCCAAGATCAACATTTTCATCACTGGGAGCTAGTCTTTACGGAAGTGCTGGGGCCGACGGTGTCGGACCTCCCATCGCCACATGGCTTCGACCTGATCCTGGGGAATCCGCCCTGGATCAAGGTGGGATGGAACGACGCACTGCTGTTGGCCGAGTACAATCCCCGCCTGGGCGTCAAGGAAGCGTTAAGCGCTACTTATAACCGGGAGCGCAGGACTCTTCTCGAAGATCTCGATCGCCGTCTAAATTACTCTTGGCACTTCTGTCGCGTGGCCGGAGTTTCTATGTTCCTCAACAGCCGGGTGCTCTATCCCACCCTAGCGGGCGTCCAGACGAATTTGTACAAGTGTTTCATGGAGCAGGCGTGGGCAATCGGAGCGCAGACGGGGGTATCTGGGTTCCTGCATCCCGAAGGCGTCTACGACGACCCCAATGGTGGCTATTTTCGCGAGCAAATGTATCCTCGCCTACGCTGTCACTACCAATTCGAGAATGAATTTGCATTGTTTACGGGAACGAACGATCATGGTCGAATGCGATTTGGGCTAAATGTATACTCAAATACTGAGAGAGATACCGTTGAATTTCTGAACATCAATAATCTGTACTTACCCTCCACTATAGCTGGGTGCCTCAAGCATTATCGGGCCGATGATCCAGTCCCGGGGATCAAAACGGATGATGGAAAATGGGACACGCGTGGGCATGCACGCCGCATTGTCACCATCACCGAGCGGGAACTGGCGCTCTTTGCCAAGCTCTTCGAGGATGCGCACACACCGGCACTGGCAGCTCGCCTACCACAGGTGCATAGTTTGGAGATCCTGCGCGTGCTGGAGCGCTTCGCGGCCTTGGGGAAGCGTCTCGGGGACTTGCAAGACGAGTATTTTGCAACCGAGATGTTTCACGAGACCAATTCACAGCGAGACGGCATCATCACCCGCCACGATGATCCTAGCTTTCAGCCAATGACGCCAGATGAGTGGGTCATCTCCGGCCCCCATTTCTACGTCGGGACGCCGCTGAACAAAAGCCCCCGCTCACGATGCGTCGCAAGTACGCACTACGACGATATCGACCTGACGGAGATCCCCGCAGACTATCTGCCCCTCGCCGTGTATCGTCCAGGAAACCGCGATAGCGATCTCACCGCCTTCGCCAGTGCCATCCCCGAGTGGCCTAAACCCAGCCATTTAGGGTTTTGGCCTGTGCGCGACTTCGAGATCCCGTTGTGGGAACGATTGCTCGGTGAAAAAGTCAGGTTGTACGGCATCGATCGGAGCACGCCAGGGGCGAAGACCGCTCGTCAATTCGCCTACTTCGGTGTGTGGGAAGGGCCGGTCGAAGAGGCGCTAGCCTGGCTGCGGCAGCATAGCGAAGACCCAGATACCAGGGAGTTTGCTAGACGTTTTGGGACTATGCGGTTGCAGCAGGGGGAGCCCAGTGATGAAGAGATAGGGCGAATACCGGTCCCTTTAACGGTGCGATATCGTTATATCAACAGAAAGCGTGCGCAGCCTGGCAACGAACGAACGCTAATGCCGAGCATTATTCCACCAGGGACCACACATATCTTTACTGGTTTCAGTATTTCATTTCTAGATTTATATAAGGTGGTCCTAATTGCAGGAACCAATTCTAGCATCTGTTTCGATTTTCTAGTAAGGGCTACAGGCCGTGGAGATATTATTGGCAATGTAGTCGGACAGCTACCATTTATCGATGGAAAATTCCAAACATTAATTACAAACCGTACTCTCCGGCTCCACTGCTTAACGACTGCTTTTGCTGATCTTTGGTCGGAGATCGCAGATGAATCAATCCGCTACGATGCCTGGACTAGTAGCGATTCACGGCTATCTCACGAATATGAGTCACCCTGGGCTCAACTTGAGCCCAACCGATGGGAATGGAAGACGCCACTGCGCAGCGACTTCGCCCGGCGCCAGGCATTACTGGAGATTGACGTCCTGGTCGCCCTTGCCTTGGGACTAACGCTTGACGAACTACTTACCATCTGGCGTGTGCAATTCCCCGTCATGCACGGCTATGAACTCGTTGATGAATACGACGCCAGAGGCCGCCATCTCCCCAACACGGCGCGCAAGAACCAGGGGGCCAAGGAATCACGCGAGGCCCTCGAGCAATGGGACGGCCAGAGCCCTCTCACTGTCTCCTGGCAAATTGATAACGGCCTCCAGACTGTCACCAAGACCTTCTACCCCCCCTTCACCAACGTGGACCGCGAGGCAGACTATGCCCGGGCCTACGAAATGTTCGGACAACGATATCGAGCATAAAAGGGGCAAAGTCGAGGAGTGCTCTATGGACCAACAATCTTTTGAGCAGGCTGTGCTTACAGTGCTGCGCCAGATACCAGAGCAACAACGTATGTCCATCTTGAAGATTGTGCAAACCTTGGTACGGGAGCACCTCAAGTCGGAACCAGCTGGACACAGGTCGCAGTCCTACAGTATCGAACATCACCAGGAGATCCGCCGGTTGACCGCCTCTATTCGGGGCAGCCTGGCGGAAGCGGTTGTCGCTGAGCGAGATGAGCGTGGCTGAGGACGAGAGAAGCTAAATTTTCCGTGGGCAGGGTCGACTGACACATGAGTTTACCTGCAACCTTGTCGAACGGCTTTCTGCCGCCTGGCGTGCATGCTGCACGCCTACATGACGTCATTACACGTTTTGGCACGCCCAATCCGCGACGTCAGGAGCTAGGGAGCCGCCTCCAGGAATTGCTGGGGTTGGCTCGATCAACTGGGCGACTTCGGCGGGCCTTCATCTGGGGCAGCTTCGTCACGGACAAACCGTTCCCCAGGGATCTGGATGTTTTCCTGCTCATGCAGGAAGGGTTTGACCAAGTATTCAGCCAACTCCCGCAGCCGCAGCGGAACGTGTTCGAGCACGAGCGTGCTCGGCTGCTGTTCGAAACGGACGTCTTCTGGGCAACCGAAGCTATCGGCGTGGACGAGCTCAATTCCTGGCTCAGCGTCTATCAACTGTCCCGGGACATGGTCGAGCGGGGCATTGTGGAGGTGATTCTCAATGATTGAAACGACGGAGCAATTTGAGCAAGCGGAAGAGGCCATCACCAAGATGAAACGCTTCCTGCTAGCCGCCCGACGCACCCATACCGCAGAGGCGTATGAGGCGCTAGCAGCCCCTATCTTGCGTGAATTGCAAGAACGAGAGCGCGACATCCTGGCATACCTAAGTCAAGCTCCTGGAGTGTCGCGTCGCTAGCACTCAGGAATCGATCCGACCGGAGGCCCTATGCTTCCTGTCCACCTCGCCGACAATATCCGCAAACAGGTCCTGTATTACCTGCAGTCGACCTTTTCCTTCCGCGACAAGAGCGTGGCGCGAGCGTTCGAGGGCTTTCTCGAAGATCCCGAGACGGGGCTGTTCAAGGGCCCTTGGGTGCAACTGCGCCGGCCGTTCCGACCGGCACCGGAGGGAGCCCTCATCCCTTTTGAGATCAATGTTCCTTTCCAGCCCTTCCGCCATCAGTGGCGCGCTTGGATGCGCCTATCCAGCAAGGATCAACAGCCACAGTCCACTATCATTACTACCGGGACCGGATCGGGCAAAACGGAGTGCTTTCTGTACCCCATTCTCGACCACTGCCGACGAGCACGGCTGTCCGGCCAGAAGGGCATTAAAGCCATTATCCTCTATCCCATGAACGCCCTCGCGGCTGACCAGGAAAAGCGCTTCGCCAAAGCGATCTGGGAGGATGCCGATCTCACATCCGCTGGCATTCGCGTCGGCAACTATACCGGCCGCTATGATCCGGCCGATCCAGGGGCGAGCCACGACAGCGGCACGAAGGTCATGAGTCCGGACTTTGGCATCAGCAATCACGCCATCCAGCAGGAGAACCCACCGGACATTCTCCTGACCAATTATAAGATGCTCGACTTCCTGCTCATGCGTCCCCAGGACCAGAACCTGTGGCGCTTCAATGAGCGCGGCGTGCTGCGCTATCTCGTACTCGACGAACTGCATACCTACCACGGCGCCCAGGGGGCCGATGTCGCCTGCCTCATCCGTCGACTGAAAGAACGGCTGGCGATCCCCCGTGGGCAGCTCTGCGTGATCGGGACCAGCGCCACACTGGACAGCCGTGACCGGGGCCACGATGCTGATCAGGAGACTAGCATCGATGCCATGGAGACGTCGCAGGATCGACTGGCGCGCTTTGCGGAGACGCTGTTCGAGGAGCCGATTTCCCCGGAAGCGGTCATCGGGGAGGACCGGTTAGAGGTCGAAGAGATCGTCGATTCAAATGTGGGGGATGCTCAGTTGCCCGATCCCAAGCCGTGTGAGCCACGCGATGGGGAGGACGCCCTCGCCTACGCGCATCGACAATCGCAGCTCTGGGACGGACCCATCTACGTTGAGCCGATCGATGGCAGTGATGACGCCCTCGAAAGCGCCCGTGAGTCATGGGCCGTCGGATTGGGCAAGTGGCTCAAACGGACCACGCTGTTTCGACGTCTGCTAATGATTTTCCGTCAGGCAGAGCACGACCGTGAAGACCCGCTCAGCTGGACGGATCTGGTTGGACGCCTCGCCAGCGCCGACCTCGCCCTGAAGGCCATCACGGACGATGAGGATCGCCAGCGCGTGATCGTGTCCTTCTTCGCGCTGGTGGCCTATGCGCAGGAGTTCCGCAGTGGCAGGGCGTTCCCGCTAGCGCCAACACAAGTCCAACTGTGGATTCGAGAGCTGCGGCGGTTGGGACGGGTGGTCGACGATGTCCCGAGATTTGCCTGGCTGGATGAGCCTCCGTCTGGAAAGACGTGTTTACCTGTCTTTCACTGCAGTGAGTGCGGTGAGTCGGGCTGGGTCGCCCGGCACGACCCCAGTAAGGACTCGTTCATCCGTGCCCACGGTGTGGATGGTATCCAGGTCCTCAACGATCCGAGAAAGATCTATCAGGACTGGTTTGCCCGAGGAGGACATCACAGCCAGTACATCGTTGTCATCAGTCCATGGACCGATGACGATGTCGCCGCAGAAGCGGAGTCAGGGGTTCAGCCAACGTTGCCTGTTGTGCATGATTATTTCTGTCCTGCCAGCCTGGTGCTACGGACAGGGCCCGGCCCCTGTCCGCTGACCGGCGATAGCCGGCGCTTCCGTGTCAAGGTTAGTCGCCAGTTTCGGCAACTCCCCAGCGGCGCTGTTGTCGGCGACCAGGGGTGTCCGCGCTGTGACTCCAAGCTGGGAGTGCTCTTCATCGGGAGTCAATCGGCGACCCTGGCGAGCGTTGCCATTGACGAGATGTTTGGCTCATTGCTGAATGACGACCCCAAGTTGCTGGCCTTCACCGATAGCGTGCAGGATGCGTCTCATCGCGCGGGATTTTTCACGGCCCGCACCTACCATTTCACCTTTCGCACCGCCCTCCAGCATGTGATCGATGAGGCTGGAGACCAAGGGCTGCCTTTGCAACAGGTTGGTCAGACATTGCTCAGCTATTGGTCGGCAGCCCGGCCAGGGCGTCCAGGCAGCTGCCGCGAAGCGATGGCTACCATGATGCCGCCGGATTTGCAGCAGTATCATGCGTACCTGGCGTATCGCGAACGCGATGATATCCAGGAGCCGCCAACGACACTCCGCGAGCTGATCGAGACTCGGCTGACATGGGAGGCCACCAGCGAGTTCGGGCTGATGCAGACGCATGGCCGAACGCTGGAGCTGAGTGTCAGTTCGGCGTTGGGATGGGACGAGACTTGCATCGCTGCCACCATCCAACGGCTGCGTGAGCGCCTGCCGGGAATCGACCCGCGATTCGTGGATCTCCCGGAGACAGCGCTGCGCCTGTGGCTGTATGGTTTGCTGCAGCGCTACCGTGAGCGTGGCGCGTTGGAGCACACTTACCTGTATCCCTATGCGCGGCAGGGATTCTGGGGCAAATATCCCTTCGGCCGCGCCATTCCTGGACGCGAAGTCTATCCACCCATGACGCGGTACCAGCCACGCCTTCTCGTCACCCAGCCTCACGATCGTCATGAGCATATCCTGTCCCCCACGCGGCAAGGACAGGCTCCTTGGCCAATCGTCTGGGCACGCCGCGCCCTGCAGATACCACAAGCTGAGGAAACCAGTTTGCTGGACCTCATCCATCACCTACTGCAGGTGGGGGTGACGACGGGGCTCTTCAAAAAGCTGTACCAGGATGGCACGCGGGCCTTCTACACCATCGCGGCGGAGGCGGCGATCCTCTATCCCGGGGGCGTCCATTTGCTGTGCAGCGAATCCGAACGACCCTTGGTACGGCCGCCGCGCGAAGCCTTGCTGTGGGAAGGGGCGCCGAGTCTGGAATACGCCGCTCACCTTGGACGCTACACCCAACAGGCTTGCACTCCACGTCAACGCTACTACCAGGACCGCTATCGCAAGGGGGCGCTGCGACGCGTGGTCGCGCAAGAACATACGGGGTTGCTCAGCACCGATGAGCGCGAAACGTTGGAAGAGCGCTTTGCCAAGACCATCCATGCCGATGATCCCAACGTGCTCACCTGTACCAGCACCCTGGAGATGGGGATCGATATCGGTGACCTCTCCAGCACGATGCTCTGTTCGATGCCCCCGAACACGGCCAACTATCTCCAGCGCATCGGTCGGGCCGGGCGCGCCACAGGAACCGCCCTCATTGTGTCCGTGGTGAATCAACGGCCACACGATCTGTTCTTCTACGCCCGCCCGTCGGAGATGCTGCGGGGCCGGGTCGATCCACCCGGCTGTTGGCTGGATGCCTCCGCCGTCCTGGTGCGCCAGTACCTCGGGTATTGCTTCGACCGCGCGACGCGAGCGGGAGCGCTCAGCGAGCTCCCGCGTCATGGCGGTCAACTGATCGCAGACCTGCACAACCCCAACGGTCATATTCCCGGCATGCTCCAGTGGGTCACGACCCATGAAGCGGAGCTGCGTCAGGACTTCCTGCACCGCTTCCAGGAGCATGTCAGACGCGATACCCGCAGCCGCTTTTTGGACGAGACCACCACCGATCTCCTGACGCAGCGGGTCTATCAGGCGGCCGACGAATTCGACCGCCTGCGACGCGATCTGATCAACGCCCGCGCTCGGCTCCAGGATCAACTGCGAGCTCTTGACGACGTGGAGCAGGACACCCGACGCGAGATCGAGCAGGAACTGCGTCTGCTCCGAGGGCGCCTCTACAGCCTCGACCGGACTAACACCCTAGAGATCCTGACGGATTATGGCCTGCTACCAAACTATGCGTTTCCCGAGCGGGGGATTCGGTTTTATGGCGCGGTCTACAATCGACATCATGGTGATCAACAAGCGCATCAACCGGTCGAACTGGCGCGACCAGCGGGCACGGCCCTGCGAGAGTTGGCCCCGCGCAACACCTTCTATACCCACAGCCGCCGGTTCGAGATCCAACAGATCGCCATAGGTAACCCACAGCAGCCGTTGATCGAGACGTGGGGCATTTGTGGCATCTGCGGCCATATGCGGAGGGCTGAGGAGCTTCACCAGCCGGGCATGGCCCCGAGCTGTCCGCAGTGCGGGCATGATGGCGACCAGAAGAGCCAACTCGACCTTGGCCAGCAGCGCGCCTTCCTCGAATTCCCGCGCTCGCAGGCGCTGTCCTCTATGGACCATGATGAGAGTTTGTCGGCAGATCGCGACGAAGAGCGACAGCGCGAGATGTATCACATCATCCGCAGCTTCGATCAGAGCATCGAGGCCGCCTCGGGCGCGGTGGGCGATGATGGCTTGCCGTTTGGGATGGAGTACCGCGCCTCCATGATCATGCGGGAGGTCAATGTGGGGTATCACGGGGAACCCGGTATCGTGCCATTCGGCCCGGAGCAGTGGGCACCCGACGCGGGATTCCAGGTCTGTTACAGACCCGTGCATAAATAACTCGAGTTTCGATCGCTCGACACCCGCCTGACTCAGGGCTTCCGGACTATGAGGTGTAGAGAATTATGCACGGATCCGTAGTATCGCGGTGTGGTTGCACCTCCGCATCACGCGCCAGATGAGATGATCCACCGGCGGAGCTGCCAGGCCCGGCGCCGCTTTGAGCGCATGCGGCAGGAAGGCAGAGCTGGGGATCCGTTCCAGTGGACCCCCGTCTATCTCTACCGTGAGTTACGATCCGAGGTCATTGGCCTGCTCCTGCCGCTGCTGGATGACGACGACATCGAGACCCTGGTGGCCTGCCTCTACCTGGGGTTGCGGCTGCGTGTTGAGGGTGATCCAGCGCACCTGATCGTCACGCCGCAGATCGTCCCCGATGCGGCCTCGGGGCT
>JBKPCR010000444.1:0-31970 GCA_046727435.1 bacterium | reverse complement strand
CGACGAAGATGAAAAGGGCGGGGAGACCCGCGGGGCGCTTGCCCTCGACTGTGAATTATGCCAGAGTGCGGGTGTTGCGGGGATACACCAGAAAGAGTGCCTCGTACCTTGCAGGAGATCAACCACCCCTTCAAAGAAGATCTCCGGTTGGAGCTCGATGTCAGCGCGATGGCCCCGGTGACATGTGCGACCGCCTGACTGGTCCTACTTCCTAGATATAGCCTCCGCCCTTACTAGTAGAGAGGATCTGTTCACTCGACTTGACACCGCTGGGGACTACTACATCCACCTTCCGCTCAGACCGGTCATACTCAGTTACCTAAAAAATACAAGCGTCTATAGCCCCCACGACCATGACCCCAGGATAGATAGCAGGGTACTTGACGGCCATTGTCGTGAAACGTAGACCCTATTCCACCCTCGTCATCTCCAAGCTGCCGAACACCTCCGCGCAGGTTTCGTGATAGGCTCGTACCACCTCGCGCAGCTCTTCCGGGTCTAGTGGGCCGGCGAGTTGTGTCGAGTCCACCACGTCACAGAACAGCACCGTGAGCTGGCGGCGCTCGGCCTCAGTAGCTCCTCGGCCGGGTGCTGGCGGCGCTGTGCGTTCGACCGTGGGCTGCGGGGTTACCATCGATGCCCCTGTCCAGGACAGCTCTTCGCCCGTTTCGTCGATGGCCAGGCGTCGGGCCTTAATGAGTTCGGCCTTGAGGTCCTCGAGGTAGTCATCATTAAGGTTAAATCGTCGTTTGGGCGCCCGGTAGG
The DNA here is from genome assembly GCA_046727435.1 of bacterium. GTDB lineage: Bacteria > Tectomicrobia > Entotheonellia > J063 > CAVPRW01 > CAVPRW01. The sequence continues at coordinate 31,205 of JBKPCR010000444.1, read as the reverse complement.
AGATGCGCCCTTGGCGCTGGAGGAGGTCAAGCGCGTGGACCAGGCTTGCGACCTTGTGAGACACCGGGCTAGATGCAAGAGACACGGCATGATGGGGGGCGCGCAGGAGAGGTCAATCCAGCCATGATGCATCGGTGTACTCCCTCGTATGTGCCAGCAACAGGCCCAGGTGGGATGAAGCGCGCAAACCTGGCCGTTGGCCGGGAGTGTAGGGACGAGGGACCGGCTTGTCAACGGAAATTTTGTATCCGGATCAAGCCTGGGCTGAGCGCCTCTTCGGGGGGCCTCGCGTGTTTGGCGCGAATCTGTCACGACCCCCGCGGCAATAGCGGCCAAGGCGATAAGATCGAGGACGTGCGGGAGATTGTATGTATATGACACCATCCTCGAGCGGTTGGCGCAAGACCTCCAGGACATGGCGGCGGAACTCGGGCCATGCATCCAAGAAGAGCACGCCATGGTGCGCCAGCGACACGTCCCCCGGCATCGGCACGTGGCCCCCGCCGATCAGCCCCGCATCCGAGATGGTGTGGTGGGGCGCGCGACACGGGCGCGTCGTGACCCACGCCGTGCGGTCGCCGGTGAGGCCCGCGACGCGGTGGATCCGCGTGGTCTCAATCGCCTCGGCGAGGGTCATCGCCGGCAGGATGGTGGTCAGCCGCCGTGCCAGCATCGACTTGCCCGCCCTAGGGGGGCCGAGCAAGAGGAGGTTATGGTCAGAACGCCTGCATCGGCTTTTGCCTCGTCTCGCCACCTGCAAATGATGGCGGCCAAAACCGCAGGCCTGACAGTGGCAGCATTCAGGTTGGCCAGCCGTGATACCGGCCACGCGCGATGGGCCAGTGGCCAGCCGAGCGACGCGGTGCCCGGGGGGCTACTTGTTAGGTGAACAGGTCCTGGGTGTCTTGATGCCGCCGGATGAGAGTAAATAGCGCCTCCAGCCAGAGTCGAAGCCCATAATAGGAGCCTCAGTGTTACACATGGCCAGAACACGAGGGCCTATTCAGGTGAGCGTGTCGCATATACCTGCGGGGGTGCTCCCTTACCCGGGGGGCGGTCTGGGCAGATACGTTCATAGGGGAGATCGGCACCCACAAATTGATGCCATTCATTCAGCGTTAGATTACGCCAGACCTTCTCACATACCATTTTCGCTAAGGTCACCGTGCGTGCGCGCCATATCCGAATCGTTCTCTCCAAACTCCCCGAGGCCAGCCGGTTCCCATCAGAGCTGAACGCTACCGACATAACCAGATCCTTGTAGTCCCCAAACTATAGGGCTAAACGATCTCAAGAAGCCTCATCACTCGTGGATTCTCCGAGCTGACGAGTGAGGGTACATTGGCCATTATTGGGCTGCGTCATCACGTCGTCTTCCCAGGGGAACGCGACACGGCAAGCACAACGATAACCTACTGAGGCTCTGCAGCTAGCGTTCCCGAAATACCTGAGGCGCATCCTGCAACTCAGCCAGGTCAAGTTCGAGCCTGGTGCGGCCCTCGTCGGTTACCGCCCCGACCGTAAAGGCACCCCAGGCGGATAGCTTCAATGTTGCCCTCTCCGCCAGCACAGGCACAGTTCGGACCAGAGGGCTGAAGATCGGATGCAGGTGGAACTCAACGCTGCTCTCGAGCGGTCGATCGGGCTGGCCAGCGACCTCAAGCATGACCTCAAACCAATTCGCGCTAAGCTCTCGGACCCAGCCTCTCAGAGTGCGGCCATTGTGGCTGGTCCTGCCGCCCCATTGGCCCTTCTGGGGGTCATCGACATCGAGCGCTGCCGCTCTGAGGGTAGGGCTCGCTGTCTCGAGTATCCTCCTGAGGTTGACTGCAAGGCGGATCATGTCTTCCTGGCTCGGGGGAAACGACGGTGTTACGCCGGTAAATTCAAACAGGGATGGGAAAGGCTCGGGACTTACAGCGAGGTCGCTCCATGAGACATTTAAGAGCACAGGGATAATTCGTAGATCCGCCCGCTGCGCAGATATGACCTCCTGCGACGCGTGGCTCTCTGCTCCCCGCACTAGCCGCTTAGGGGTGACAAGCACAATCACAGCAAGGGCGCTGTGAAGCGCAGTCTGGAGCTTCTCTTTCCATGGATCGCCGGGCAACAGCAGGAGTTCATCCCATACAACACTCCCTTCGCCCAGCTGACGGTTCAAATATTGGCCCATCTCATGTGCGATGTCCCTGTCCTCGGCCGTATAGCTGAGGTATATCTGACGTTGACTGCTCAGGGGCACTATACTAGATGGCTGACGAACCCGTGTGAACTTGGCTAGGGTAGCAATCCGCATCTGTTCGGACATGTCCCCTAGTTCGCTGACCGTACCCTCCGTCAGGTAAGAGGTCAGTGCTTCCATGGTGGCAAGGACTGACAAGTTGTGTCGCCGGCGATCAGCGAAAGTGGCGAGGACTTCCTCAAAGGCGAAAAAGGCATCATAGGGCACCTCAATACGCCCCCAGTATCTCTGACGCTCGTAACGGGACAGATGACGCAGATACCTCTGGAATGCTTGACGTGTGGCGTCCCGCGCTGCCTCGAGCCGATCCTTCTCTGCTAATTCCACTCGCGTTGGGACCGGCCACACCCTCAGGCCTGGCTCGCCCGTCGGCTTGAGCCGTTGAGAGACAGCCGACTCAGCCACTGCGGCGGCGCCGCGAATACTCTGGTTGTTAAACGTGAAGCAGACGACCAAATCGTCCGGCATCTGCACATTGCAGATGCCGGCAGTGTCACTAATTCCAGTCCGGCTGTCGATCAGAACATAGTCGTATTCCACCCGAAGACGGTGCTTGACCGCTTCAAGGAACACACCGCCGCCGAGCTTTTCGTAGAACCCCTGCCAATCGAAGGTCATGACCCGTACCCCATAGCCCGCCCCTTGCTGGCCGGCTGGGACGAAGTCGATAGTCCCGCCCTTCGGGAACTCCCAATCCAATGAAAACGCGTACGGTAAAAGATCTATATAGCTTTCGAATCATCGCTCATCTGCACCCTCGCTGTAATCCGAGTGCGCCGTCCGCGCCCCTTCGACAAAGTCAATTAGGAAGTCGATGATCCCCAAAGACATGCTAAGTTCGGTGTCTTCGATGAAGGGATGAAAAAACCGATGCAGTCCTGGCGCCTCAAGGTCCCAGTCGATCACCATCACCTGCTTGCCCTGGCTGGCGAAGATCCAAGCTACATTGGCAACAGCCATGGACCGACCCGTGCCTCCCTTATACGAGTAGAAAGTTATAATGCGACCGGGTTGTGATACAGCCTGCTGGATGCTGGATTCGATCATGACACAGTTACTCCTGGACCAATCAGTGCTGGATGTCGCTCGACGGGAATTCCCTCGGCTGCGGCGGCGGCCTCAAGGGAAGCGTCGTGTACCTTGAGGGCTGGGGCCTCCGCAACGAGGCTCTGACGTAGCCTTGTGATTGTTTCCTCAAGCCGCTGACGCAGGCTTTCGTGAGAATAGATCGAGTTCCAATCGTGCAGCCTCGCCTTGGTGAATACATTGGGCATACGGCTTTTGATCGTAATCTGGATATTCGTTTCCAGATCAGCAGAGACGCGGCCTGTCTCCCGTCTGATGATGAGCAGGGCGCACTGTTTACTAGCTTCCGCGTCCACGTCCTCAAATACCTTCTGGTACAAAGGATTCCGGAGCGTTTCTCGGTCGGCAACGATGAGCACGGCTTCCCGGGTGTCCGCGGTTTCCCGTAAGCGCTGCCTGAGCTTTGCATCCTGCTCGAGTTCGCGCCAAGGGATTCCCTGCGCGCAGGCGCTCTCCATCAGGGTGGAAAACGTGGGGCCGATTTCATACGGGACTGCTGAAGTCCCGCCATTGATGAGCGCTACCAACGCCACGCCGTAACGGGTGCCACGTTGCTCCTCGTGAAAGACGCTCGGTATAAAATTGAAATGCGGGATGGGGCTACTCGATGGTAGGTTGGTTCTGGTCGCTGCCGTGATGATCCGCTCAGCGAGCGTAATCACAACTTGGGTCCGTTTGTCCTGGTACTTGTTCAGCTGAAACAACGTTCTGAGCCCGTGCACGTGATAGTCGGCGGGGAATGCGGCTTCGTCATGCTGGAACTTTCTCATCACATCGGGAAGAAAAATCTTGACCCAGAGGACGGGAATAATGGCTCGACCATCTTTCCCCACATTCTCAGATGATTTCTCCCACTGTTCCAGGCGCCCTATAAAGACCCGTAATTCTTTACCACAGAACTCGCTGTTCACAAAGGCAGGCGAGCAGATGGCTACCACAGACCTTATAACTGGATACAACAGCAGCGAGCTTCCTGACCCAATCCTCACCCGTTTGGATGCCTTCGCTGTCGAAGAAGAGAACGTCCTCCTGACGCAGCTTTCCTGAAGCACGCTGAATCACTTCATCACGGAGCCGATGGATGAACTTCTCAAGGACCTTATCCCGATTGATACGTGCATAACTAACAAAGAAAATCTGCAACCCCTCCAAGCCTGTCATAGAGACCATCATGTCCATGCTCCTTACTATGGTTTCTCGGGTTCATGAGCAGGCTTATCTGACGGGTTATCGAGGCGCCGCGCCATCCACCCCTGATTTTCGATGGAGATAGTGTCTTCACAGGCGTTGACAAACTCTCCCAGCTCAGCTTTGGCTGGGTCCTGTACTTTCCGGATTTGCCACTGGGTTTTCTCCCGTTCCAGCTGTGCTGCAGTGGTCTGGTAGCTCACGATGAGGTACTGATACCGACCCGCATATACGTATGCCGCAATTGAGGCCGTCATGGTGGTAAGGACCGCGATCCAGCCGGCAATAGCCTCTTGAGCCCACAAGGAGGCGACCGCACCGAGTACGGTCGCGATGGCTCCCAGTCCAAGACTGAGGGTGCGAATCTTCCGGATCAGCTGTTCGTACTCGCGCACTCGGGGACGATAAAAGCCGTAGATCTGGTCATCCACGCGTTCCTTGATATAGCTCGCTTCGGATAACGGTCCCTGAGGCAAGCGTTCCCGTTGTTGCTCCTCTGTCAGCTCAGCATGCGGGATGTCCTTGACGGTCGTGAGCAGATCTTCTGTCGCCTTCAAAAGCTTATTGGGGGCATCGGGTGCATCGTAAGGCGGAGCCTGAGTACAGAAGCGATACGCCTGCGATTTCAGCGCTTCGGCCATCGAACGGGCCCGCACCCACCGCCGCTCCCGTTCGGGGCTCAGAATTTCCTTCGAGAAGTAGGTGGCCAACCCAACAAATACCGCACTGGCGAGGCCCAACATAGTCGACCCCACCCAGGCACCCACCAGTTGAAGAGGATTCTGTTTCACGTAGGTCAGGATGAAGAGCCGTGTGTCGGCCGTCGTTGGGAGAGGACAGGTGTCATCCGTCGTGTCGCGGCGGCTCGTGCGGGGCTGTCCATCACTGGTGCGGTCCTGCATAGAGCTCACAACCGCAGGCTCGAAATGCGGCAGCAGTGCCCTAAATTCCGCTTCCGTCAAGCCGGTCATCGATCGTAGACTCCCGGCACGCTGGGTGACTTCCTCATCGCTTGGCATAGGCACCTCCCACCCTCGATGAGTGATCGTGGGGAGATGCTACACCATAAACCTTGATACTGTCTAATGGGTATCGGTAAAAAAGAGGAACCCTAACACGGTCATCGTCACGTAGGCGCTTTGTGATTCTTGATCATCTGGATACCATGCGCATGGATGACATCCGCTCCTGCGAAGGCTGTACCGCAAGTCCAGACGAGGCCTCTGTCCGCCGCTTCAACCGCCACATCCTGGGCCTCCATGAGCTCGGCTTTCACATCCTCAAGAGGCTCATCATCCCAATCGACTCACCACTTCAGAGCCCGATAGGAGACGCGGCCACGGCGCTGGAGCAGGTCGATCCCCTGGGCCAGCACGTCATCACACGTCATCGCCGCCCATACATTACAGTAGGGCACGCCTATACGCCTCATGGCCTTGGCTGTGTACTGCCTGGGGCACCACGACTGCCGTATACCTCACTTCGTCGGCTGCTCCCGCTCATGGAGTTCTCTCAGAGACCACCCGCTGGAGCAACACTTGCAATAGTACGTATTATATCATGTCTGTCTTATCTGTCTTATTCCACTTTGGCCTTTATGAATAGGCAGGGGGTGAGATGTCCCTTAGGATAGATGATCTCTGCGAAAGTGCATGCTATCGAAGGAGGACATCCGATGCCGCCCCTGCCAGAAGCCATCTTACTGGTCTTGACCCCTTTTGCGCCGCTCTTTTCGCATCGGGTCTGGGTCCACGCGCAAGTCTTGCTCTTGAGTGCGGTACTGGCTCCCAGGACACGCACGATGACCGGGATGCGGTCCGCTCCACGCACAAGCATGTCATTCGCTGTTTCGGGCTGAAATGGGTCGCGATGATGCTCTTGATACCGGTGCCCTGGAGTCGACGGGTGTGGGAGCTGCCGTTTCTCACTGCGCGGTGTTGGCCCGCGGAGAAGTCCAAGGGACAACGGCACAACACCAGCGTGGATGGGGTGCGGCAGATGATGAAACCGGTGCGCCGCTGGCGGCCAGGACGCCGCCTGGTCTTGGTCGTCGACGGCGGCTTTGACGCCGTGTCGCTGGCGCTGGCCTGTGTCAAGCGCCGGGTGAGCATGGTCTCACGCCTGCGGTGGGATGCGGCGCTGTATCATTGGCCAGAGCCGCCGTCCCCAGCCAAGCGCGGCCCTAAACCCACCGAGGGGAGGCGGCAACGGAGCTTGCAGGGCTGGTCGAAGCGCTCCGAGACGCCCTGGGAGACCGTGGAGGTGGAGTCGTACGGGGGCCAGATCAAAAAGCTCTAGGTCTTCTCGCGGACGGCCTTATGGTACACCCCCAGGTGGCCCCCTGTGGCGATTCGCTTTGTCATCGTGTGCGACCCGGAGGGGAAGCTGCGGAGGGAGGCCTTCGAACTCTGGCTCATTGCCCTGCCGTTAGCAGCCGGAATGGCCAAAGCCGAGTTAAAACTTTGTGATGTGCACACTTCTCGGAGTCTTTTTCATTCCGACTGGATATTGCGCCTATGACCGCTGTGCCACCGGCATACAATGCTGATCCTGACCCGGAGGGCAGCCCGTGCACAAAGCGACTCCGCCCACCTCCGAACATGAGGACGGGCTCAGGCAACGGCTCCCGTGCCCATAATGGGCACCAGAAGCCCCGCTGGCAGATGCTGGATCTCCTGGCGAGTGGCCAAGCCCAGACGCGCCAGAAGGTAGCCCGCGACTGGGTGTTCGTCGGAACACCATGGGATGCTGGCCTGCCATTGGTCTCCGGCTACTCACATGTCCTTTGGCGCAGGGCATAGATAATCCGCGATGCGCACCTCGTCGTTGATGGCACACTTGTTTGGATCCCAGATGAGCATGGTCCGGCTCTGGTTGATCTCATACTTCTCCCGCTCCTCAGGCTGCGCATTGAACAGGGTAGGAATCCACCACAGCGGCACAGATAGCACACGCCCGTCGGTCAATTCTACGTGCATGTACTCCTCATCAAACCGCGCTTGGTGAATGAGGGCCTCATGGGGAAACGTGTAGGCGGATATGGGATACTGTACCTTGTATTGCTTAACCTTGAACTGCTCCTCAACCTGCTCTTCCCTTGTAGCCATACCATTCCTCCGATAAGTATGCGTGATGCTCTCTGATAATCCGCAGCGCCCGGTTTAACTCGTGGCTCCGCAGCGTGCGGCCAGGGCGAGCGACTTCAATCTCCGGCTCCAACCAGATCTTGGCATCGGTGTAATCATCTTGCGAACCTTTACCCACATGCACGCTAGCTCGCTGTTCTCGGAGGGCATCATGGCTGTGAAACCAGAAGATAAGGGCTCCTGCCTCAAGCACTTTCGGACTCATGCTTTCCCCGGAACAGATTCCTCTCCATAGCGCCGCTGCCATTCAGGCCCCTGCTCAAGGCCAAGTGTTGTGTCCTGGTGCGTCAGTATCATTTCACACTCGGACGATCATAGCCGCCATGCTACCGGCCTTAGGAGAGCCCCACCACCGCAGCCAGGGATTCCAGCTGCTCGGCATGGCGGCAGACAGGGTTGAGCAGGAGGTGGTTCGCCCCCATGCGTACCAACGCTTCCAGCTGCTCCCGCACCTGCTCCGGCGTGCCATGGATCCCCGAGGCGTCGGTCCCATCGGGGTTGTGATAGACCACGCTGAACCAGCGGTGAAGCTCGGCTCTGGCCACGTCGGGACGATCGTGCACGGACATGAACACGCGCTTGGAGATGGGGAAGGTCGCCGGGTCGCGTCCGGCCTTCTCCAGCGCTGCCCGCAGGATGGGAACACTTTGGGAGAAGTGGGCCGTGCTCGAGCCCCCAGAGCCCATCCAGCCGTCGGCGATGGTCCCGGCGCGACGCAACGCATCGGGGTGGCCGCCGCCCAACCAGATCGGCGGATGCGGCTTCTGCACCGGTTTGGGAGCCATGGTGCCGCCTTCAAGCTGAAAGATCTCGCCCCGATAGTCGACCTTGGGCTCGGTCCACAGTGCTTTGATGAGCTCCACCCCTTCGCGGAACCGCCGCACACGACGCTCTCGGGGTACCTGGAACTCGGTGTAATGTGCCTCCCGCCCCAGTCCTACTCCCAGGATGGCGCGGCCGTGGCTCACATAATCCAGCGTGGCCACCTGGTGCGCCACATGCATGGGGCTGTGCACGGGTAGGACGACCACGGACACCCCCACCCGGATCGTCGTGGTGACGGCGGCGGCGTAGGTCAGTATGACCATAGGGTCAAAGCAGAAGACGTGGTTCAACGTATTTTCGGTCACCCACAGGTCACGGAATCCCAGGGCTTCAGCGCGCTGGGCAACCCGATGGACCGCCTGCATGTCCACCGGGTCAGGGGAGCGATGTGGTAAAACCATGCCAAAGGGGATCGTATCTTTCAGGGCCATGCATTCACCTCCAGCCGCTTCGCCACGACCCGCCCAGGCTAGCACACGTTGCGGGAGCTCCATGACGTTCCGCAGCAATGCATGATGATCTACATCCCGTAGGCCGCTTTAGGATTGGCATCGACGATCTTCTGGTAGACATGCTCGCTGATCCCGCCGGCGGTCTGCAGATTGCGCAAACCCTCCAGGTCGGCGGCGTGGTCGTGGTGACCGTAGTCGGTGCCCATGAGCATGTTATCTTCGCCCGTGTACTTAAGCACATAAGGAACATCATCGTCAGACTGGCAGGCGACGTAGAGGCGGTAGGCATGCATCGGGTTCTCTGGCAGCTCACGCCCGCGCTGCTGGGGCAAGCGACGTGCGAGGTCTTTCAGGGTCCAGGGCACCCATTGTGAGGCGATCTCAACGAAGATCATGCGTAGCTTGGGGAAGCGGTCGGGCAGGCCCGCCATCACCAGCGAGTGGAAGGCGCCGACCGAGGACATCCGGTAGGCCCAGAAGGTGCCGGGCGAGTTACGCTGCGCCAATAACTCGCGAACGTAGGGGTTGGCGTTGCCGGCGTGGACGCCGATGGCCATGTTGAGGGCACTCACTGCGTCATAGAGGGTGAAGAAGTAGGGATCGTGGAGCAGATGTTCGTTCTCGATGCCGCGCATGAAGACGCCCACGGTGCCGTGATTGTGCGCGAAGCGCAGCTGCTCCAGCGCTTCGGACATGCTCTGCAACGGCAGCACGCAGACCCAGCGCAAGCGCCCCTTGCCCTGCTGCCAGATGTGGGCCATCCAGCGATTGTAGCTCTTGCAGACCGCGATCTCCGCTTCCGGGCGGTCGGCTATGCGCTCCAGAAAGAGGGTGGGCCAGAGCACCTGAATATCCACTCCGAGCTCATCCATGTGCTGGAGGCGGACCTCGACATTCTCGCCCTCTCGGGCCTCTTGTGGCGCAGCCATCTTGCGGCCGAGCTTCTCTTCTAGGCTGCGCACGTCTGGGGCGGTCACGGCTTGGCGGGCCAGGCCGCGAATTTTGCCGTCGATGTACCAGTATTCCCGTCCACTCTCTCCTCTGGGGGTGACGACGATAGGCCGGAACTGCTGTTCCGAGGGGTCCAGATAGTCCCACGTGTGTTCAGTTTCGATGACATGGGTATCTGCATCGATGACCGCCATGGTTTTTCCTCCTCCTCACAGCATCGATAACGGGGGTAGCTCAGGCGGGAAGTCACATCGGCATTGCTGACGAGCCGGCCCACCAGGGCCGGCCCTGCGATGGCTCTCTCGACAGTGGAACCCTGACATGTGGCCGCTCGCTATAGCGCGGAGAGGGCCCGTAAGACCTTCTCGGCGGTAATGGGCAGCGTGTCGATGCGGACCCCAACGGCGTCCGCGACCGCATTGGCGATGGCGGCCGCGGTCGGCACGTTGGGGATCTCGCCGATGCCTTTCACGTTCAACGCACCGACGCCCTTGCCGCCGTGCAACAGCTCTACGCGTATCCCGGCGGTATCGGCGATATTGGACATTTTGTAGTCCCCCAGGTGGGCCGCACTCACCTGCCCCTCCTCGATCCCCAGGTCCTCTCGCAAGGCATAGCCGATGCCCATCACCACCCCACCTTCGATCTGGCTCTGGTGACTGATGGGCTCCAGGACATCCGCGACGTCGTGGGCGCTCAGGACTTCATAGAGAAACACCTGCCCCGTCTCGACGTCTACGCCAACCTGAGCAATCTGTATGCAGAAGCTGGTCGCCGCCTCCTCGTGCTCGCCCTCCCGCGCCTCCTGGCCGACGCCGGTGTCGCTCAAGGTCTCAACGGTCACGCCCCGAGACGCCAGGGCGGCAAGGTCAATGGTGCGCCCGCTCGCCGTGTCGGCACCGACGCCTCCCGCACGCCACTCTACCTGCTGTACCGGAATGCCCATGACCTGAGCCATCTCCTGCAATAGCGCTTCTCGGAACTCCAGGAGACCCAGATGTGCCGCTTCGGAAGCTGAAATGGTTACGCGGCTGCCACCCACGCCCGAGTCATAGGGCAGATACGCCGTGCCCACATACCGGATGCCCACGCGATCCAGAGGCAAGCCTAGCCCTTCGGCCACCACCCGGCGGATCATCGTGTGCGAGCCGGTGCCCGTCTCCATCACCGCCACCTGGGCCTCGATGCTGCCGTCAGCTTGGAGCCTCAGGCGCATGCTGGTGCGCTGAGGCGCGTGGGTGGCCCGATCGTAGACCGCGAGACCCCGCCCAAAACGGACTGTGGGTGGCGCGTCCCTAGGGAACACCGGCCGGTATGCCTTCTCAGCCAGGTCCAGGGTCTCGGTGGCCCGCACGTCGAGCCAATGGTCGCCGAAGGGACTCGCCTCACCATCCTGGAGCAGGTTCTGCCGGCGGAAGGTAAATGGATCGATGCCCATCTCTCGGGCCACCAGGTCCAGCATCGACTCCACGGCGAAGGTGAACTGTGGCCCGCCCGGCGCCCGTGCGTTGCCACCCGGTACCTGGTTGGTATAGACGCGCTCGGCCACGGCTCGGATGGCTGGTATGTGGTAGCTGGTGGCGGTGCGGGCGCCGAAGTTGGCAGACGGACGGAAGGCGCCATAGGCCCCGGCGTTGAAGATGGCATGGACGTCCATCGCCTGCAAGCGGCCGTCCCGGCTCACCCCCACCCGCACGCGAGTTACCGAGGCATGGCGCGGCGCTGCGGCCATGAGCTCCTCGGCGTAGCGCATGGTCATCTGCACCGGCCGCCCGGTGCGCCGCGACATCTCGAGGCATAGGGGAATGTCCATAGGTGAACCCTTGCCGCCGAAGTCTCCGCCGATCGCAGGGGTGTGGAGGATGAAGTTTTCCACTGGAATCCCAAAGACGAGGCTCAATTGTTCACGCAACCGGTAGGGCGACTTGTTGCACGACCAGATTTTGACGGTGCCGGCGGGCTCCACGGCCACCGTACAGGAGTGCGGCTCCAGGTAGCCGTGATGCTGGGCCTGCGTACTGAAGGTATGCTCAAAGACCCGGTCCGAGGCTGCCAGCGCTGCTTCGACGTCCCCGCCCGCGGTTGACATGGCACGGCCGATCAGATTTACCGGTGCTTCGGGGCCCCGGGCCGCCCCCACATAGGACCATGGCGCCTCGTGAACGGCCGGCGCCCCCGGTTTGAGAGCTTCCACGGCGTCGAATACCGCCGGCATGGGTTCGTATTCTACGTCCACTAGCGCTGCGGCCTCTTCGGCAATCGCAGCGCTCTTTGCAGCCACCGCCACCACCATCTCACCGGTGAACCGCACCTTCTCGACGGCCAGAATGGGCACGTCGTAGACCGCGCGGCCGAAACGGATCGCGGCCACGTCGGCCCCCGTCAGCACGAGGTGCACACCTGGGACCTTCCGGGCCTCTTCAGTGTTGGTGGAGACGATGCGGGCGTGGGGGTAAGGACTCCGCACCGCCGCAACATAGAGTAGCCCAGGCAAGGCTAGGTCATCGGCGTACATCAACTGGCCGCTGACTTTCAGCTCACCTTCGACACGGCCCCCGCGAGCATGCTCTGCTGGTGCCTCGGGATAGGCAAAGGTCGTGGTCATACGCACCTCCTTTATTGCACACCATCCGATGATGCGTTCCCCAGTCACATCTTCAGCAGCCATTTGGCATTGCCGCTCAAGATCTTGGTCTTGTCCTCTGCCGACAATTGGAGTTCATGCATCCATTTCGTCCCAGGGACATTCGGCACGAAGGGCCAGTCCACCGAGAACAGGATACGCTCCACGCCCAGCTCCATCATGGAGCAGAGCAGCGCAGGGGTAGAGAAGTTGCCGCTGGTGGTGATGTAGAAGTGCTTGCTGAACTGCTCGCGGAATGACACCGAGCGATTGCCGGGGCGCGACAGTGCATGGTCGATGCGCCACAGCAAGAACGGCAACCCTTCGCCCATATGCCCCAGGATGATCTTCACGTCCGGGTAGGCATCGAACACACCACTGAGGACCAGCCTGATGCCCTGGGTGGCGGTCTCGACGGTGAACCCCCAGGCCGCGGTTTGCAACGTGGGGAAGTCGGCCAAGTAGTCCTGGTAGTATGCCTCCACAACAGCCTTATGAGGCACCGCTGGGTGCACGTACAGCGGCACGTCCAGGGCCTGGGCACGTTCAAAGATAGGCCAGAATCGCTGGTCGTCGAAGAACACGCCGTTGGTCAACCCATGGACCATGGCGCCCTTAAACCCCAGCTGGGTAATCGTGCGTTCCAGCTCGTCGGCGGCAGCCTTGGGGTCGGGGGTCGGCAGGGCTGCGAAGGCGGCAAACCGGTCGGGGTGCGCGGCGATCGCCTGAGCGAGGCGGTCGTTGGCATTGCGGGCCAGCCGCACGGCGGCCTCTGCGTCCAGACGTTGGGTCGACGGCGCGCCATGAGAGACCACCTGGACATCGATACCCGCCTCGTCCATCTCCTTGAGGCGGAGCTCACCCAGGTCATCCAAGCGGCGGCGAGTCTCCGGCGCACGACCTTCCGGACCGTCGAAGGTCGCCGCCAGCTCGGAATCATAGTAGTGCTCTTCAAGGGCAATGACGAAAGGCTTCCCCCCGAGAGTCATGTCTACTCCTCCATGCGTCCTGCGCCATGGGATCACGTCTCTAGAACTGAGGCCGTTGATGCCCTGACATGCCCTTCAACATGCACCGACCCCTCCATGGGATGTCGAGCCAGACTCTCTATGTCAGCTAACATTCCCCGAGGCAAGGACCTATTCTACCATACTTGGTTGCTGTCTACGGGATTGGCTTGCGGAGTCGGGTGAACGCCATCTTTGTGCAGTCCCTATCACGCACGCGTTGCATCCATACGAACGCTGGTTTCCATGATCATGGCGACACTACTCCATACGAGATGTGTGACCTAGACCCTCCGTATCCCCCCGGAAGAGAAGGGAGCATAGGTGGTGGACTCTCCCTTATGCCTCGTCGTCATTTCCCAAGAACTCGCGAACGCGCTCCATGACGCTGTCTTTGGGGTAAATGTTGTAAAGAAATTGCGCCCGATTCAGCGGGTCGCCGGCGAAGAAGCGTTCGTACAGCACCTGCCTTCCACCAAAGGCGCTACAGGCGATATCCCAGGCCAGGCGGAAGAGCTTGACGCGTTCGCGGGCGCTGGCGGTGTCGGTTGCCAGATACTGTTCGATCTCAGGCTTCAGCGCGCTCTCGAAATCCTTTTCGGAAGGAATGATCATGAAGCTGCTGGAGCCCATAAGCTGCAGGATTTCCACCATGCGTGGATAGACGTTCATGAACAAAGTACGGATCACCTCCAGCGGCAGGCCTGCGGGACACATCACCCCCCAGCGGTCGAGTTGGGCATCCGCCTCCGCAGCGCGCAAGGAGGCCTTCATGACCTCGGTATGCACCATGAGCTCTGCCAGGCGCTCTTGGACATGCGGCACCTGGGTCGATCCCAGCGTCTCCGCCATCAGCAGCGCCACACCGAGCACCAGTTCGCTCTTGGCGATGTTCTTGGCAGCACCCTGATGAGCGGTATGAATATGCGAGCCGGTAGCCACACCGGTATCATTTACCAGCTCGACATCACCGAGCAGAAACACGCGCTCCCAAGGGACCAAGACATCGTCGAAGAAGACGATGGCGTCCATCTCTTCGAAACGTGAGCCCAGGGGATGATCGAACGGTGAACGACCGAGATCAAAGCTCTCGCGACAGAGGAATTTCACCCCCGGGGTACTACAGGGAATGGAAAAATTCAGCGCATAGGGGCTATGGCCCTCGCTCATCTTCCGTAGACGCGGCGAGTAGACGGCGATCTCATCGGAGATCGGGCCCAGCGTCGCCAGGACGCGCGCCCCTTTGACAACGATGCCAGCATCGGTCTCACGGACCACGCCCAACGCGGTGTCCGCGCTGAGGTGCTGCACGCCCGACGGCGTGCGCTGACGCTGCAAGTTGATCAGCGCATGGGTGAGCGTCAAATCATGTTCCCGGATGTACTCGTAATAGCGCATGATATGCGTCTTGAATTCCGGCCGGTTCTGAGCGAAATAATCAGCGGCCGCAGCCCAGGCGGCGAAATTGACATTGAGAAAATCAGGCGAACGTCCCATCATGCCGCAGGTCGCATGCGCCCAATGCAGCATCATGTTGGTCCGGCGTTCCACGTCCTGGTGGCTGCGTGGGATAATGAACGATAGCCCCACGGACTCGCCGGTCGTCGGAGAACTGTAGGTCATCTCTTCCTTGAGGTTGGGGTCGTGCTGCATATCATAGAGTGCTGCGATCGAGCGCACCCCATTGCGCAAGGCCGGGTGTGCGGTCACATCAGCGACGCGTTCGCCACCGATCCATACCTCCGGTGGATGCTCCTGTAAACCCCTAATGTAGTCCTGTCCTGTCCGTGCCGGCATGGTGCGCTCTCCACATGTGATACCCCCCTGCTGCAGAGGGCTTTTGTTGGAAGTCAAGGAAGGGCTATGGTCGTGGCTCTATGATTCCCCTCATGCCTTCTCGCATACGCTGGATGAGGGAGAATAGGGATGATGTACTCGCCAATGATGGGCGATGTCAAGGCGGCGACAGAGCCACACCCGTTCGTGGCCCTGTACATAATCGAGGAAGCGGGCCAGGGCTGCCGCACGTCCGGGACGCCCGACGAGGCGACAGTGTAAACCCACCGACATCATTTTGGGAGCGGTTTCACCCTCGGCATAGAGGATGTCGAAGCTATCCTTCAGGTAGGTGAAGAATTGATCGCCGCTATTAAACCCCTGGTTGATGGCGAATCGCATGTCGTTGGCGTCCAGCGTATACGGAATGACCAGGTGTGGCTCACCGTAATCAGCCACCCAGTAGGGCAAATCATCAGCATAGCTATCGGCGTCGTAGAGAAATCCGCCCTCCTCCACGACGAGCTTACGGGTATTGGGGCTGCAGCGGCCAGTATACCAACCCAGGGGACGGCTGCCGGTCACGCGCGTGTGAATGTCGAGGGCCTTGTGCAGGTGCTCGCGCTCTTCCTCTTCAGTAACGCACTGGTAATCGATCCAACGATAGCCATGGCTGGCGATCTCCCAGCCGGCGCTCAGCATGGCCCCCACTGCTGCAGGGTTACGTTCTAACGCCATGGCGACGCCATACACGGTCACTGGGATTGCGCGTGTTGTGAACAGACGGTGCAGTCGCCAGAAGCCAGCTCGGCTGCCATATTCATACAGCGACTCCATATTCATGTGCCGGAGGCCGGTATATGACTGGGCTCCGACGATCTCCGAAAGAAAGGCCTCCGATGCCAAATCGCCGTGCAGGATGCAGGCCTCGCTGCCCTCCTCATAGTTGAGGACGAACTGCACCGCGACCCGGGCTTCCCCGGGCCATTTGGGGTCCGGCGGATGAGCCCCGTAGCCGACCATGTCGCGTGGGTATGCTGAGGCCATGAAACGAGGTCTCCTCTTCTGCCCCTACCCCCTGGAGGGAGCAAGTTGACACGTGTGCGGAGTTGCGGCCTCATGAGGGAATGGGACAGCAAGCACTAGGCCGTCCCGGAAGCTCACACCGAGGTCACGGCTCGGCGCGGGCTGACGTCTTTCGCCCAGGGCCTGGGATGTGCTGCAGCCATTGGGTGATATCGACGCCGCTCAGGGTTTTCAGCACCTCAGGGAGCTGGGCCATCATCGCGGTGACATCCTGGGTGATTTTGGCCGCTCCGGCGGAGCCGTTCCCGCCGTTGCTGATCACGACCATCTTTTCCATACGCGTCAGGGGTTCGGCCATGGCCTTGGCGATCTCCGGCATCCTCTCGATAAAGAGCTGTAAGATCGCCGCTTGGTTATACACGTCCCAGGCTTCGGCCTTTCGCGACATGGCGGCGGCATCGGCCTCCCCCTTGGCCCTGATGACCTCGGCCTCAGCCAAGCCTCGCGCCCTCTGCGCCTCGGCCTCACCGATGCCTACGACCCGCTTTGCCTCGCCCTCCCCCGCCGCCTCCGTCTGCATCTTCAGCCGGTAGGCTGCGGCCAAAGTCTCGATGCGGTACTTCTCGGCATCGGCGGATTTTTGAACCGTCGCTTGGAGCTCCTTCTCGCGCCGTAAGATCTCTTTTTCTTGCAGGTCGATCATCTTTTCCTTTTCCACGACGGCGACTTGCATTTCTTCCCTTTTCACCGCTTGGCTGGCCTTATACTTCGCGAGGTCGTAGGAGAGGTCCGTCTCTGCCTTCTGTTGATTCACGGCTGCTTGGTACTCCGCCTGCTTCATTTCGAAGTCACGCCGGGCCATGGCGATCTGGCTTTCGGCTTGGAACTTGGCCTCCTCTCCCGCCCGCCGAGCTTCTGCACTCTTGATCGTGGCATCGCGATCCGCCTCGGCCTGGGCGATCAGGGCGTCCCTCCGCACCTCGGCGATCCTAGGTTTTCCCAGAGCCTCCAGATACCCTTGATTGTCCTTGATATCCCGCAGCGTGAAGGAGACGATCTGTAGGCCCATATTGGCCAAGTCCGTCGCGGCAACTTCCTGGACACGCTGAGCGAAAACCTCTCGGTTCTTGTAGAGGTCTTCCACCGTCATGATCCCCAGAATCGCCCGGAGATGGCCCTCTAGCGTCTGGTGGGCGATGGGCATGACCTCCCCGCGGCTCTTGCTGAGGAACTGCTCGGCAGCCGTGGCGATGGAGATATCCTCCCCCTTGACCTTAATTTGCGCCACGCCGTCGACGACCACCGGCACACCGGTCGTGGTATAGACTTCAGGGAGCTTGATATCCAGGGTCAAGAGCTCCAGAGAGAGGGTTTCGGCCTTTTCGAACACCGGCCAGACGAATGCTCCGCCGCCCTTCACGATGCGGTAGCCAACGGTTTGCGAGGTACCATCTGGGCCGATCATCCGCCGACGCCGACCCGAGATCACCAGCACTTCGTTGGGACCTACCTTGGTGTAGCGGCTGGCATACACCAGGACAAAAACACAAAACACCACCACGATGCCGACGGCTGCCATGATCACCACGCCCATCGTTCCCCCTCCTACTTTAGAGTGTCTTGCCCGGCCTCAGCGGAGGAATCCTCGCGGTTGATCTTCGCCAAGCGCCAGGTCGCGAAACCGCTCATCCATGGACTTCCTGACACAGAAGACGCTTCCCACGACACGCTCGATCAGCACCGTGCTGTGCGCAGAGTGTGGCTTCCCATCTTCGGAACGCGCTGGTGCGGTGAAACGGCTGCCTCGCGCCACATAGGCAATCTCCCCCAGTCCCTGTGCTGGAATAGGCGTAATCACCTCGGCTTCAAGGCCGACCAACTCGCTGACGCGCGGCTCACTACTGCCCTCGGTGGCTTGGAAGAGCTTGGAGAAGGTGAAGAAGGCCACGGCCGCGAGTAGGAGCCCTGAAGTCAGGGCCATAGGGAGGCTGAGCAGCACCGGCAGGGCGAGGGTACGGGTGGCGATGAGGCCGACGCCGCCGAAGGCCGTCACAAACATCGTGATGGTCACGGGGCTGACGGGCGACAAATGCACTTCCCCTTGCGCCGTCGGATAGTCGTGATCGGCGCCGTGATCGATGTCATGGCCTACATCGTGGCCGATGAGCCCTCCATGGTGAGTGTGTCCTCCAAACACCCCTGCACCCACCCCAGTTATCAGGGCATAGACCGCTCCCACCACAAAACAGAAGATGTAGACTGTCTCGATCCCCATATATACTCCTAACCCCTTGATGATCCTGCCGGTGGAAGGATCGAGGATGCCCAGACGTTGCCTCGGGCGTCACTCTCACACTTCATGCCACAGGAACAGGTCATGCCGGCGATCTGAGAGCGGCCACGAGCTGCGCTAGCCCATCCGTAGCCCACGCGGTCAATGCCAAGCCCGGCGCCTTGGAGCGTCCCCACGCGTCACAGCGAACAACCGCCATTCCCCCGGAATACCCCTCAGCACATGCCTGCCCCGGTCCTCGAATCGAATGCCTGCGCCGGCCACCAGGTCCTTCACCGTACCGGAAAGTAGGATTTCGCCAGAGGCAGCGAGTGCCGCCACACGGGCGCCGATATGCACAGCGATGCCACGCATCTTGTCGCCTACCGCCTCGCACTCTCCTGTATGCAACCCAGCCCGGATCTCGATCCCTAGTTGCCGGACGGCGTCGCTAATGGCACAGGCACATTGAATCGCATGCACCGGTTGGTCGAAGATGGCCAGGAAGCCGTCGCCAGCCGTATCGATCTCACGGCCCTGGAACCGTGTTAACTCCCTTCGGACTACGGAGTGATGGGTCTCGAGCAGATCCCGCCATCGACGGTCTCCGAACGCAGCCGCCTGCTCTGTCGACCCGACGATGTCCGTGAAGAGAACGGTGGCCAGCATCCGGTTTGGCTCGATCGGCTCTCGCACACAGAAGATGTTGTCCATGATGCGTGCGATCAGCACCTTGCTGGGTGCGGGGTGTGGTTTCCCGTCCTCGGAACGCGCTGGCGCCGTGAACCGAGTGCCCCGCGCCACGTA
Source organism: bacterium (assembly GCA_046727435.1). Classification (GTDB taxonomy): domain Bacteria; phylum Tectomicrobia; class Entotheonellia; order J063; family CAVPRW01; genus CAVPRW01. The sequence continues at coordinate 11,804 of JBKPCR010000444.1, read as the reverse complement.
AGCGATTTCCCCCAAGCCCTGTAGCGGAATGGCAGTGATGACCTCGGCTTCAAGGCCTACCAGCTCCATGACGTGGGCTTCACTGCTGCTCTCGGTGACTTGGAAGAGCTTTGAGAAGGCATAGAATGCGACGCCCGCGATCATCAACCCTGATAGCAGGGCCACGGGGAGGCTAAATAGGGCGGGCAGGGCTAGGGCGTGAGAGCCGATGAGGCCGACGCCCCCGAAGGCCGTCCCGAACATCGTGACGGTCACGGGGCTAATGGGGGAGAGCTGCACCTCCCCTTCAGTATCCACGTGGAGTGCATCGCCACTATGCCCCATACCTTGATGGAGATCGTGCCCCGCGAGCCCGGCGTGATGCCCGTGCCCGCCCAGGACGCCGGTCATCACCCCTCCCACGAGCGCATACACCACCCCGGCCACAAAGCTGAGCAGATATATCGCCTCGATCCCCATAGGCCCTCCTGTGCCATGATGAGCCCGACAAAGACTCGAGATAGCTCAGCGATGCCCAGGTGTCCCCTCCGGCGTCACCCGAACAAACTGCACGTATCGGTCTTGTGTCACGCTTGCATAAACCAATTCAACATCCATGCCGCTGAACCAATAGTGCAGGCTCTCCGCCGCCGTCCGGAGGTCTTCCAGTTGCCGTGGAAAGAGGTCATCTATGCCTGGGTATCTGTCGCGGTAGTAGCCGCAATCTTCATGGGCCACGCAGATGATCTTGCGAATGGCGTGATGGGTTACCAGCAGAGTGATGCGCTCCTTATCTGCATAAAAGCATTCCGAGAGGATCTGCAGCCCAGCGATGCCACCAGGGGCCAGGAACCGGTCACAGGAACCCGCATCGAGGTATTCCTTGCAAAAGTTGTCTAATTGAGTGCCGAAGCGACCATCGCTGCAGGCAATGAGCAATGTACTATTGAACTGATTGGTCCAAGGGGTAGCACTGGTATAGCTGCTCATTGTATATTCCCTGGTCTGTGTCAGTCGGATGCACGGATGAGGTCTGATCTGTATGCGAGTGGAAGTTGCCAGCGAGTGTATGCAGGCTGACCGTGTGTGTCAATCGAAATGTTTGACTGAGTTTACCTGGTAGGATGCGTGTGAGTCGCCCATGAGCGCACCAGTCATCCCCGGTGGCCATGACGGCTGCCTGGTGGTATCTGGTGTAACCGTGCTGTGTTATACAGAGTACATCTATCATAGGCGTCTGACCCCAGTCGGTCGGTGCACCTCCTGGCCTCTGCACGCAACGAGAGGTGGTCTGCCCTCCCAACGCAGGCCAGGACCCACGTCTATGCCGTCATCACTGGCGTTATGGGTGTGCCCAGCGGCTTGACACTGTTCCTTGAGCAAGAGCAATGCCGGTGCAGGGAAAATGACGTGAACGCGTTGGAAGGCATGAGCAAGTCTTGGACAGGCAGGGGTTAGAGGACGTAGCATGGACGCGCAATATTGGCTATCGTGTGGGCTTTGCCCACGAGAAACACATGGGTCGGCTTGCCTGGTCTGACCACTGAGGAGCTGGTTAGAAATGCACACCATGGATAGAGCTAACCACCATGAGCATGGGGGACGAACACCGCGTAAGCGAGGACTGGCGGATCAGCAACCAGGTGGGAGCGGGGACGCGGTCTCAACAGCTAAACGAGGAGCTGGGGCTCTGCCGCATCACGACCACGCACGCCAGGTATATCGGGAGCGTGGAAAAAGTGGTATGATGCCTTCTCCCGCTCAACCTTGTTCTGAACTCGTTCATGAAAGGAGTGCAGAACGGTTATGAATCCGCAAGTCGGCGACCTCTTGCCTAGTCCTCGCATCCTCCTCGGTCCCGGCCCCAGTATGGCTGATCCCCGTGCCTTACGGGCCATGGGGACTTCCATACTCGGCCAATTCGATCCCGAATTCACCATCATTATGAGCGAAGTGATGGCGCTGTGCCGCTTCGTGTTTCAGACCGACAACGCGAAAACCTTCCCGGTGTCCGGGACCGGTCGCGCCGGCTTGGAGGCAGCGATGGCCTCGTTGATCGAGCCCGGGGACCGCGTCGTCGTCGGTGAATGCGGGAATTTCGGGCTGCTATTGGTCGAGATCGCCGAGCGTTGCGGCGCCGACGTCGTGCCGGTCAGGGCTGAGTGGGGGCGGGTGATCGAGCCAGAGGCCATCGAGACCGCATTGCAGGGCGGTCGCACCAGGTTAGTGGCGCTCATCCACGGAGAAACCTCGACTGGTGTGCTGCAACCATTGCAGGAAATTGCACAGCTAGTGCACCGATATGATGCCTTACTCCTGGTGGACGCCGTTGTCACGCTTGGCGGCTGCGAGGTCGCAGTAGACCGTTGGGGCCTCGATATTGCCGTGGCCGCTACGCAGAAGTGCCTGAGCTGTCCATCCGGCCTGGCGCCACTGACGTTCAACGCACGCACTGCGGCACTGTTGGAGGCACGACACAGCAAAATCCAAAGCAATTACCTTGATCTGACCCAACTGTCACGCTACTGGAGCACAGACCGGTTCAACCATCACACCGCCCCCACCGCCATGGTCTATGGTTTGCGCGAAGCCCTGCGAGCGCTGCAGGTCGAGGGGCTGGAGCCGCGTTTCATCCGGCACCGGCTGCACAGTGGAGCCTTGCGCGCAGGCATTGCGGCGTTGGGGTTGCAACTCTTCGGTCAGGAGCCGTGGGCCCACCGATTGCCTATGCTCACTCCGGTGATAGTCCCCGACGGCATTGACGATTTCCGCGTCAGACAGTCACTACTCCAGGACTTTGGAATCGAGATCGGTGCCGCCTTTGGACCGCTCCTGGGCCGGGTCTGGCGCATCGGTACCATGGGATGCTCGGCAACGCGGCAAAATGTCCTCCTCTGCCTCGCCGCCCTCGAAGTAGTGCTGCGCCGAGAAGGCTGGAAGGTTGTAGCAGGTGCCGGCGTAGATGCAGCTGTAGAGCACTATGCTTCAGCCAAGCCTGAAGGTGCCGGGGGAGTGCTGGAGGTCGATCGCTGTCCAGGCGTCGACTCACCCGTCACACTGCGGTAGGGCTCGTATGTCGACACATGTTCACCAGTTCCTGCCTGACCGGCTATCTATCGGTATCTGGTGCCTGTCGTTTCCATGTCCTCCACTGGGGCAGCACGCAAATCGACGGATCGCTTGCATGCATGACATCGCCCGGTTTACAGCTTGAACAAGCGTTGTGCGGTGCCGCCGCCGATTTGGGCGATTTCATCGGCGCTACAACCAGCCCGCTCCAGCAGTTTCGGGGCAGTGCGATCATCCATGGGGAAAGGATAATCGGTGCCGAGCAACAGTTGGTCGCTTCCCACCAGGTCGAGCAAATAGCGGAGTGCGGCAGGATGGTGTAAGATCGTATCATAAAAGAAACGACGCAGATAGGCCGATGGCGGTTGCGACGGCGTAGTCGGGGCCCTGAGATCACGGTAGACGCGATCAAAACGGCCCACCTGGTATGGGAAATAGCCGCCGCCGTGCGAGAGGATCAGCGTCAGGTCAGGAAAGCGGTCCAGCACACCGCTGAAAATCAGCGACCCGACGCTCGCCGTCGTATCGTACGTGTACTGGACGATCTGATTCAGGCCGTAGTTACGTGTGCGCGGCAGTGGCGTCGGTTGCGTGGGATGGATGAAGATCGGGACAGCCAAGTCCACCGCAGCTGACCAGAACGCGTCCAACGGAGCTTCCCCAAGATTGCTGCCATCGACGTTGGCAGCAATGACGCCTCCCACCGCCCCGCACTGCTTGACGCAGTATTCGAGCTCGTGTGCCGCTTGCTGGGCATCCTGCAGTGGCACCGAGGCGAGTGCTGACAGCCGTGGCGAGTGCTGCCGGGCCTCATCGCACATGATTTCGTTGAGCAGGCGATGCCAGCGCGCCCCTTCCGCGACGGACATGCCGTAGCCAGAGAGATCAGTCCAGACCGATAGAATCTGCCGATCCACTCCTTGCTGGTCCATCTCTCGCCAACGCTCCTCAAGATCGAGGAGCTCGGGGAAAAAGGGACGAATCGTCAGCCCATAGGTAAAATGGACACACTGACCTCCCCCTGCAGCCTCGATCAGTTTGGCGCCGTACGGGGAAGGATCGTGCTCCAGGACAGACAGGACCTTGGGTGGGACATAGTGCGCATGCATATCGATGTACATGCCAGCTCCTTTAACGACGCAGTGCCGAGTGAGTATCCAGCGGTGGTCTGCCGTGACAGCGGTTCTTCTCTCTCCTGCTGCCGCTTGGGTCACATCTGGTCGCCTCCAGGGCTTCATTCTAACACCTTCCCCCCCGGAGGCATACCAATACATGCACGCGCCACCTAACCGATTCTCTGCCGTGTGGCACGGCGAGAAGGCCTGCAAGCGATAGTTGTGCACGCCGCCAAGGAGTGAGGGGGGTCTCATGGTCTTCTTCTACAAGAATTCGGGCTGGGGTTGGCCGAATGGGTGTCCGTCCGGGGTTTTCTGGCTACTGCTTTTGTTATTACCCCTCTTAGTTTGCCGCATCGACGCACAGACATTGCCACTGGAGCGCATCAAACTCCTGCCTGGGTTTGAGATCAGCATCTATGCCAGCGGCGTCAAAGATGCCCGCTCGATGACCTTGAGCCCTAACGGTACGGTGTTCGTCGGCTCCCGCTCGGCAGGGAATGTCTATGCAGTGGTGGATCGCAATGGTGATGCGAAGGCCGATGAGGTGATCACCCTGGCACGAGGGTTGAATTCGCCCAATGGTGTGGCGTTTCGGGATGGCGCGCTCTACGTCGCGGAAATAAACCGAGTGCTACGCTTCGATGATGTCGAACGACGTCTCACTAGTTCGTCACAACCGGTGGTGGTGAATGACAAGTTCCCAAAGGATGGCCATCATGGCTGGAAATTCATCCGTTTTGGACCGGATGGCATACTGTATGTGCCGGTCGGGGCGCCGTGCAATATCTGCCAGCGCAATCCAGACCGCTACGCTGTCATTATGCGTCTACGACCAGACGGGACGAACTTGGAGACTTTCGCCCGTGGCATCCGCAATACGGTGGGGTTTGACTGGCACCCCAAGACCAACGAGCTCTGGTTCACCGATAATGGGCGCGATTGGTTAGGCGATGATAGCCCTCCAGATGAGTTGAATCGTGCCCCACGGCCAGGAATGCATTTTGGGTTTCCCTATTGCCACGGCGGGAGTATTGCCGACCCTGAGTTTGGCAGCAAGCGTCAGTGCTCGGAGTTCGCTGCGCCAGTGCAGAACCTCGGTCCCCATGTTGCGGCGCTCGGCATGCGTTTTTATACGGGTACGATGTTCCCGGAAGCATATCGCCAGCAGATCTTTATCGCCGAACATGGCTCCTGGAACCGCACCATACCCAGTGGCTATCGCGTGATGCTGGTGCGGCTTGACAACGATCGGGCGGTATCGTATGAACCCTTTGCCGAGGGCTGGCTGCACGAGGGCCGTGCCTGGGGACGACCTGTCGATGTACTGGTGATGCCGGATGGGTCTTTACTCGTGTCCGATGATCGTGCCGACGTCATCTATCGCATCACGTATAAAGGTTGAGAGGAGAACCACCATGGAGTACCGTGAATTAGGGCGAACCGGACTGCGAGTGTCGATGCTGGGCTTCGGTTGCGGCAATGTCGGCGGGCTGATTATTCGTGGCGCCCATCAGGACCGTGTGCGCGCCGTGGCCCGCGCCATGGAAGCGGGGATCAATTACTTCGATACCGCTCCATCCTACGGCAATGGGCAATCGGAACAGAATCTGGGGCAAGTGCTCCGTGAGCTCAAGGCGGAGGTGTATGTCGGGACCAAGGTACGGGTTCCACCAGAGGCATTCGGTGACGTGCGTAGCGCCATCACCCGCTCGGTCGAGACCAGCTTGCAACGTCTGGGCCGCGAATCGGTTGATCTCATCCAACTGCACAACCACATCGCTCGTCAACGCGAGTCACAGGACGCCGGTCTCGGCGTCTCGGATGTGCTGAGTGATGTGGTCACGGCCTTCCAGGCCCTACAGGCGCAGGGCAAGGTGAAGTATTATGGCATCACGGCTGTCGGTGACACGGCAGCCCTACATGAGGTGATCGATAGCGGTGCCCTCTACACCGCTCAGGTGTGTTACAACCTCCTCAACCCGAGCGCCGGGCGACCGGTGCCCGCCGGGTTTCCCAACCAAGATTTCGGCCAGCTTCTCGACCGTGCAGCTTCCAAACGTATGGGTTGCATTGGTATCCGCGTGCTGGCGGCTGGCGCATTGTCCGGCGTCATGGAGCGTCACCCGATTGCCGTGCCCAGCGTCGCCCCGATTGGCACCGGGGTGGATTACCAGGCCGATGTGCAGCTAGCGCAGACGCTACATTTCCTCACAGCGGAAGGTCATGCCGACAGCCTGGTCGAGGCGTCGATGCGATTTGCCTGGAGCAAGCCGGAGATGTCGACCGTCCTAGTTGGCTATTCCAGCCTCGAACATCTCGAGCAAGCCATTACGGCATCGGCGCGAGGGGCACTGCCTGCCGCCGCCATGCGGCACCTCGAGCAGGCCTGGGCTGCGTTCCCGGCGCCGAGAGTTTGATTGCACCGGGCATGCATGAGGTGTATGATAGGCGCTATTCCGACGCGGGTAGCAGCAGGGTATGAGCCTCGACTGTGGGAGAGTCTGCGATGAGCTCCGCCAATCTGCAATCGCACGCCTATGAGGTCAGCGACACGGCAGAAGCGATCGAGTTTTATTACGAGAAGGGTTGGACCGATGGCCTGCCCGTGGTTCCGCCCACTGAAGCCAACATTCGCGCCATGCTGGAAGCCGGTAGACTGGAGCCGGGACAGGAGATTGCTTTTATTGAAAACCGCCAGATCAGCGTCACCGCCGAGAAGGTGGCGATCAATGCGGTCATGGCCGGCTGCAAGCCTGAATATATGCCAGTGGTGGTGGCGGCAATCGAGGCTATTGGTGACCCGCCATATGGCTATCATGGGCCGGCAGCGAGCACGGGCGGTTCGGCGGTGTTCATGCTGGTCAACGGTCCCATCGCCCGTGAGCTGGATATCAATTGCGGCGATAATCTGTTCGGGCCGGGTTGGCGGGCCAATGCCACGATCGGGCGTGCGGTACGATTGATCATGCGCAACGCGATCGGCACACTGCCGGGGAAGCTGGACCGCAGCACCTTGGGCCACCCCGGAAAATACACCTATTGCATCGCCGAAAATGAGGCCGAAAGCCCCTGGCCGCCGGTGCACGTGGAGCGTGGGTTTCGCCCTGAGCAAAACGCCGTCACCGTGTTCGCAGCCCTAGCACCGCATCAGATCGGCAACCAACTCAGCAATACCGCAGCGGGCGTGCTGACTACCCTGGCTGATGGCATGCGTATTTCTGGCAGCGTCACCGGGCAACCACAGTACGCCGTGGTGATTGCCGGCGAGCACATGCGGGTGATCGGTGACGATCGCTGGTCGAAGGCCGATATCAAACAGTTTCTCTTCGACCATACCCACAACAGCATCGCCCATTTAAAGCGGACGAATCGTATGCCCGGCGCCGTCCTCCCGGAGGATGAGACGACGATGCGGCCGTTAGTGCAAACGCCGGAAGACATCATCGTGATCGCCGCTGGCAGTAAGGCAGGCGTGTTTTCGGCCTTCATCCCTGGATGGGGGGGTAAGAACGCTTCGCAGAGCGTCACGAAGGAGATCCGCCGCCCATGAGCGGCGGGGTATGGGTGGAGTCATCTCCTGAACTAGGAGGAGCGTATGGACAAGCGGATACGGATCTTTGACCCCACGATCACGCCCAAGGAGCAAGCCCTGCGCTATGCTCCCCGGCCGGCCAGCCTACAAGGCAAGAAGGTAGGCCTGGTGGAAAACACCAAATACAACTCGGATACCTTACTGTTGAAAATCGGCAAGATCCTCCAGGACGAGTACGGCGTACAAGGGATGCTCATGCGGCGCAAACGGAGCTCCGGTGTGCCCGCACATGAAGAGATCATTCGCGACATCTTGGCCGAGTGCGATGTGGTCATTGCCGGGGTGGGAGACTGAGGCTCTTGCAGCTCGGGCAGTGTGCTCGATGGCATTGTGTTTGAGAAGCGCGGCGTCCCAGCCGCTTCGATCATTACCGACGTATTCCACGCTACCGGTAGGGCGATGGCAGAAGCCTGGGGAGTGCCAGATTATCAATACTTGGCGATGCCCCACCCCATCGCCAACCTCACCGACGAACAGCTCGATCAGCGTGCCCGCGACATCGTGCCGCAAATCGTTGATATTCTCTTGGGGAAGCACCTACCGCACTAGCGGGTCCCCATCTCAATAGCCAAGCCGAGGGGGCCTTCCTCTCGGTCTGGCTCCTGCATAGCCAGCGAGACCACCACTTGGATGTCGTCCCTACCACATCGTGGCCATGTGGGGAAGCTCCGCGTCGATCTTCTCCAACCCATCGGGCTCTATGAGGGTGGAAAAGCGCTCCCGGCAGATGCGAATGAATGCCTGGCTATAGGGCGGTAACTGGCGGCCCTGGACATAGGCAATAGCCCATGAACGTTTCAGGCCTGTGCGACCGAGTGGCAACGCTACTAGCCTCCGTGCTTGCAGGTCAGCACGCACGACCCACGGCGGTAGCACGGCAATACCCAAGCCGACTTTGACCATCTCGGTAATCGCCTCAGCTTCTCGCACCTCCATAGTCTTAGGGGTGCCAGCTTCTTCTTTGGCGAGGCGATCTAAGAGCAGTTGATACGTATGGCTGGCCTTATTGTAGGTGATCAAAACCTGGGTGGCTAACTCCCCCCAGCGGACACGGCGGCGTTTGGCCCACGGGTGCTCGGCGGGGGCGATGACAAGTAGCTCATCCTCGGCTAATGGTTCAAAAGCCAGCCCACGAACCGGCGGGGGGGCGACGAGGAGAGCAATGTCCAACAGCCCTTCGAGGAGGTGATGCACGGCCTCGCCAGTATAGTCGGCTGCAACACTCAACTCGACGCGGGGATAGGCAGCCTTAAACTCCCGCAGAATACGGGGGAGCAACAGGTAGCAGCTATGGCCCGCCGCACTGATGCGCAGCCGTCCCCGCCCAGGGTCGCGCAGCTCGAGCAGGGATTGGCGCGCTTCTGCCAACTCCCGTAGAACGACCGTGGCGTGTTTGAGAAGAATCTCCCCGGCTTGGGTCAACATGGTACGCTTGCCGATGCGCGCAAACACCTCGACGCCGAGTAGTTCCTCCAGCGTTTTGATTTGATGGCTGAGGGCTGATTGTGTGAGGTTCAGAGCTTCCGCCGCCCTGGTGAATCCGCCTGCTTCCAGGACCGTCGTGAACGCGACGAGATGACGAGTTTCTGGAAGATCCAACGCGCTCCCTCCCTTCCGATAGAGTTACTGCTGGGACCCTCTCGAGTCAATTCCCTATTGAAACAACATATGAAAGGAGAACACTATCCAATCTCCACGACCTCCATATGCCGAAAGCGGATTCACCATGAACGTCCTTACAATATCTGTCACACCCTCAGGGACGCTGCCGACAAGGCTCTCCAGCGTTGGTCTGTGCCAAGATAAGCTTAGCAGCGAAAAATTCTATCAGCCATATTGAAATAATATATGATACCACGCCAGCACATGTGCTCGCAGGTATCTGGTGCATTCGCATCGGCCGTGTCTGTTGGCCGAAGGCATTGCATATTGGCCGCATAACGCGCTCGTGCTATAAAGAGGGCGCCATGGGGTACTCCCTTGCAGATGAGGAGCCCGAGTCCGTTGTAATGACACCGATCGGTGCAGCACCGGCTCGCCTGTCAATCCTCTTGCCCCGTTCTCATGAGAGTGACCCCCGTCGTATGACGGTGGCCTTGACCCACGATTGCTTGCCCTCGGAGGGAGGGATGTGATGATTCCTGTGGACGACCCGCGACGGCCGATGTACGAGGAAGTGTTAAATCGCCCGGCGTTTATCCGGGATAATCTGGAGGCCTTGGATGATCTGGTTCGCTCCATTTTGCCGCGCGACGCCTGCCGGCGGTGGACACGCGTGCTGTTGACCGGCTGCGGTGACTCATACTACGCTGGCCTGGCTAGCGAGCTCGCCTTTGAAACATGGACTGGTCTTGCGGTAGACGTCCAGCCGTCGCTGCAAGGAGGTCGTTATGCGATTCCGTCGATGACGCCACCGGCCGTGGTCTTCAGTGTGTCTCATTCCGGGAGAGTCTCCAGAACCATCGAGACCGTGGCGCTGGCCAGAGCACATGGCATGGATACCGTGGCCATAAGCGGAAATCCTGAAAGCCCGATTACCCGCGAAGCGCAGTGGATTCTTGCGCGCCAGCTGCAGACGGGTGGGCAAACCCCTGGCGTGCGCTCCTACACCCAGGCACAACTGCTCCTCATGTTGGCGGCAATCTACGTCGGTGAGTGCCGTGAGGTATTGGATCGGAACCAGGCGGCCGCCCTAAAAAAAACCCTGCGTGATACCGCGGATATCCTGGAGGCGAGCCTTGATGAGACGAATCGCCTGGCGCGGACTTTAGCCGAGCAGTGGCGAGAGATAGGGCAGTTCCTGATCATCGGCGGCGGACCAAGCTATGCAAATGCCTTGTTTTCGGCGGCAAAGCTGGTCGAGGCCTGTGGTGTGAATGCCATCGCCCAGGAGCTCGAGGAATGGGCCCACATCCAATTTTTCCTGAAATCGCCGAACCTTCCTACGCTGCTCATCGCCCCGCCGGGGCGGTGCTTCGATCGTGTGCTCGAACTGGCAGCGATCATCCAGGGGCTGACCGGCTTATGCACGGTCGTTGGGACGCATGATGAGAGTGCGCTCAAGGATCGGGTGGCTCATTATTTCGGCATCTACGGTAGGGTCGATGAAGCGTTCTCACCCATACTAACGTCGATGCCGGGGGAGCTGTTGGCCTGCCATCTGGCCTATGTTGGTGAGGAGCGCTTCTTCCGTGCGGATGGGCGTGGGATAGGGGTCGGACGCGGCCGTATCACCGACAGCCACATCATCCGGGATGTCGCGGAGTGGTCATCCGGTGTTGGGGGTTCGTCAGGAGAGCACTAAAAGCACCTCCTGGGTCGCGATGACGCGCAACGGCGTCACCAGCCCCCGGCCAACCCCTGGACCATGCTTGTCGCGCCGCTGTGGGCCGGTTCCATAATCCTTACTTGTTGGCGCGCTCGATGTATTTCTTGTCCGACGTGTCGACGCGAATGACGTCGCCGCGATCGATGAACACCGGGACCTGTACCACTAAGCCGGTTTCTAACGTCGCGGGTTTGGTCGTGCGCGTGGCAGTCGCGCCTTTGATGCCAGGTTCGGTTTCGACGACTTCGAGAGCTACCGTCATCGGTAGATCGATGTTAATCGCTCTCCCCTCGTAGAAGTCGACGGCAATCTTCGTGTTTGGCTTGAGGAACGGCAGGGTATCTTCGAGTGTATCTTTATTGAGGAACACCTGCTCATAAGTTTCGGTGTTCATAAAGCAGAATTGGTCGCCATCCTGATACAAGTACTCCATCTCATGTTGCTCCAGGGTGGCGCGGTCGATACGATCCTCTGACCGGAACCGATTTTCGATAATGGACCCCGTCTTCAGATTGCGAAGCTTCGTTTGCACCATGCCACGCCAATTTCCGGGTGTGACATGATGGAAACTCACGACTTGGTGCAGTTCACCGTTATGGATGATGACCATCCCCTTCTTGATCTGAGTTGCCGGAATCATGGCAATGCATTCCTCCAAAAGCTCAGCGTCTTCTAACACATAGGATTTCAGAAGAGAGTGCTTAGTATCAGGCCTGGC
>JBKPCR010000443.1:0-13442 GCA_046727435.1 bacterium | reverse complement strand
AGGTAATTGCGTAAGAGCCCAGCCTGATCGTCGAGGAGTTTTTCCGGGTGCGGCTCACGCCAGTCAGCGCGTGACGAGTAACGGAAGAAACCACCATCCTTGTGGTCGAAGGTGCGGCTTTCCCGCATCTTCTCCAGGGTGCACGCCACGTGGTCGAGATACGTCCTGTCGTCGCTGACGCCAGAGAGGTAGAGCAAGAAATCGTTGGCTTCCGTATGCAGGAATTTCGCTTGCGTGCCGTAGCCGCCGTGCACATGGTCAGCAAGTCCTTCCAGCATGCCAGCGATCTCGGCCACAATCGGTGCCCCCAGAGGTGCCGGCGCCGCGTTGGCTTTGCGCTGCTGGGCTTCGCTACGGTTGCGAGCCGCCGTCTCCAGAATCGTGGTTTTATCGCGCTGGTAGGCGTCCACCAGCCTGACTAAGAGACTAATAAACGGCTCCGGAGCTAGATAATTGACCCGTAGGATGTCATCGCCGGCTGGGGTCAGAAAGGCAATGGTAGGCCAGCCATTCTGGTTGTAGCGCAGATCGACATCCGGGCGCTGCGACTCCTCAACGCGAATGGGCACGAAGAAGGCATTGAGGAGCGCGATGACCTCATCGTTCGACAGGGTCGTATCGTCCATGCGCTGGCAATAGCCGCACCAGAAGGCCGTGAGCCACAGGACCAGCGGTTTATCCTCCTGCTGCGCCTCCTGGAAGGCCTCGGTACCCCATGGCCGCCACTTGACCAGATGTGCCCGGTTAGGGCGCGGAGAAAAGCGGAACATAGGCTCTCTTTCAGCCATTGTCGGCGGTGTGCTGTAGGGCGTCAAAGGCGCGTTTGAGGATATCGTGCCGCAGCTTCTTTTCTTCTTCCTGGGGTAGATCGGGATCACCAAGCACGTGCACAATGCCACCGCCCTGCACAATGCGGTTGGAGCCGACCATCTTGGCCACTGGCATGACCGAGGTGACCTGGACGACGGGAATACCGGCCTTTTCGAGCTCAGTCGTGATCGCAGCACCGCTGCGAGTACTAGTGCCTCACGTGGAGGTGAGAATCACGGCCTCCACCCCTTCAGCTTTGAGCTTCTCGGCAATCTCCCGCCCTAGACGGCGACTATTGGCGATCGGGTTGGCGAGCCCCGACGTCGAGACAAAACAGTCATGCAACTTGCCAACCACCCCGGCTTTTTCGAGCTCACGCAGCACATCCACCGGCACCAGCCGGTCCGGGTCCTGCTCTACATAGCGGGTGTCATAGCCGCGGTGCGAGACTTCGTAGTCCTCCCCGTGCAGGTCATCGAGGCCAGCGATGTCGTAGGAGCCCCAGTTGGTGGCGGCATAGGGGGAAATCTTATCCGGATTGCCTTTGGGAACCAGACCGCCATCCGTGACCAGAGCCACTCTGGCCTTGGAGAGGTCCAGAACGGGGGCTGGGGCCGGAACCGGTGAGAACGTTGGCGGCGTGAACTCGGACTCAAAGGGCTGTCCGGTGGTCTTGGCATACACCATGGCCACCAGGCGTTCGGCAGCGCTGGGCTCGACAAAATCGTCTCGCAAAATCCCCTGTGGAATGTAGCCTTCCTCGCCTGGCCGACCGATGGCCTGATTGTTGATAAGCTTCCAGGCGAGACGCGCCATGGTGCTCAGGATATCCCGCATGGCCTGGACCTGGGCGCCGGAATCAACGATATAGATATCCGAGCGATACATATCCACACCAGGGTTTTCGACTGCCATAGCGGTGATCACCGGGACCCCGAGCGCGGCTTTAACGGCCTTGCACAGGGCCCCCGCCGCCATACCGTAGCGCCCGGCTTCAAAACACGGTCCAGCCACGAACAGGTCGGCCTGGCACTGTTGGACTTCTTGCACCGCCACGGCACTCAGGCTCTCGACATGTTCGGCGGCATAGTTGTCACCCACAACGATGGTCCGCACGACCTGTGCCCCGGCTCCCAGGACCTGCTCTAACAGGCGTCCTGGGCCAACGGCTCCATCCTGGATGTGCGGGGCCAGGTGCGCCGCTTCCTCTCCCCCTTGTCCGCCAAAGAACTGGTTCAGATAGTATACGATACGCATGATGAGACCTCCTTGCACAGCCTCCCTAACACTGCTCCGGGGCCAGCCCTTCGGCTGGCACCTCGATGGTTACCATTAATGCACAAAGGCGCGCAGATGGGAAGCCCCCTGTTGGTTGGTCACGCCACAGAGCCTCCCGGCGTCGAGCACTTGGGCGGCCTGCAGTGCCACTGCCGCCTCAGGAGTGCCAGCAATCACCCGTGGGACCGCCGGAACGGTCCAGCGCGTGTCATTGCCCCCGACGTACACAATCGCATCGACCTCAGCATCATTGAACAGCAGCGCTGACTCGGCCCGGCGGTCCTGGGACATATCGGATGCCTGCACCGCCGTGCGCATACCAAGCTCCTCACACAGCTTCGCCGTTAACGCCATATCGGCGTGCGGCGCTCCGCCCCCGTACTTGGTTAGAATGATACCCTCAGCCGCCAGACTCCATTTCGCCTGATGGGCTGCCAGCATAGCGTTTCTGGTGCGATCGTCGTTATCAGAACCGGCCATGGTGGCAATGGTCCCAACCAGCGTGATTTTGCCCTCGCGATGCCAGCGGTAGAGTTCGATGATCACCGGGTGATTCTGGTAAAAATAGGTCTCCACCGCACGGTTAAAATAGCTGGTGACAAGCGCGCCGTCCAGCCATTCGTTAGGGTGCAGCAGTACTGGTGCCATGCCTGCAGTGTTGGCGCCATAGAGGATTTGTTCGTCAACCTCGGCCACCCGTTGCCGCGAATGAATCTGACCAATGTAGGCGAGGCGCGGGAGCCCCGGGCGGCTGGCCTCGACTGGCCCCAGGCTTTCAAAAACTGCGCTGTTGGCTGCGGTATGGCGCATAGCCGTATGTCCCAGATAAACGGCTGTCTTCACGCTCGCGAGGCGTAGCGCATGCAGCGCCCGAGGTCGTTCCAGCCCTGGGACGACATGCGGGACGACGACCAGATGTGCCAAAGCCGCATAGGGGCAGGCCTTCCCGGCGTCACCGCTCATCTCAACCATCTGGCCTCCGGCGACAGGCGCTGCCGCATCCAGGACGGTGACCGCTGCCCCCTGCAAGACATGGGTGATCCCCTGTCCAACCCTGGCAATCGGACCTAAAATGCCTGGAAAATCAGGGCTGGCATCTGGTTCCTTGGCCCGTGGTTCCACGATGTCAAACACCACGCCAAAGCGACAGGCTTCACCTGGGTGCACGATGGCCAAGTCCACGCGCTGGAGCCGGCGATCTTTCAAGAGATACTGACGCAAGGCTGCCTCGGAGATCTCAAGAGTAGTGCCTTGCAACTGTGTGGTGGCGCCGAAGCGTATATCAGTGACCGGGTGGTAAGCAAGGGTCAAACGCATAGCCTTCACCACTGGCACCCTATGGTACTGGGGTGCCCTTTCTACCTTGACTATTGACACCGTCGACGCCGCTTGCCCCCCAGCGCCTGCACTGGGCAGCGTCGCATGAGACAGCGCAGAGCGGCGGCCGTGGAGCAGCACGGGCATAGCGTGGGCTCTCGACGACAACTCCCAGACATCGGGGCGTACGGTCAGGCGTGCGTCTGCTGCATCAGCCGCGCACAGCGGTCAAGAAGCGGCAGCACTTCGTCGGCCTGAGCCGGTGGCAGGTTGAAGACCAGCCGGGCCACACCGGCATCGCGGTAGCGCTTGATCAGGTCCAGGTCCTCGGCCACGCCGAAGATCGTGATCGGGATAGTTGCGGGGTCACGCCCGGCTGCCGTCGCCATCTTCTTGAAGTCGGGTAAAAGATTGAGCACGTCGCCGTAGGCTGGACGGCGGGCGTGTGGCACCCAGCCGTCGCCATAGGCGATCGCGCGGCGTGCTCCGTAGGGATAGGCGCCGCCAACGATCACCGGTGGGTGGGGCTTCTGCACCGGCTTCGGCCACGTCATCATCGGCGGAAATGAGACGAGCTCACCGTGGTACTCGGGTTTGGTCTGCGTCCAGATCGCCTTCATGGCCTCGACCCGCTCCCGCATGAGCTTGAACCGCGACGCGAAAACGGTCCCATGATCGGCCATCTCCTCCGCGTTCCAGCCGGCGCCTATGCCAAACAAAAAGCGGCCCCCCGAGATCTGGTCGAGACTGGCGACCTGCTTTGCCGTCTGGATCGGATCACGCTGAACGACCAGGCAGATGCCCGTGCCCACTTTCAGCCGCGTCGTCGCAGCCGCGGCAGCCGCCAGCGTCACGAACGGGTCCATCACATCGTAGTACTTCTTCGGCAGATCGCCGCCCTGCGGAAACGGCGACTGACGCGACAGCGGGATGTGCGAGTGCTCAGGGGCCCAGAGTGATTCGAAGCCACGCTCCTCGAGCGCGCGTCCAAGCTCAACCGGCCCCATGGTATAGTCTGTAAAGAAGATTGCTGCCCCGAATTCCATACTCGCTTCCTCTCGTTGCTTCCTGACCACTGCCGTATGACAGCCTCATTGCGGCGTGATTCTGTGGAGTCTCCGCACCCCAGACCTCCTCTGGGCTGGTGTATTATCCGAGTCGTAGACGGCTCTGTCAATGTATCTCAGTGCCATGAGGCTTTTGGCAGCGTTGTTCGAGTCAGCCGATGTGCACGGCCTGCGCCGGCCTGACAACCGCGAAACCCGTGGCATCATCCGTCGCAGAACAACCCCACTTCGGAAATCGCCCGGTGTGGGGCACAACAGGGGTGGGCCATTACCCCTGCTGTAGGGTAACTGTTTACTTGCGGCAGCGAATATGCTACCACAGAAGTGGCCATGGCTGCGGTCAAGGGTTCGTCTGAGCGTCCTACACGGCTCCTCAGGTGCGATAGAGGAGCACTGAGAGAAGAGTCGAGGCATGCTCAGTATGCGGCATATACCAGTGTGTGGATGCAGGAGGGGAGACGACGATGAGCGGGGAACCAGTCAACATCTATGAGTACGAGGCGCTCGCCCACGAGCGGTTACCCAAGCCGGAGTACGATTTTATCGCCGGCGGCGCCACCGATGAGATCACCCTGAAGCGGACGCGTGCGGTCTTTGACGCCATTATGTTGCGCCCACGCATGCTCGTCGATATCAGCCAGCCGAATTTGTCGACCACTGTGTTGGGACACCCGGTCGCGTTTCCCATCCTGTTGGACCCCGCGGGCAATCACGGCAGAGCCCATCGGGAGGGCGAGTTGGCCACAGCCAGAGCGGCAGGGGCGATGGGAACGGTGATGCTTCTCAGCTCGGGGTCGAGCTACACGCTGGAAGAGGTGGCCAAGGCGGCGACGGGTCCGATCTGGTTCCAGCAATATCTCTACCGCGACCGAGGTCTGAGCAAGATGATGGCCCAGCGCGCCCAGGATGCCGGGTATAGTGCCCTGTGTCTGACCCTGGACTCGACGGTACGCGCCAAGCGTGAGCGCAATATTCGCAATAACTATTCCAACGCGCCATCACCGAACTATGCTGGGCTGGAGGTTGAGGAAGGGTCCTGGAACACCAGCTCTGATGCGCCGCGCGGGACCAATCGGCTGATCGACCGTTCAGCCACCTGGCCGTACCTGGACTGGCTCGCCGCCAACACACCGTTGCCGTTGGTGGTCAAGGGTATCATGACGGGAGAGGACGGCCGGCTCTGCGCCGAGCATGGCGTGAAAGGTGTTATCGTCTCCAATCATGGGGCCCGTCAACTGGATACTACCTTTGCCAGCGTTGAAGTGCTACCCGAGGTCGTCGAGGCGGTCGATGGGCGGATCGAGGTCTACCTGGATGGTGGCATCCGGCGTGGCACCGACGTGCTCAAAGCGCTGGCGCTGGGGGCTAGAGCTGTCCTCATCGGGCGGCCGCTGTTCTGGGGGCTGGCCGTGGATGGCGAACCGGGCCTGCGGGCCGTCCTGCAGATGCTCCGGGACGAGTTGGAGATGGCTATGGGCATGTGTGGGCGCCCCACGATTCAGAGCATCGACATCAGCCTGCTCGGAACGATGTCGCCGCTCCTGTCCGTGCTGCACCCACCCCAGGGCCTACGGTTCCCGCAATTATAGAGCTGGCCGAAGTGGAGCCAGGCGAGCCCATGGCTGAGGTTTCCTCAACGTCTCCACGACCGACTCACGACTCCAGAGCTAGGTATCCGGAGTCCGAGCGGACAGGTGATGCGTCGAGAGTACCCGATTAGGTTACTCACATATCGTAATTGCGAGGCGGTATCATGCAACGCACATTGTCTGTCTTATGGGGTAAGAGGCCCCCGACTGCCTATCCACCCGGCCCACGGAGCCGCTATCCGGGCGCGCTCCTGCTGGCCTTCCGCCGCGATTCACTCGGCCTCTTGACGAGTGTCGCACAAGAGCACGGTGACATCACGCACAGTACTCTTGGCCGCAAGCATCTCTATCTCCTGAACCACCCGGACTACATCAGAGATGTGTTGGTCACCTATCACCGCCGGTTTACCGGCCTTGCCTTCGAGGCCGCTAAGAGCCTCACCGGGGAGGGCCTTCTCAGCGCCCAGGGGGAGGCGCACCGTCGGCAGCGGCGACTAGTACAGCCCGCCTTCCACCGCGACCGGCTGCCGGCATACGCTGCAACGATGGTCGAGCACGCGCAGCGGTGGCGCGACCGTCAGCACGACGGAGCAGTGATGGCGATCCGTTCTGAGATGAGGCGGTTGACGCTCGGTGTTGTCGGCGAGACGATGTTCGGGGCGACAGATGGCGACGCGGCCGACGATGTGCGCGGGTTTATCGACGCAGGGGGGGCACTGTTTGGGCCTCTCACCTTTTTCATCGCGCCGTTCATGGAGCGTTTGCCGCTACCATCCGCGCGCCGCTTCATCGCCACACGCCAGCGGCTGGATGCACGTGTCTACCGCATGCTGCACGAGCGTCGGGCCTCCGGGGTCGACCATGGGGACTTGCTCTCCATGTTGCTGTTAGCGCAGGATGCCGAGGGCGACGGGCAGGGGCTGACAGATCGACAGATTCGCGACGAGGTCGTGACCATCTTCCTGGCCGGACACGAGACCACGGCGAATGCCCTTACGTGGAGCTGGCATCTCCTGGCGCAACACCCCGAAGCGCAGCGGCGCTTACACGCCGAGGTCGATGAGGTGCTCGGCGACCGCCCGCCCACGCTGGATGACCTGCCCCGCCTCCCTTACACGGGCGGTGTCTTCGCTGAGGCACTCCGACTCTACCCGGTGGCGGCGATGGTCTTCCGACGTGCCCTGGAAGATCACCCGGTGGGCGAGTATGTGATCCCCAAGGGCGGTATCGTCATCATGAGTCAGTATGTCATGCACCGCGATCCCCGCTTCTACCCGAATCCCGACGTGTTCGACCCTGATCGCTGGGCTCCCGAGGTACGTTCCAGCCGTCCGCGCTACTGCTACTTCCCGTTTGGTGGCGGGCCGCGCGTGTGTATCGGGGAGGGCTTCGCGACGATGGAGGGTACGCTGATACTAGCCACCATTGCACAGCGATGGCGACCACAGTTGCTCGTGAAGCAACCGATACGACGGGATCCAAAGTTCGGGACGCGGCCGAGTGATACATTGCGCTTGCGCCTCGAACGCCACACGCCGACATCCGTAGGCGCCAGGTGAGCCACGTCAGCCAGGCCAACCTGGTCTCCCCATAGGGCTAGCCGACACCTCACGAGGTCTTGCATGGGGAAGCGCATCGTCATCACGAGCTTCGGCTCGCTCGGGGACATCTATCCCTATCTCGCTCTTGCCCGGCGGCTAACGCGGCGTGGCCACGATGCCATCTTCGCTACATCTGCATACTACCGCCCGCTCATCGAGGGGGAGGGAGTCGCCTTCTGTCCGGTCCGGCCCGATATCGACCTTGAGGATCGTGCCATGATCCGCCGCATCATGGAGCCGAGGCGCGGCCCTGAGATCCTCATTAGGGAGTGCCTCCTCCCCCATCTGCGGCACACTTATGCCGATCTCACTGCCGCGGCATACGGGGCCGACCTGTTGGTGACACATCCCATCACCTTCGCTGGCCCCCTCGTCGCTGAGCGACATCAGATTCCCTGGGCGTCCACGGTGCTGGCCCCCATGTCCTTCTTCTCGGTGTACGACTTACCGGTCTTCCCGCCTCTCCCCTGGCTGGCATGGCTATACCGGATGAGACCAGGCGTGAGCCGTGCACTTATGCACGTGATGAAGTGGATAACGCGCCCATGGACAAAGCCCATTCGCCAGCTGCGGGCCGAACTCGGGCTGCCGACACGGGGGGACCCCGCCTACGAGGGGCAGTTCTCGCCGGAGCTCACGCTTGCTCTGTTCTCCCGCGTGCTGGCCGTCCCCCAGCCGGACTGGCCGCCGCACACCCAGGTCACGGGGTTTGTCTTCCATGACGAATTTAACCATTTGCCGCCACAGGTGGCGCAGTTCCTCGATACCGGGCCACCTCCACTGGTGTTCACGCTCGGCAGCGCCGTTGTCAGTACAGCGGGGTCCTTCTATCAGGAGAGCGTCGAGGCCACGCGACGA
Organism: bacterium; assembly: GCA_046727435.1. Lineage (GTDB taxonomy): Bacteria > Tectomicrobia > Entotheonellia > J063 > CAVPRW01 > CAVPRW01. The sequence continues at coordinate 4,922 of JBKPCR010000443.1, read as the reverse complement.
CTGGGGTGTCGGGCCGTGCTCCTGGTCGGTACAGACCCTCAGAATCACCTCCCAGAGCCGCTGCCCGAAGGCGTGCTGGCGGTGCCCTATGCCCCGCATGGTGATCTCTTCCCCAGGGCACAAGCCATTATCCACCAGGGAGGCATCGGCACCACAGCCCAAGCGCTCCGAGCGGGGCGCCCCATGCTCGTCGTTCCCTACGCCTATGACCAGCCGGATAACGCCTTGCGGGTGGTGAAGCTCGGGGTGGCCCGCACGCTGTTCCCCAAGCACTACGCGGCAACACAGGTGGCCACACACCTCCGGGCCTTACTGGCGGAGCCGCGCTATGCCCAGCGTGCGGCGGAGGTGGGGCGCATGGTCCAGGCCGAGGCGGGAGACCAGCAGGTCTGCGACGCCATCGAGGCGTACCTGGCCCGCTAAGAGTATGCGCGAAAAAATGGTTTCCCTACACTCGCCCCACGCGTTCGGCGGCGTCTCGGGCCGCAACCAAGTATACCGGTTGAGGATTCAATGCATATTCTCGCAGGCATGCCTCGGTGAACTTGATGGTGTGCGCGCCGCCAGCGGCCACTGCGCGGTCAATCAAGGTTTCGGGGGCTTCTGTGGGTGGCATGAAGCCCGAGGGTGATAGAGGTGGTGTCGTCGAATACCAGGCGTAGATGCCAGCGCACGCCTGCCAGGCGTATCGCGCGGCTAGCCGAGCATCGGCATCGGTGAGATAGGATGCCAACAGCCGGAGCGCGCTGGGGGCGGTGACTGCATGCACAAAGGCGATCAACCCCGTCGGGTTGGCAAGATAGATCCCCGCGAAGGTCTCGGTGATCTCTGAGATATACCGCGAAAGGTCGCTCGTGGTGTCCACCAGATCGATCGCAGCGGCAAATTCCGGGTGTTCTTCCAGACCTTTGAGTTGCTGCACGATCGCTCCACGTGGATCGAAATCGCCACTGTGGACGCGTCCCACAAACTGGACCGCCTCTCTGGGTGAGTGTCCAATTTGACTGCCTGATGGTCTCCCTGGCATTTCCTGATAGCGGGCGCCCCAGTAGCCTAGCCCCTCGGCTAACTCGTGCAGTCGCTGTGGCGTTTCCCCCGCCGCCAGACTGCGGACCGCGTGGCCTGTGCGGATGAGCCCATGGGTCGCGGCGGCCATGAGTCCGGGGGCCAGGTGTGGCACCCACGCCTGCAGCACCGACTGCCAGGGCTTCTCTGCTAGTTCGTGGTCGAAGAAGGCTACCCAATCAGCGCTACGGCTTCTGTCGCCGAGGGCTTCATGCCAGCTCCTGGGGGAGATGGGGGTGTCTGGCTGCGGTCGGTCCTGGAAGCGGTTCTTATACCCCTCAATCCAGGGCATCACCGAGCCGGGGCGACCCAGGGTCAACAGGACCTCGGCGACCATGGGACCATGGTTGGAATTACCACCGACCAAATCCGGGCCGGTGCGGTGGATGATGTCCAGTGCTTCGTCGATGGTCGTAGCCATGATAATTCTCCTTCTTTGGTCTCAGGCAGCGGGCCGTAAAGGAAATATGGGTGTGAGTGTATGGGGATTTGGAAGGCCTGTCAACGTTCCAGGATTACCGCTTCATCAAGAGTGACAAACACTTGGAAAACTCAGGAGAGCATCCCCTACGGCTGCGTGGTGCGCCTGCGGAAAGAATATGATGAAGTTTCGAGGCGCGTTTGGTCTCACAAGCCGCAAGTCGCTTCGCTTGTCTCATATCGCTCTCGGGACTATACTGGTGCCAAAACATTCGACGGCGTGAAGCGAAGAGCTACTTGACTATTCCCATCGTTGCTCCAACATGATTGAAAACACCTTCTCCCAAAGGCGGACATCCGGGCTTGGAGTATGCGGGACATGCGAGGAACTACGCAGGAATTCACAAGACATCGCAGAGGAAAAACTCCATGGCTGTTCAAACAAAAGAACACATCATGGCTCTGTTACAAGGCCATCACGCGCACATCAGCGCCTTGGGCGTCCAACGGCTCGGGCTATTTGGCTCTTTTCGACATGGGCACCCAACAATGGACAGCGACGTCGACCTGTTAGTTGACTTTATGCTTGGGTGCAAGACATTTGATAACTTCATGGAACTCGCCTTCTTTCTGGAAGCCCTTTTTGATAGGCCCGTGGAACTGGTGACTCCTAAGTCCCTTAGCCCGTATCTTGGCCCGTACATTTTGTCCGAGGTCGAATATGTCACGTTCGATGCTGGGGTTCCTACAGCACATCCTCAATGAGACCCAGTACTTGATGGATTGCGCCAACGGAGTGACCAAAGCCGAGTTTTCACGGGATGAAACACTGAAGCATGCTTTTGTTCGCAGTTTGGACATCATTGGAGAAGCAACGAAGCTGATACCTGATGACTTTAGGGGAAAGTATCATCACATCGAATGGCGAGCAATGGCGGGGATGCGTGACCGCCTGATCCACAACTATCTGGGAGTGGATTATGACATTGTCTGGGATGTCGTGACCACCAAGATGCCAACGCTCCGGCACGAGATTGAATCCATCATCCAGAGAGAGAAAAAATCGTAATGGTTTATCAAAAAAGTACACGCGGGCCGTCCTGCCCCAGTCCCTTTTCACGAAAGGGGAATGTCCAGGAAGCTTATTCGTCCAGATCAATCGAGCTGCTCCCACGAGAATATCTCAAGGGGAGACCACATCGGGACCACCGCCATGGCCAAATGGAAAAAGAAGACGCTGAAGTTGAAGGACATGCATGGATGGACGGCACGGCCCGGCTGCCGTATCTTTGTAGCCGACAAAGGGGCCGTGCGCTTTGACTTTCCTATGCATTGGATTATGGAACCGACAGCCGATTGCTTCCAGTTCCACGACCGTCAGCCTCCTAATGACGACTGCCGGCTAGCGGTTTCATATCAGCGCTTGCCCGCCGTCGACTGGAGCGGTGCCCCGCTGGCGGACATGTTGCGTCAGGTCATCGAGCAAGATCCCCGCGGCCTGACACCGACCATGGACGTTGTCTCCATTCAGCGCCCCGACTTGCACCTGGTGTGGCTGGAGGGCAACTTCATCGACCCGCAGGAATTCCGCCAGGCCTATGGGCGTATGGCGATTGGCATTGGCGGTAATATCCAGGTGCTGCTAACGTTTGATTACTGGGCGGACGACGCGGGGCGCTTTACCCCAGTTTGGGATGACGTCTTGCAATCCCTGCAGGTGGGGACTTACATTCCGGACCCAACCCGCGGGCCAAGGGGTTAAATGACCGACAGCGGAATATTCTGTTTGTATAACAGTTATAGCCTGCGAAGCCAACCATGAATCTTGAGAAACGAAGGAACCCATTCGGAGGAAGTGCCGGCGGTGGCGGCTACGATTATCAGGCCGAGGCCTATGCCTTGGTATCCGCCAAGATTCTGGCCGAAGAGGGTTTGAATTGGCTGGAGACAGGGTGCGACCGAGTACCTGTCTCCGTCCGTGTGGAGACAGGAAGAGGAGGAGATGACCTTCAAATCACGCTGCGCAGTGGTGCAAAGATCGAGCTTCAGGCCAAGCGTGGCCTCAAAAGAGGCTATGACCTATGGCATGCGCTGTTGGCTCTCGCCCAAGTGGTCAGCACGGCCCCTGACATTTATGGAGTTCTCCTCACGACCACGGATGCGAGCAGGCCGATCCGCGTGTATTTGAAGGATGGCATTATACAAGTCGGTCAAGGCATCGCAGATGAATTACATGAGATCGTCGAAGATTTCTGCAAACGCCTGCAGGATGCTGGATTTAAGGATTTGTCTATCTGTTCGCGCATCCGCATTGTGATTCGAGACCTTGATCCTGGATCACCAGGCGAAGAAGAAACTCTCGCGACACTGAGGAAGGTGATTGCCGACCCTCAAATGGCTGGGGCAGCGAGAACTGTCCTCGTCGCTGATGGCCTCGATCTCATCAAACTTAGGGGGAATTGCGACGCCTCCGGCCTTGCAAAGATGCTCAAACAGGCCCCCATTCCGTTATCAGTGGCCACAACGAATCAGCTGGTGCTCCGCCAGGCATTCACAGAATGGTGCACCAGAGTGAACGCAAAAATCGTGATTCCGAGTCTGGATGTTACACTCCCGATATCTAAGGCATGGGTTCGTCTCCGCACCATGGCCTCCAAAGAACGGGTGGGCGATTCCAGCTCCATAACCGACCAGATTCTGAATTACCATGAATGGTATCGTCTCGCCGATAACACGCTGGGATCGGATGCACTCGATATTGAGAAGGCGGCGCGCAACCAGCAATTATTGGTGATAGTCGGAGGTCCGGGCTCAGGGAAAAGCACTCTGTTACGGTGGTTAGCGCATACATGGTCCACCAGGGGACAGGTGGTCTTACGAGTTTCCCTTCGAGCCCTGGCCTTGCGGATGAGTAGAGGGGAAACCCTTGATGAAGCCATATTGGCCGTTGCCTCGGAAGGTTTCCCCCATGTATCCGAGACACTCTATAACGTGCTCCGGAATGCGTCCTGCCTGTTAGCCGATGGGTTAGATGAAACAGATCCAAACCGCTCTCACGTTGCGGACAGACTCAGAAGTTGGGCACTTGCGCATCCGGACCGGCGAGTCGTCTTAACAACTCGTCCGGTCGGACACAATCCGGCTTGGTTTGACGGATGGGAACACGGCGAACTCCTACCGCTTGGATCATCTGATGTCAGTGAATTAGCGGAAGCTATTTTCAACCTGGTGTATCCAACCGATTCAGACCAGGCTCAGGACATGTGCAGTACCTTTTTGAAGATGCTAGCTCGTTCGCGAACCGCCTCCATCGCATCCCGTAACCCGCAGCTGCTGGGCTTTTTGATAGCTCTTTATATCAATGGATATGACATCGGCGGCAACCGCTTTCGACTGTTCAGCAAGATGGTTGATGAGATTGGCAAGCAAACAAGACG
>JBKPCR010000442.1:0-4794 GCA_046727435.1 bacterium | reverse complement strand
CCTGCAGTCTGTCAGGATGTCTCTCAGGCGGTTTATCGAGGTTCGGACGCACCAGGACCAGATGGAGTCGGGACTGCCGCCCTAGCTGCTCGCCGCGTGCGGCCGCTACAGTTTCTCTGGCTCATTGACCTCTCGTCAGCGCTCTAGTTGGCCAAAGTCGAGTTAGAGGGCTCATAGATTTGGTTTCGTACCTCCCAGATCTCCGGGAAGAGGGGATTCTCCATGCCGTCGATCGCCACTTTCTGCAGATACCGTAGACCCGTCGAGCCACCCGTTCCGGTGTTCTGTCCGATAACCCGCGCGACTGTGACTAGGTGCCTGAAGCGCCATTGTCGAAACGCATCTTCGATGTCAATCAACTTCTCCGCTAATTGAAACAGCGACATATATTTCTGAGGTGTCGAGTAAACTGCGTGCCAGCATTTATACGCTTGCTGCGAGTATTGATGGCCCTCTGAGAAGTCCTCCTGTGGGGACTTGGGCTGTAATCCAGCCTTCCGGAACCTCGCGCTTAGCAGGTGTAACGTGGCGTCATAAACACTTGGCTTCCGCCGTTGGCGGAGCATCTGCTCGTGAATAGCGGATTTGCCATGCATAGCAATGACATCCACGTTCTTTTCGCCATCTTCAGTGTCGAAGTGCCTCAGCCGCGATTTAAGGCCTAATAAGAACTCAACCATGCGGTACTGATGTGACTGGAAACCAGACGCGTTATCCTGCCCGACAGAGTCTCGAAATACACGAAACTCGTTCGGAGTGAGAGTTGACAGCACATCCCACGTTCTAGTCAGAAGGAGAAGAATCTGTGAGGCTCTAGCCAAGACTTTATATGCGGACAGCTCGTCTCCCTTGTACAGCGATGAGATGGCGTTTTCAAGCTCATGCATCAAGACCTTGAACCACAGTTCGTTCGACTGATGAATCACGATGAAAAGTAACTCGCTATCCGCGTTTGTCTTGGTGTTTTGACAGCTCAGAAGCTTGTCGAGTGCTAGATAGCTGCCGTAGGTATGCCGTCTCTGGGATGTCCCCATGGGTCTCTCCTCCGAGGTAAGCCTTCGTTTCATTCATTCACCTGCGTGTAAGGTGCACGAGCTACACCAACACTTCTGGCTCGGAGCAGTCCTCCAGGTAATAATCGACAAGACTCAAGAGACCAAATTCCATAGTCGTGCCGGACTTGACGTAGGTCGCGCTGATGAGTTCGTCGTAGCGGAGATGATAGTACATGAGACACTGCTTGTCACTCTGGTGCATGCGATGGGGTGGCTATCGGTGCCGCCCTCGCCTGCGACGCAGGGGTGTATGGCACAAAACGGAGCGCATCCCACACCAGTCTCGCTGAGGTGTGGTACTATGGCGAAAGCGGGTGGCCTGGCGTTCCTCACCGCAGCTGGCAATTTTCCAGAAGGAGCTCCTATGGCTGGAACAAACCATCGCTTCGTCGAGACCAACGGCATTCGGATGCATACCGCTGAGCAAGGGGAGGGACCGCTGGTTATCCTGTGCCACGGCTTCCCCGAGTGCTGGTATTCCTGGCGGCATCAGCTGCCGGCGCTGGCGGCGGCTGGATACCATGCGGTGGCGCCGGATCAGCGTGGCTACGGCGAGACGGACCGCCCCGAGCCTATCGAGTCCTATCACATCCTGCACCTGACGGCAGATATGGTTGGACTCGTCCACGCCCTGGGCGAGGCGCGGGCGATCATCGTCGGCCACGACTGGGGGGCCCCGGTGGCCTGGCACTGTGCCCTGCTGCGGCCAGACCTTTTTACGGGTGTCGTCCTGCTGAGCGTCCCCTATATACAACGATCCTGGTCGGACCCGCGGCCAACCGAGATGATGCGGCTCTTGGCCGGTGAGCAGCAGTTTTACCAGCTCTATTTCCAAGAGCCGGGCAAGGCCGAGGCCGAACTGGAAGCCGATATACGCGTGTCCCTGGCCACGTTTCTCTATTCGGCGTCAGGGGATCCGCCACCGGAACGGCGCTGGCGCTTCTTGTTCGGCAAGTCAGAACGATTTCTCGACAGCGGCACCGTGCCGGAGACCCTTCCCCCTTGGCTAACCGAGCCGGATCTCGACGTCTTCACCGCAGCCTTCGAGCACAGCGGCTTCCGTGGCGGGTTGAACTGGTACCGCAATCTCGATCGGCTGTGGGAGCTGACGCGCTGCCTCTGTGGTGCACAATTGCGCCAGCCGTCGCTCTTCATCGCTGGTGCTCTGGACGGGGTAATCACCATGTACCGGTCGGCCTTCGACGCTCTGGAGGATACCATGCCAAATCTCCGACGCAAAGTTCTGCTGCCGGACGCCGGGCACTGGATTCAGCAGGAGCGGCCAGCGGAGGTCAACCGGCTGTTGATCGAGTTCTTGGCCAGTCTCTGATCATCGCTTGTGGCGGCTTTCGCGAACTGCTTTTCAAGGCCGGCAGGAAACCAGGAGGGCGGTTGTGAGGGCGGGCGGAATAGTGTACGATACGGCGGCAATCGATGTGGCTGCACAGGTGAGCCTTTTCCCAGACGACCACGATGAAGGAGAGCGGTATGGCCGAAGGAACCAACCTGTTTGACATCATCGGCACGACGCGCGCCATGCGCCGTCTGAAACCCGATCCCATCCCCGACGAGCTGGTTCGCAAGATCCTGGAGGCGGGTGTGTGCGCCGCCAGCGGTGGCAACCGTCAACCCTGGCGCTTTCTAGTCGTCAAAGACCGCGCCATCAAGGAAAAGGTGCAACACTACTACAAGCGTGCCCTCGACGAGGTGGTGGGGCCGCGTTATCGCACCAGCACACCGCCGCCCGGCGTCACCCGCGAGCAGTACGATCGCCAGCATGCTGCGGTCGAATATCTGACCAACCACTTTCACGAAGCCCCGGTGTGGATCGTCGCCTGCTTGGAAAGTGGGGGAGGCACACCTACGCGTAGCTCCGGAGCCTCCATTTACCCTGCCGTGCAGAATATGTTGCTCGCTGCCAGAGCCTTGGGACTCGGCGCTACCCTGACCACCCGGCATTTGCAATACGAAAAGGAAGTCGAGGCCGCTTTGGGTTTGCCGGCTGGGATGCATTCTTATGCCATTCTCCCCCTCGGTTACCCGATGGGTCGCTTTGGCCCGGTGCGCCGTGCCCCACTGTCTGATATCGTCTATCTCGATCGTTGGGGGCAATCTTATCCCGCCGTCGGGTAAGCCCGTGGGAGGCAGGCATCAACCGGGAGAGGGGGGTCGGGCGGCGACTTGGAGGTTTCTTGCACGGGAGAATGACGCGATGGACACTCGTATACTCGGACGCACAGGACTGGAAGTGACCGTGGTCGGCTTCGGCTCTATCACCATTGGCGGGTTTTTTGGTCCCGTCGACGATGCTGAGAGCACGCAAGCGCTGCATGCTGCCATCGACGCGGGGATGCGTTTCATCGACACCTCGGATGCCTATGGGGTCGGGCGCAGCGAACAAATCATCGGCCGATTTTTGCGCGAGCGCCCCGACCGCGACCAGATCATCATCTGCACCAAAGGCGGCAACAATATGGTCACAGGGGCACGGAATTTCACTCCAGACTACATCCGTGGTTGCCTCGAAGGCAGCCTCCAGCGGCTCGGGGTCGACGCCATCGATGTGTACCTGTTGCACAACCCGTCGGTGCAGAACCTCAAAGCCGGCGATAGCTTTGAGCTCCTCGAAGAATTCAAAGCGAAGGGGAAGATTAAACATTGGGGTGTATCGGTGAATACGCCGGAGGAGTGTGAGCTAGCCATCGAGTTGGGCCAGCCAGCCGTCATGCAGATGGAGTATAATCTCTTGGATCAAGAGGCGGCGGGCGTCTTTGCCAAGGCCAAAGCGGCGGGGGTCGGCGTCATCTCGCGCGTGCCGTTGAAGCGCGGCTTGTTATCGGGACGCTTTGATGAGCATGCGACCTTTGTCGAAGGTGATCGGCGGCGGAACATTCTCGCCCCCGATAGATTGCCTGCCATGGTGGCCCGCGTGAGGCGAATCTCCGAAATCGTAGCCGGCTATGGCCGGCCGCTGGCTGAAGTAGCAATCCGCTTCTGCGTCTCGAATCCAGACGTCGCCGTCACCATCCCTGGCATCCGTACCCCCGAGCAGGCCAGAGCCAATGCCGCCGCGAGCGAGCCGTTACCACCGGAGGTATGCGAGAAACTGCGCCAGCTTCCCTAACGGTGGCGTCAGAGCTGACACTTAGAGTGTGCCGTCCTGGCCGTCGGGGTGGCCTGTCGGGCGCAGGCCGCCGGGTCTGTGCCTGCCACCTGGGGGTGAACCAGCGGTCCAACCCCCCAGGTATCCAACCATGGCCATGACTTCCTTTACGCTGGTGGGGAACTCCGCCGACTCGCAAGGGCTCCGCTCAAGTCGGCATTCCGGTGGAGGAGGTACTTTAGGCGCACTTCACGGAACGGTGCCGCCGCCAGAAATGCTGCAGCATCGATCTCAACGGTTAGACCGCCCTCCCGCAAACCTGCTCAGAACCTTCATCAGTTTTTATTATCAGGCCTACCGCACACCGGTATGGCGTTCTCGTCATAATTACCTTGCCGCCAGTGGGGGGTGAAGCGGGCTCGCGAATGTCAGCGGTACGCTCGCCCTCACACGACGATCTCCGCTCGCGTGCTTGCCACAATGGCTTTCAGCTCATCCTGCTCGGCTTGAGGGACCCCGAACGTATCCAGCGTGTGCTGCAAGTCGTCCAGGAAGGCGTCCCACTCGGCCGCGGTAATCCGGAGATCTTGGTGCGACTCCCGCATCGAGCGTCCGCTATACTGCTGGGGCCCCCCG
>JBKPCR010000441.1:0-14489 GCA_046727435.1 bacterium | reverse complement strand
CAGTAATGCCTGTAAATTCACGCAGGGGGGCATCATCTCCCTGGAGGTGAGTCGCGAGGTCGTGGACCATGTGGACCGGGTGACGTTCCGGGTCAGCGATACGGGGATCGGCATGACGCCGGAGCAGCTGGCGAGGCTTTTCCAACCCTTCACGCAGGCTGACGCCTCCACGACGCGGCAGTACGGCGGCACCGGGCTGGGGCTGGCGATCACCAAACACTTCTGTCAGATGATGGGTGGGGACATCAGCGTCGAAAGTGAACTGGGCCAAGGGTCCACCTTTTGTATGACGTTGCCGGCCGTGGTCGACGATCCCAGGACACAACCCGTGCCATCTGTGGAATCCCCATCGGAAGTCCTGCCGGTGGCCAGGGGGGCAGTCCTCGTCATCGATGACGACCCCGCTGTGCGTGAACTGCTGCAGCGCTCGCTCAGTCGAGAAGGCATTCGGGTGGTCTGTGCAGCAGGAGGTGAGGAGGGGCTGCGCCTGGCCAGGGAGTTGCACCCCAGCGCGATCACACTCGACGTGATGATGCCGGGCATGGATGGTTGGGCCGTGCTGACGGCTTTGAAAGCTGATGCAGCGCTAGCCGACATCCCGGTCATCATGCTCACTATCGTGGATGATAAAAATCTGGGCTATGCCCTGGGAGCTGCGGACTACTTGACCAAGCCCGTCGATCGCGACCGTCTCATGGCGGTTCTGAAGAAATACTGGGGTGCGGATCCCTCCCACCTGGTTCTTGTCGTCGAGGACGACTCGGCGTCACGTGAGATCCTGCAACGCACCTTAGAGCATGAGGGCTGGGTCGTGACCACGGCCGAAAACGGGCGCGTCGCCTTGCAGCGCGTGGCGGAACAGCGACCCGCGCTGATCCTGCTCGACCTCATGATGCCGGAGATGGATGGGTTCGAGGTTGTCGAGGCGTTGCGCGAGCGGGAAGGTTGGCGGTCGATTCCGATTGTCGTGGTCACCGCTAAGAACCTGACCGCGGAGGACCACTTGCGGCTGAATGGATATGTGGCCAAAATCCTGCAGAAGGGGGCATACAGCCGCGAGGCCTTGCTGGTTGAGATCCGTGACCTGGTGACGGCTTTTCTCGCCCGACAATAGAGTCGAGAAGGCTGAGCGCTGACCGCCGATCGCTCACCATACCCTGACGGACGCCAACCTGTGTCGGAGAGAGGACGAGCGGCATGCCGAAGATCCTTTTAGTCGAGGATAACGAGATGAACCGGGATATGCTCTCCCGACGTCTGCAGCGCCGGGGGTATGAGGTGGTTATCGCCGTCGATGGTCAGGAGGGAGTGGCACTGGCCCAGGCAGCAGCTCCCGATCTGATCTTGATGGACATGAGTCTGCCGGTCATGGATGGATGGGAAGCCACGCGGCGGTTGAAGGCGGCATCCGAGACGATGGCCATTCCGGTGCTGGCCCTCACGGCCCATGCCATGTCGGGGGACCGAGAAAAAGCCCTGGAGGCGGGCTGCGACGACTATGACGCCAAGCCGATCGAGTTGTCCAGATTACTGTCAAAAATCGAGGCGCTCTTAGGAAAGCAGTCTCATCATGAACGATGATGGCCGGGCATCCCCACTGGTCACCCCCCCGCGCTCCGTACCATCGCCCCAGGCGGCGCCTGACCGGGGGCTCGACGCCAGCGCAATTGAGCGGGCTTTCCTGGCGCACATGCGCCATCAGCTGCGCACGCCGCTCAACGCCATGATCGGTTATAGTGAGATGTTGTTGGAGGACGCCGCCGACCGGGACCAGGAGGACTTCCTCCCTGACCTTCAGCGGATTCATCGGGCCAGCACCCAGCTCCTGGCCCACGTCAACGATATCTTCGACCCTGCCAGGCTCGAGGTCAGCCCTTCCCGCCTCAACCCACATACGTTCGCCGCTCAGCTGCAGTCCGTGCTGCTGACCCCGGTCACGGCCATTATCGGCTACAGCGAGATGTTGCTGGAAGATGCCGCCAACCGGAGCCAGGAGGACCTCCTGCCCGATCTTCAAAAAATTGCCGACGCGGCTCAGCACTTTCTGCTGCTGATCACCGACATGGCCAATGGTGCAACCTTGCAAGCGACGGCAGGAGACCTTGACCGGGAGGTTCCCCCCGTCTTGTCCACAAGCCGCGGGATAGAGACCGCTCTCCAGCCGCCCATGAAGGCTAGGGAGGAGGGAGTCCAAAGCGTTCATGGCTCCCTGCTGGTTGTTGATGACGAGGAGATCAACCGTGACGTCTTGTCCCGTCGTCTTGTGCAACGCGGCTACCGCGTCGCCGTCGCGGCTGACGGACGTCAGGCCCTGCAGATGCTCATGACGCAGCCGTTCGATCTGGTGCTCCTCGATATCATGATGCCGGGCATGAGTGGATTTGAGGTGCTCACCATCCTTCGGCAGTCTCATTCAGCGGTAGAGTTGCCCGTCATTATGGCCACGGCAAGCGATCAGAGCCGTGATATCGTCGCAGCCTTGACCCTCGGAGCGAATGACTACGTGACGAAACCGCTCGATTTTCCCGTCGTCCTGGCCCGCATCCGGACACAACTCTCCCTCAAGCGGGCGATCCAGGAAATCCAGCGGCTCGCCGAGCAGCTCGAGTTACGCAATCGGTTCATTCGCACGACCTTCGGACGCTACCTGACCGACGAAGTCGTCACCAGCTTATTGGACTCGCCCGAGGGGTTGAAGCTTGGAGGGGAGAAACGCCAGGTCACCATCTTGATGGCGGATTTACGAGGCTTCACGTCGCTCTCCGGGCGCTTGGGGCCGGAGCAGGTCGTGACGATCTTAAATCGTTACCTGGGGACCATGGTCGATATCATCATGGAGTACCAGGGCACCATCGATGAGTTCATCGGCGACGCGATATTTGTCATCTTTGGGGCCCCCTTACGGATGGATGACCACGCGCAACGGGCGGTCGTTTGTGCCGTGTCCATGCAATTGGCCATGGCGACGGTGAACGCGCAGAACCGAGATGAAGGCCTGCCCGAAGTAGAAATGGGCGTTGGCGTGAACACCGGTGAAGTGGTGGTGGGGAATATCGGCTCGCACAAACGCGCCAAGTATGGCCTCGTCGGCCCGCATGTGAACCTCACGGCGCGCATCGAGTCCTACACCGTAGGCGGCCAGATCCTGATCTCCGAAGCCACCCGGCAAGCGGCCGGGCCCGATCTTACGATTGAGGCGCAGATAGCCGTCGAAGCCAAAGGGATTGAACAGCCGGTCACCCTCTACGATGTGCGAGGTATTGGTGGGGAGTACAATCTGTTTCTGCCGGAGCGCGAAGCGATGTTCCTTCCTCTCCATACAGAGATACCCCTATGGTATACCGTACTGGAAGGGAAGCATGTTGGTGGTACCGTGTGCACGGGTGCTTTCGTGCAGCTATCAGTCAAGGGGGGAGAAGTACGCTCGGAACATCCCGTTTCCCCGCTGAGTGATATCAAAATACGGCTCATAGGCGCCACAGGAGAAGAGATCGCTGGCGACCTCTACGGGAAGATTGTGGGGACACCAACAGATAGGCGCGCCTCGTTTGCGGTCCGCTTCACCTCCATACCACCGGAAGTCGCGACGTTTCTGCATGGTCTCTCATGGAGAGCGGCATCTTTGGATGCGCAACACCACCCTGGCAGGTGAGAGCAGGATGGCCCCGAGTGCATTGCATGACGACCTGGGGCGAAGGTTTCCCCGAATGCCGCAGCAGGATTACTCAAATAGCGACAGTTGAGCATTCGACGGGACGCGAAAAGCAGCGGCCAACGGCGTAGGACCACGCCCACCGATAGCAGCTTTCGATCTTGCCAGCCTTCCACCGGAGCGAGCTCACCGCCCCCAGCGACATCGATGGGCTATACGGTTCGTGCAAGGCGGCCTGGAACTGCCGCACACGTAAGGAGTCACATATGCCCGCCAAAATATTGGTGGTGGATGACGAGCCCGATTTGGAGCTCCTGATTCGCCAGAAATTTCGCAAACAAATTCGCGACAAAGAGTTCGAATTTGTCTTTGCTCGCAATGGAGTAGACGCGCTGGAAAAGTTGCAAACAGACCCGCAGATCGACCTCGTACTGGCCGACATCAACATGCCCGAAATGGATGGCCTCACGCTGGTAGAGAAACTCGATGACCTTAATCCCGTCCTCAGGGCCGTGATCATCTCTGCTTACGGCGATATGGCTAACATCAGGGGGGCGATGAATCGCGGCGCCTATGACTTCATAACCAAACCCATAGATTTTCAGGATTTAGAAATCACCATCAACCGCACCCTGCACCATGTGCAGCACTACCTGCAGCAAGTCGCGCGTCTCACGGACACGGCGGCGGCCATCGAGGCCGGCGAGTTCGATGTCGCAAGCCTGGATGTCGTCGCCGAGTGCGGCGGCGAACTGGGGCGCTTGGGGCGGGTCTTCCAACAGATGGCGCGCAAGGTCTATGCCCGTGAGCAACGCCTGAAACAAGAGGTGCAGGAGCTCCGCATCAAGATCGACGAGGCCAGGAAGGCGCGCCTGGTGGCAGAGGTCACCGAGAGCGACTATTTTCGCCGTTTGCAGCAACGGGCGCACGCGTTACGCTCCAGAGCAGCTGAACAGACGGGCGAAGGAGAACAAACATGAGCGGGGTCGTCAACTGTGCAGCCTACACAGGTGGGCGGCGGGTCGCAGACGTCGAGGTGAAGGACATCGGCGAGGTGCTCAAGCAGACAGACCGCTTCATCTGGATTGGGCTACACGAGCCGAAGGAGGACCTGCTGCGACAGGTCCAGCAGGAGTTTGGCCTGCACGATCTTGCGATCGAGGACGCTCATCGCGCCCACCAACGGCCAAAGATCGAGTGGTACGGCGAGTCGCTCTTCGTCGTGCTGCGCACCGCGCAGATGAATCGCGAGCAAGGGCGAATCGATTTCGGCGAAACCCATATCTTCGTCGGCGCTAGGTACGTCGTCTCGGTGCGGCACGGGTCGTCGCTCTCCTATGCCGAGGTACGGTCGCGCTGCGAAACCACCCCGCAGCTGCTCTGTAAGGGCCCCGGGTTCGCGCTCTATGCGTTGATGGACTTCATCGTCGATCAGTACTTCCCGATCGTTGATGTCCTGGAAGACGAGCTCGAGGCGCTCGAGGCGGAGATCTTCGGTGAAGCGTTTAGTCGCGAGACCACGCATCGGATCTACCAGCTCAAGCGACAGCTGCTCGAAGTCAAGCGGGCCGTCTCGCCGCTGGTTGACATGTGTAACCGTTTGATGCGCTTCGACCTCGAGCTGATCCCGGAGGATACCCGACCTTACTTCCGCGACGTCTACGACCACGTGATCCGCATTAATGAGATGGTAGACACCCTACGCGAGCTGCTGACTACCGCGCTGGAGGCCAACCTGTCGCTGATCGCGGTCGGGCAGAACGAGGTGATGAAAAAGCTGGCGGGGTGGGCCGGGATTATTGCGGTGCCAACCATGATCGCCGGCCTGTACGGCATGAACTTCGATTTCATGCCCGAGCTCAGGTGGTCCTTTGGCTACCCGTTGGTGCTAGGCGGGATGCTTGTGGCCTGCGGATCCCTCTATGTCTACTTCAAGCGCTCGGGGTGGTTCTGAGCTTCACCGTGGGGGCAAAGCTCGATGAGTCTTCCCAGGCTGGCCGCTACCGCCGGTGGGCCGTGAGGGTGAACCCATGCGACGATTGTCGTTTTCGAGTCTTCGCGTCCGCCTGTTATTGCTCGTCCTCCTCGCCGTCGTCCCGGCGTTGGGCCTAATCCTCTACACGGCCTCGGAACAGCGGCGGCTGGCCGCTGGGGAGGTGCAGGAACAGGCGCTGCGACTGGCATGGATCGCCGCCACCGATCAAGGACAATTGACTGAGGGGGCGCGCCAGCTCCTCATCGCCCTAGCGCAACTCCCCGCCGTGCGCGGCCGCGACCCAGCCGCGTGCAGCTCACTCTTCGCCGAGCTGCTGAAACAATATCCGCGCTATGCCAACCTCGCAGCGGTGGAACCGGATGGGGAGACGTTCTGCAGTGCCCTCCCGCTCTCCGGCCCAGTCAGCGCAGCCGATCGGCTCTATTTTCGACGCGCCGTCGAGACCCACGACTTCGCCGTCGGCGAGTACCAACTCGGGCGCGTCACTCGCAAGGCCTCGATCAATTTCGGCTATCCCGTCCTCGACGAGGCGGACCGAGTGCAGGCGGTGGTCGTTGCTGCGCTGGATTTGGCCTGGCTCAATCGACTCGCGGCCGAAGCGCGCTTGCCCAGCGGTTCGACGTTCACCGTGATCGACCGCCAAGGGGTAATCTTGGCCCGCTATCCCGACCCGGAGACATGGATCGGGCAATTTCTGCCCGAGGCGTCTATCGTGCAGACCATTCTGGCTCAGCGCGAGGGCGTGAGAGAGGCGCCCGACGTGGACGGTGTCCCGCGCCTCTTTACCTTCACGCCGCTGCGCGGTGCGCAGGGGGCCGGAGACGTGTACGTGAGCATCGGCATCCCTCGAGCAGTCGCTTTTGCCGAGGCCGACCGCATTCTTGCCCGCAACCTCGCTGGGCTAGGGGTCGTTGGCGTCCTGGTGCTGGTGGCGGCATGGGTTGGCGCTGACCTGTTCATCCTGAGCCCAGTGAATGCCCTGATGAGCGCGACGAAGCGGCTGGGTGCTGGCGAGCTGAGCGCTCGCACGGGGCTGCCTTACGGGCAGGGGGAACTGGGCCAACTGGCCCGGGCCTTTGACGAAATGGCCGAGTCACTTGCACGGCTGACGCGTCACGAGACCCTAATTTTAGAATCGGCGGGCGAAGGGATCTGTGGGTTAGACCGGCATGGCAAGGCGACCTTTGTGAATCCGGCTGCGGCGAGAATGACCGGGTATGCCGTCGAGGAACTGATCGGCCGGCCTGTGCACGACATGCTGCACCACTCGAGGCTGGACGGAACGCCGTACCCTCGGGAAGCGTGTCCAAGCTATGCAGCGCTGACAGATGGGATCGTGCATCGTACGACAGACGAAGTGTTCTGGCGAGAGGATGGGACGAATTTCCCGATCGACTACATAAGCACCCCCATTCACGAAGGCGGCGAAATCGTTGGCGCGGTCGTCACGTTCAACGATATCACCGAGCGCAAGCGGGCAGAGAAGTTGTTAGCGGACTACAGCCGGACCCTAGAACGTCAAGTGGAAGAGAGAACGCGGGAATTACAAGCAAAAAACGATGAGCTGGAACAAGCCCTGCAACGGCTTCGAGACATGCAAGACCAGATTATCATGCAACAGAAACTGGCCTCTCTGGGCGCGTTAACGGCAGGCATCGCCCATGAGATTCGCAATCCCTTAAACTTTGTCAACAATTTTGCAGAACTTTCTGCAGAGTTAACTCAAGAGCTGCGTGAAGACATTGCAAAGCAGAAAGATCGCCTGGATTCTGAAACCCTTGCACATATCGAAGTTATTATATACGACCTTGAACAAAATGTTCAAAAAATAAATGAGCATGGCAAGCGGGCGGACCGTATTGTTAACAGCATGCTTTTGCATTCGAGTGGAAAATCCGGTGAGCGGGAGCTAACTGATATCAACACATTGCTGGGGGAATATGTCAATCTGGCGTATCACGGGATGCGTGCCCAGGACGTTTCCTTCAACATCAGTATCAAAACGGACTATGACCCTTCCGTTGGCCTGGCTGATGTCGTGCCGCAAGACATCGGCCGGGTGTTTCTCAATGTCATCAACAACGCCTGCTATGCGGTCCATACCAAGCGAAAAGCCATGGGAGAGGGCTTTTCCCCCACGCTTTCCATGCGCACGATCAACCTAGGCGACAGGGTGGAAATACGCATACGCGATAACGGCAACGGCATTCCGCCGGAGGTGCGTGATAAAATCTTCCATCCCTTTTTTACCACAAAACCGGCAGGAGCAGGGACCGGTCTGGGCCTCTCTATCAGTTACGATATCGTTGTGCAGGAGCACAAAGGACAGCTCAACGTGGAAACAGCAGAGGGAGAGCATACGGAGTTTATTATCACCCTGCCGAAACATGTTCATTAACTGCGAATAAAGGAGCTCAAATAGGAGAGCAGCCTATGTCTAGGATCATTTCCATCCACTCCTTCCGGGGCGGGACGGGCAAATCCAATATCGCCGCCAACATCGCCACGCTGCTGGCGGCCGAGGGGCGGCGCGTCGGCGTGATCGACACCGACGTCCAATCGCCGGGCATTCACGTCCTGTTCGGCATGGACGAGGCAGAGATTCACCACGCGCTCAACGATTATCTGTGGGGCAATTGCGACATCACGCAGACGGCCTATGACGTGACAGCGCGCCTGAGTGCAGCGATCAAAGGGCAGATCTTTCTCATCCCCTCCAGCATCAAAGCGGGTGAGATTGTGCGCGTGCTGCGCGAGGGCTACGACGTGAGCTTGCTCAACGACGGCTTCCACGAACTGGTCAAGGGGTTGGGATTGGATGTGCTGATGATCGACACTCACCCCGGCCTGAACGAGGAAACGCTCCTCTCGATCGCCATCTCCGACGCGCTGGGGATCATCCTGCGCCCCGACCAGCAGGACTATCAGGGCACGGGCGTGACGGTGGAAGTGGCGCGTAAACTCGATGTGCCACGCCTGGTGCTGATCGTCAACAAGGTCCCCTCGGTCTTCGACATCGCCGACGTCAAAGCGCGGGTGGAACGGACCTACCATTGCGAAGTGGTCGCCGTGCTGCCCCACGCCGAAGAGATGATGGCCTTGGCCAGCGCAGGCATCTTTGCCCTGCGCTACCCGGACCATCCGGTGACGGCCGAGCTCAAACAGGTAGCGGCGACGTTGATGGCATAGGCGTGGGCCATGCACCACCCCTGGGGCCGCGCCCAGGAGGTGCGCAGGCACGCGTCACGCAGGCGAGGACCTCAGGACTGGGGGAGGCAAAGATGCACAAGGAGCTCTTCGACCGATTGTCGGCAGACAGCGAGGCGCAGGAGAAAACCGCCGGGGGCAGTATGGCCGCTATTGTGGCGCTGCCCGACCCCCTGCGGCAGCTCGTCAACTGGATCACGCGCCAGAACGAGGTACGCTTCGCCCAAGTGGTGGCGCACACCGGCCAGGATGAGGCAGTAGTCCGCACCATGCTAGACACGCTGGTGGAGCAAGGCTTTGTGCGGGAGACGGAAGTGGCAGGCGACTCATGCTATCGAATTCGCCTTGCCCCCAGACGGGGACGCGAGCTTCCTCGGGACATCTGGCAACTCCTGGATGTGTATCAACCGGCGGTATACCAGGAGCCGGCCCCCATTTTTGACCAAGAGAACCCGTTCCAATCCATGATGGAGCGGTTCGACTATGCCGCGAACATTCTGCAATTAGATCCAGGCCTTTACAAATACCTCAAGACCCCGACGCGGATTCACATCACCGCTGTCCCGGTCATTATGGATGACGGACACCTGGAAGTCTTTGAAGGGATCCGTGTTCTCCATAGTGAAGTCCTTGGGCCCGGCAAGGGCGGTCTCCGCTATGCCCCCGATGTGACCCTCGACGAAGTCAAGGCCTTGGCGGCATGGATGACCTGGAAATGCGCCGTCGTCGGGATTCCGTTCGGTGGCGCCAAAGGCGCGGTGCGCTGTAACCCGCGGGAGATGAGCCCGAGCGAACTTGAACGCCTAACGCGACGCTATACCGCCAACCTGATCGACGTGTTCGGGCCCGATAAGGACATCCCAGCTCCCGACATGAATACCAATGAGCAAGTCATGGCCTGGATCCTGGATACCTACTCCAGCTATGCCCGCCGCACGGAAAACGCCGTGGTCACGGGCAAACCCATCATGCTGGGAGGCTCGCGAGGACGCCTGGAAGCCACGGGTCGAGGGGTCATGAGGGTAACTCTCGCGGCCATGGAACGCCTCGGTCTGGATGCCAGGCAGTGCACCGTAGCTGTACAGGGCTTCGGCAACGTCGGCTCCGTAACTGCCAAGCTTTTGCATGAACAGGGTTGTAAAGTCGTTGCTGTCAGCGACGTCTCGGGTGGCTATTGGGACAGGAACGGCCTCGATATCGAGGCCGTGATGGCGTATGCCGCTCAGCACAAGAGCTCGCTTGAGGGATATCCGAATGCCGAGCGCATCACCAACGACGAGCTGCTCACCCTGGCCGTGGATGTGCTGGTCCCCGCCGCTAAGGAAAGTCAGGTCACTGGCCAAAACGCCGCCCGCATCCAGGCAAGAATCATTGCAGAGGGGGCGAATGGACCTACCACCCCTGAGGCCGACAGAATTCTGAACAAAAAGGGGGTGCTGATCATCCCTGACATCCTCGCCAACGCCGGCGGGGTGACGGTGTCATACTTTGAGTGGGTCCAGGATCGCCAGGGGTACTTTTGGCCCTTGGACCTGGTGAACGAGCGACTGGATCACATCATGCGCTCAGCGTTTGACCAGGTCTACGATGCAGCGGAGAGATACGACGTGTCATTACGCATCGGGGCATATGTGCTGGCCATCGACAAGGTGGCAAGCGCCCTGCGCATGCGTGGCATCTATGCCTAGGGGGGTCGGTTGGCGTGTGTATCACCATGGGAGGGGTATCCCTGGCGTTGCCCCAGAGCAAGGCATATTACGGCTTGCCGGCATGGCCTATCGCATCACACTACTAGGAGGCATGGCCTAGCGACGGGAGCGACACGTGATGCTACAAACAGACGCCTCAGAGTCCTTGACGCTTCCCCTGCTAGCAGTTCCCGAGATGATGCCGCCCAAGGGAACGCTGGGCCGTTGGTTGGTTAGGGGCGCCCCTGCTGATGAACGCCACGGGACACAAACGTATCCATGGTACTCCGTGTTGTGGCTTACGGGCGTCGACTACTTCTCCACCCTCGGCTACCAACCTGGTATCGCGCTACTGGCCGCAGGGGCGCTCTCACCGCTGGCGACCCTGCTTCTCGTCCTAGTCACGCTCGGCGGTGCGTTGCCGGTCTACGTCCAGGTCGCGCAACGCTCGTTTACCGGGCAAGGCTCCATCGCCATGCTCGAGAAGCTCCTGCCCGGGTGGTGGGGCAAACTGTTTGTCTTGATCCTGCTCGGCTTTGCGAGCACCGACTTTGTGATCACCATGACGCTCTCCGCCTCCGACGCCGCCGAGCACATGGTCCACAACCCATTCTTGGCACCATATCTCACAGGCTATCAACTCTCCATCACGCTCCTTCTGCTGACCCTGCTGGCCGTCGTCTTTCTCAAAGGGTTTTCGGAGGCCGTTGGGGTTGGGCTGGCCGTCGGCGTGCCTTATATCCTGCTGAACCTGATCGTGATCGGCCGCAGCTTCCTGGAGATCGGCCGACACCCCGAACTGCTCTTGGCGTGGCGATGGGACCTCCTCCGGCACGGCGACTGGACGATGCTTCTGCTGTTGGCAGGGCTGACCTTTCCCAAGCTTGCCCTTGGCCTGAGTGGATTCGAGACAGGCGTGTCAGTGATGCCCTTGGTGAGGGGGAACCCTGGAGACGTTGGCAGGCCCATCGGCCGCATTCGAGCGAGCTGCCGACTGCTGACCTCAGCGGCAGTGTTGATGAGCGTTCTCCTGCTGACCTCGAGCTTTACGACGACCCTCCTGATCTCACCAGCCGAGTATGCCGAAGGCGGGCCTGCGGCTGGCCGGGCATTGGCCTACCTGAGTCATCGGCTGCTCGGCGACGCGTTTGGGACCGTCTACGACATCTCGACCATCGCAATTCTGTGGTTCGCCGGAGCGTCAGCCATGGCGGGCATGCTCAATCTGATCCCACGCTACCTGCCGCGCTTCGGCATGGCCCCTGCGTGGGTAAGCTTTAACCGTCCACTGGTGCTGGTGTTGCTGGCCATCGATCTGCTGCTGACCTGGATCTTTGGGGCGAATGTGGAGGCCCAAGGAGGCGCCTACGCCACCGGCGTCCTGGTGCTGATTCTCTCTGCGACTGTGGCCGTGGCGCTGGCGCTGGGGCGTGAAGCCCGTGCGGCACGCTCGTGGCGGGCGAGGTGGCTGAATCTCTACTTCTGGGGCGTGGCGGGGATCTTCACCTACACCCTGGTCGACAACGTGCATGGAAGGCCAGACGGAGTGATCATTGCCGCGTTCTTCGTGTTGGGCATCCTGGTGGTGAGCGCACTTTCCCGCTGGCAGCGAGCCACCGAGTTGCGGGTCGAATACGTGACCCTCGCCGATGACAGCTCAGCCGAACTCTGGCGCCACCTGTGCGGCAAGAAAGTCTGCCTGATCCCGCTGGCCAGGAATACCCCCTACACCCTCGCCCGCAAAACAAAGGAGATTCGCACCCATTATAAGATCAAAGACCCACTGGCTTTCCTGCATGTCACGCTGCACGACGATCGCAGCGAGTTTCTCAGCGGCCTTTGCCTCCGCGTACGACTGGCGACAGGACACCGTGCCTTGATGGACCATATTATGAATAGATTGGTCGAGGGTGAAGACTACGTCATTGAGGTTGAGGGAGCGGTAGCCCTTGCCAACACCATTGCATACTTGAGCGAACTGATCAACCCTACGTCTCTGTTCCTCGGGCTCACCCGGAAAAGCATGATCGGGCAGGCCCTGTCTTACCTGCTGTTTGGCGAGGGCGAGACGGGTATCATAGTGTACCGGATCCTGGTCAAGTACTGGGAGTGGACAGAAGATGACGTGCGACCGCTCATCTTTCTGATGAGCGAGTAGGCCGGTGCCCAAGGTAACGGTCGAATGGGCAGGCCGTGTTGCCTGTCACTGGCAACGAGTGCCAGGTGAAAATCATCCTGGTGGACGGCCCATCCGCATCACGTCAATACCCCATCATGGTCCGGGACTCAGCAGCGGGAGTCAATTTCCGCATCAGGATGGACCTGTAACACCCTGGGAAGACAACTATGGCCAAGATCATTTCCATCCAGTCATTCCGTACCGGGACGGGCAAATCCAACTGCTACCTCGACGACCAGAGGTTAGCCCTCCATGATCTCCTGCTTCAAGGTTGCAATGCCGTCGTCGTCGAGCTTGAAGCGTCGCTTCAGCGTCCTACTTATACCGTGTCTGCTTTCCAAAGGTAGTACCTGTCCCACGCGCGAGACGTTGGTGCGAGGGATTTAAGGCTAAGCGGACAGAGCGATCGAGTCGCCGTTGCATGTGCTTCGGATCGTTGAGCAGCGCCAAACTACGAATGTCGTCGACCAGTGACCGAGGACAGCCTGGGGGAGGCAATATGGAGAGGAGAGGGCTGGGGCCTACCCCCCTGCGGGGCTATTCAAATAGCGACAGTTGAGTGTCCGACGGAATGCGAAAGGCAGCGGTGGAAAGTGTTGGACCGCGCCCGTCGATACCTGCCTTGCGACAGGCGAGCGCGAACAGCGATCGGATCTGCTCAGCGAAAATACCTTCCCCGCGCATCCGTGAGTTAAAGCGAGGATCATTAAGTTTGCCGCCACGAATCGCGCGAATCCGGTGCAGCACTTTATCTTTGCGATCGGGTAAGTGCTGACCCAGCCACTGCTCGAAGAGCGGTCCCACCCCGTGCGGCAGTCGTAGCGTGACATAGCCAGCGACTTTGGCTCCAGCCTGCACCGCGGCAGCGAGGATCGACGGCAACTCGTGATCGGTCAGGCCCGGGATTACCGGCGCCACCAGCACGCCGGTCTGCACACCGGCCTGCGATAACGCCTCGATGGCCGCGAGTCGCCGTGTCGGATGCGACGCGCGCGGCTCCATAACGCGGCTCAGACTGCCATCTAGTGTCGTGATGGAGAGAAAGACGCGCACCGCCTCGTACCGTGCCAGCTCGCCCAATACGTCTACATCCCGTGTCACGAGATGATTCTTGGTGATGACCACCACGGGATTGCGGAATTCAGCGAGCACTTGTAGACAACGCCGCGTCAACTGCAGCCGACGCTCGATGGGCTGGTACGAATCGGTGACGCCGCTGATGGCTAGCACCTGCGGTTTCCAGCGCGGCGAGGATAGCTCTCGCCGCAATAGCTCGGGCGCATCTTCCTTCACCAAGATCTTGGACTCGAAATCGAGGCCGGCGGAGAATCCCAAATATTCGTGGGTTGGACGGGCATAACAGTATATGCATCCATGCTCACAACCTCGATAGGGGTTGATGCTAGCGTCGAAGCCGACATCAGGGCTGTCGTTGTAGGTGATTATCGAACGCGACGTGTCTCTAAAGAATTGTGTCTCGAGAGCAGGGTCTTCCAGATCGTTCCACTCCGGATCGCGGCTGTACCAAAGTGGCTCAAATCGATTTGGAGGATTGATAGGGGCGCCGCGGCCACGTTGTGGGGGAGGGCGCTCAGGCATGGGACAATCGCTCCTCTGAGATGATCTCGACCCGATAGCCGCGAAGGCGTCTCATAGAGTCGCTTCCATGCCTGGTCACGCCGTCTTGGCGCCTGGGCGACTGCCGGGGTACAAGCTGGAGCGCCAGCGGCTCAGCGCTGGAATGCAGCTGCGCGCTGCAGCGCCTGT
>JBKPCR010000440.1:0-5133 GCA_046727435.1 bacterium | reverse complement strand
GTTCAGGTTGGCGTGACCGACGATGGCAGCGGCTGCTCGGCCCGGGCCGTATATGCCGCTGGCGCTGGCCGCGGCCAGGCCCTGGACGAATTCGACTTCCCCCACGGGACGCATCTCCTCCGGTCCGTCCGCCCGGTACATGGCGCGTGCTTCGATAAACACGGTGGAACGCACGTGGTGGCCGCTGTGAATATCGGCGGCCAGCTCGTGGAGCAGATACCGTTGATAGGGCATGCGCTCGGTGCGACAGTCCCAAAAGTGGTGATGGGGATCGCAGATAGGGAGCTCCGGCTCCAGGGTCGGTTCCGGGGTTAACGCCAGCCAGTCATGGCCTCCGAATGGCATCATGCACCTCCATTGCTGTGTGGCGGCTTGATCATGGAACACCGCCGGCATCTTACGAGACCGGGAATTCCCATGTCAAGCTGACGGTCTCCGCCATGGGCACCACGACCAACGCCCACCGAGACACTCACGGGCCTCGCTGTGTCAGTGTCAACGATCCACCCCCAAGCACCTCGACGAACTCGGCCACGACCTGTAGCTCGCTATCCTCTGCGCCTGTGAGCTCAATAGGCTCGAAGTCCGGGTTGATGGGCTTCAGGGTGACGCGGACGTGACGCCAGGAGTCGCCATCTGTGACCTTCTCGCTCAGGTACCGCTTGACGGTATAGCGCTCGCCGTTGTCGGGATCGATGCTGTCGTGCAGTTGCACGAGCACAATTTTGCCCTGCCGCGTGCCGGTGACAGGCGCCCTGAAGAGGCAATACGAGCCATCGAGGATCTGCTCGCCAGTCTTCTTCCCATGCAGCGCCTCCAGCCTGGCCCACTCCTTCGGCTGGGTGGCGCGAATGAAGGCCAGCACGGTCTCGGGAAAGATCGCCCGCTCGCGGTCGAAACCGTCCCGGTTCACGGTCGCATAGCCGTTGGCCAGAAGATGGGTTTCGATGACGGTTTCAAAGGCCGCTTCGCTATGCCGCTGGCTCATATCTTTGCTCCATCTGCAAAGCCATCGGAATTCAGTGCGGGAGAAACCAGCTACGAGCGCGCAATACGCACCTGTGTCTCTGTGACCACCACAAACCGGTCGGCCAGTTGTGCTGCGTACTCTGCGAGCAAGCGCCGGATCGCCTCAACCTTGTTGACCGCCCGCTCGTCTGCGAGGCGGAGGAGTATCATGCCTGGGTGCCTATGGCGCTCGCGATAGACTTTTTCCCCAAAATCCTTGTCGCTTGTGAGGAGAATCCATTGCTCCGTGAACGTTTCATATACAGGCCATTACCGCAGGAGAGGGCAGGGGCCGATGCGCGAGGGGATGTAGGGCAGCGGAGAGAACGTGCAGCCTGGAGGCTGCCAGAAGGCAAGCATGGCATAGAGAGCTATAACCCACGAGGGTTGTAGAGATGCTCACTGGCAATAATTAGTCGTCCGACTTCGAGGCAGTCAGCGGCATTATCTGAGTAATAAGTGTATCATGAGATAGCATAGGTGTTATGAGATAGTAGGCTGTTCACAAGAAAGCAGGAGCTATGCCACTCAGAAGGCTGGTTAATTACAAGTGTGGTCTCGTGACGGCTCCCTCGGAACTACCGAAGGATGCCCAGCCCAGGGGAGGGAATACCTATTATCTGGACGAAATTTGCACTCTGTGCCGAATGTATGGACATCACGGCAAGAGTGTGAATGGACATCACAGCAGAAGTATTCACTGAGCCTACCCTGGTCCCCCTGCTGCCTGCCGACCTGCTAGGCGGGGCCTGCGGCCCTCCTAGCTGGACGGGTCCCATCCGGCGGCCTCCCTGGGCGGCGTAGCGGGGCATGTCCAGGCACACACAATCAATCCCAGCCGGAGGGGATGGGGTAGCCAAATTTCCCTAATAGGGATGGCCCCAGGTACCTGGTCAAAATATAGTGGTATCGCTCTGTAAGCCGAGTTTCCTCCTAACATATACATGCACCCGACGCGCTACCATAAATCCCAGTCTGTACGTCCCAGCTCACTCGTCCTGCACTGACAGGCTATCCAATTCTAGGCGGATGCCCTCGCTGTCCATGTGATAGGTGGGTAAGGGTTGGTATCCCCCACCATTCGGTTTGATTGTGGGGCAGCCTGGGGAGTTTGGTGGGACTGTAGAAAGCTTGTCTGGTATATTGATGGAAATTACCTATAGCTCAATGGAGGTTATCTCGATTTAAGCTTCCCAGGCCTCTGATGCCATGGAGCACAGAGGCTTACGACCCTTCCACCGTAATACCGATTTCACTTTGCTCTGCAGGCATTTACAGCTTAATCGGGATAAACTCTAATTCCTTATGCTCGTGGAGATTATGACCGTGCCTGATCCGGGGTGGTGGGGGTATCTGTCGAGCCTTCTTCCTATGCTTACGACGTTAGCAGCTACAATCGCAGCAATTCTGGCGTGGGCCGCAAAGCTCTGGTGGTCGAAGGAGTTCGGCGCGGCAAAGGACGCCCAAATAGCCAGTCTTCAATCTCAGATTACCAATCTTACCAATACTCATACCGAACTTATTAAAGCGAAGAATGCGCAGATTGTTTTTCTTGAACGTCAAATCAAGAGCCTTCAAGAACTCAATCCAACAAAGCTCCGAGAATACGTTCAAGAAATAAAGCTTGGACTTGGAGAATACAATGACCATCTCAAGCAAAAAATTGAAGAAATGGATAGTGCCATACAAGAGCTAGAATTGAGGGGGCAAAGCCATTTAATGGCATTTACACAGCTTACTCAGGAAAAAGCGAACCTAGAGAGCCAGATGGCTGATCTTAAAAAGCAAGTTGGCCTGTCACGCGAAGAGATACTTTCTCGACTTTCTACAGAACATAGCAATCCCACCATAATTTCATTTATTAGTTCTTATATTCGACAATTTGGGAACCCCAATTGGCACCCAGCAGGTCAATCCTCTGTAGTAGGTCCTCCTCCGTCTTTCATGAAACAAGGGTTAGGGGTCTTAGATGCTTCCCCACAAGAAGCAGATCACCCACCTAAGGACAGCTCATGTAGTAGTGGATCACAACTCATTGCACACGGCGAGGTAGGCAGGGGGTGGGGTTACGTCAGAGGGCAAGGCAGGAGCCACTAGCCATCGCCCAAACAAGCACACTATTTCATATCTGCTAATCGCTCATTTACCTCTGAGGAGTGTTCTTGCCACCATTGTTCAAGCCCATCAATATCAAATATAGCACTAACATCCCATCGTTTATCCAGAATAAACGGTTCAGTACCTTTAATTCGAACTCTTGTGATAGTACGAAATGACATTACCGCCAAGGCGACAACATCGAGATCCTTGTCTGTACGTGCAACTTTTAAGAGAATATCAGGAATGCCTTTTCTTTTCGACCCCCCAGTAGCAATGACGATTCAGCCAGAACTCTCCAATCTGGATCAGACATCTCTTTATCAGTATATCGTTAGTGATGTTTTTGTCTATTTTTATTACACTACCTTCCAGCCACATTTTGTAAATCAGCTCGAAACCGGTCGACCGCTGGCTGTATTTCGTTCAGTAATAGCTCTCTTGCCTTTGCGTTTGCGACTTCCTGGAATGTCTCACGGATGCGGGGGGTCTGCAAATCTCTGGGCAATCTGGCTCGTCACCATTTCTTCGACTTTGGCCCTGAGCGTTGGGTAACTTGCTCCAAAAAGTGCGAGAGCTAACGAGAAGACACCTAACCATGTCCAACCACTCTTCAGAATCCTCAAGGTCACGGGTCCTCATAGCTGAGCTGCAAGCTGGTCTATTTGATCCTTAGTTAATGGCAATGCCAGAGTAGTACCACTGACTGGTGAGCGGCACCGTGGGTTCGGGCAGACTACTAGTCGATCGTCATCGATCATGGTATGACATGCGTGGCAGCGGCGCGGCACGGGTTATTCCTCTGATGCAGAAGTTGTTTCAGTGTCGGTATCGGGATTGATCTCAAAACGCTCCCCCCGCTGTTGTCGCCCGGCCAGACGACAAACAACTTCATAGGGAAAGCGGTAGGTTAGAAAGTCTAGGCGGCAACCGCCCGATAAACGGGCCAGGCTGCGGAGCTGACCATCAACGGCAGAGTCAAGACAGCGGACAATCAAGTAATAAGGATCATCGGCAGAGATACCAGAGATACAAGGGAGAGCGGGTTGTGAGACGGGGGTAACCATAGGAGGATAACCTTACTTTCTTGCGGGTTTATGGGCCAGCCATAGAGACTGGTCCGGTGGGTTAGGGCGCTTTGTTTTATTGGTATGTCGTGATCGACACACCTAGCCGTGCAACCGCCGGGGCTCGACCAGAAGGCGACTTGGCTGAGGGTGAAGGTCGCCCAGCCCGACTGGGTCATCTTGCGTAGCATCGGCACGGATCGTTGGATCTGGGCGTGTTGGACGCCGTGCTTGTCACGGCCGCGTCGCTCAAGGAGCTGGAGGCGGAGGGACTGTTCTCACCGATCACCCTCTCGTGCCGCGATCATGAGGGGGGCGGCAGCGTGCAGTTCCGGCAGTGGGACGGCACGCAGTGGACCGTCATCACCGAGTGGATGGCGACGGATCAGGCGCTGGTGCGGCCCCTGGTGGAAGCGTCGGCGGCCAAATATGCGCAGGAGAAGGGCATCACGCCGCGGGTCTGCCCGTAGGTGCGTGGTCCCGTGAGGTCAAAAAACCTAGACGTTCCCCCCTAACAGTGTTTGCGGACCCGCCATCGCATCCTTTACGTGTTGATTTCCCGCAGACGATGCCACATACTCATGCGTAAAGTCTGAGACAGGAGTGGAGGGGCATAACGCATGGAGTAGAAGACATGGCTGGCGTATCGCACTGAGTCAACTGGGGCGTTCCGTCCCCAGGGAAGTATCCCATCTGTCATGACCGGCTCGGGGGCCGCGCAAATACGCCGATCGCGAGGCCGCATACGTAAGGGAGAACTATGCCGAGGACGATCATGATTCACGATGTCGATGACGCCACCGCTCGCTGGCTCGTTGAAGAAGCCGGACGGCAGGGAGTAAGTGTTGAGACGGTCGCTGGGCAGCTCCTGCAACGCGGTCTGGCGTGGGAGCGCCGCCGGGCAGAGCTCCCGACGTATCATGATCTCGATGCGCTGGCGGGGACTTGGAATGAGGACACT
>JBKPCR010000439.1:0-14659 GCA_046727435.1 bacterium | reverse complement strand
CCTGGGCCCCTGCCGGCGGCGGGTGCTTCGGCGCTGGCGGCGGCCGCTCTGCCGCCGCCGGCAGAAGCCCCGCCGGCACGGGCGGCGATGCACGGGGCTGATTCCCCGCGGGCTGCCCACCCAGCGCCTCCGGCAGCCGTTGCCGCGTGTGCGCGTTGACGCCAGGCCTCCACGGGAAGAGCCGTAGGCGGCCGTGCCGCACGTCCGGATCGGTGCGGGGGGGGCCGGGTAACTGGCATCCCTACCGCGATAGCTAAGAGTCTCTCCGAAAAGTGATGAACACGATATATTGGGTTCCCCCCATTGACTGACAGGAGGGAACCACGATGCCTGAGGACGCTTTTGGAGTTGGCCCTGACTATTAGATTCCCGATGCTCTCTGGGAGCGGATGGTGCGCGTCCTGCCACTGCCCACACCCAAGAAGAAGGACGGCCGGCCCCGGATGGACGACCGGCAAGCGATGACCGCCATCTTGTATGTGTTGCGTACCGGCTGCCAATGGAAAGCCCTGCCGCGCCGTCT
Source organism: bacterium (assembly GCA_046727435.1). Taxonomy (GTDB): domain Bacteria; phylum Tectomicrobia; class Entotheonellia; order J063; family CAVPRW01; genus CAVPRW01. The sequence goes on along the minus strand of JBKPCR010000439.1, from coordinate 14,136 downwards.
CGGCGCTCCCAGTACGGTCCACGACCGCTTTCAAGCAGGGCGGGCAGCCCGAGTGTTCGCGCGGCTCTGGCAGGCGGGGTTGCTCCTGTACGAGGAGCTGAAAGGGCTCGAGTGGGAATGGCAGGCGATGGATGGGGCGATGACCAAGGCGCCGCTGGGTGGGGAAACAGGTGGGCAAGAACCCGACCGATCGCGGGAAGCTCGGGACCAAACGGAGCGTCCTGACCGATGGCCAGGGCATTCCACTCGGAGTCGCCGTGGACGGCGCGAATCGTCATGAGATGAAACCGGTCGACGCCACCTTGGAGGCCCTCATGGTCAAGCGCCCCGAACCGACGGTGATGTGGCCGCAGCACCTGTGTTTGGACGAAGGGTACGACGATGATGCGGTGCGTGAGACGCTGGAGGCGTGGGGCTATACGGCTCATATTCGGCACCGTGGTGAAGAACGGCAGGCCAAGGGTGAAATTCCGGGCTACCGGGCACGCCGCTGGGTGGTGGAGCGTACCCACTCGTGGATGAACCGTTTTCGGCGGTTGCTCATCCGCTGGGAGAAGAAGGTGGATAACTACCTCGCGTGGCTGCATTTTGCGTGTGCCTGGATTACCTTTCGGGCCGCTGAACTTTTCGGATAGGCTCTAAATCAACCCATGGCTACATTCGGCCGTCTCATCGATGATCGACGGCTCACCCATCAGTCTCAAGGCAGGAGCGATCACGAAGCTTTCATGGGGATCTGAAACTGATGAATGATTTACTCTATTATGAGCCGCTTGCCGACCTGTTTGAAGCTAATGCGACCTACCAAGATGCTTCCACTCAGGTCAGATTTGGGTATCTGACTCTCGCCGCCTCATTCCATTGGAATCTGCTGAAACTGCTTGGCAACGTCGCGCCGACCTATCACCTCGCGCCACCTGCGGCAGGCCACGATCCGACCCTCGTGCAATTGCCCTATCTCAACGACTCTGTCACACTTCATGTCAAACTTGCTGGTATCTCCCCTGATGATTGGCTTGAGCACGCGTCGGCGGCGTTGCTCGCCGAAATCCACGCGGATTGTCTGGCCTCTCTCCTATGCACCGGATCAGCAGATGTCGCAACGACTCTCCTGAGTAACGTGGGTGGCACTCTCGTGATACGGGTTATCCTCAATGCGCTTCGGCTGGCGCATCGGAGAACCGTTCATCCCGCCGTCTTAGAAGAGGCGATATCTACCCTTTGCCTACTCAGTCATCGACGCTATGAGGGACGCATCCCAGAGCTCGCGGTCTGCTTCAGCCCTTCCCGCCGGCGTCCCGACCGGAAGGCGCACGCCGTCTATTTTGGCCGTGAGTTTCTCGCTTCCAAGAAATCTGCCGTGCTGCTGAAAGGTGGTACACTGTTACTCCACTGTCTCAGCAATGGAGGGGTCGTCGAGGTCATCGATCTCGACTTTGCATCGTCGGGCCCAGTTTCCGACCGCGTCATTGGGCCGCTCGATCAGTTCTCCACTCTCAACTACTCATACCATCACGCAGCGGTCACCACCATGTTGACACGACAGGGCGAAGTACTCGTCGCGATGGGCGCCCGTATCTGTTTCTCCTGGGACGCAGCAAGCTGGCGCATGTATCCCGCAATGCGTCTTTCCAATCAATTACACGCCGAGCTGACGCGCGTATGCACCGGCAAGGATAAAGCACTCCCCAGACATCTGGCTCGGCACATCACGACGATCGCACTCACGCTGCGCGACGATCGGCTTGGAGCCTTACTGGTCGTGTCATCATCAGAGGAGATGATCCGACGTCTTCTCCGCAACAAGCAAACGAACGTCTCGCCAGTCGAGGCTCTGTACTCACGGTTGTTCGTGGGCCGCCCACTGTGCAAGCTCTCTCCACAACTGGTGTGTAATGCGGCGTCACTTGATGGCGCTATCGTCATTGATGGGAACGGCATCGTGAGAGGAATCGGTTGCATTTTCGAGACGCAGGGCGTGCATACAACCGCCGAGGGTGCACGAACTCGCGCCGCCCTGTTCGCGTCGAAGGACGGCGTTGCTCTGAAGCTCAGCCAAGATGGCGAGATGTCCATCTTCAGTAACAGCGAGAACCAGGCAACTATCTTCTCGCCAGCCTGGTAACAGAGTGGCCTCATGTCCACCACCGAACTACATGCACTTCCATGCATGGAAGCAGCAGCGCGCGCTGCATTTCATCCGTTGCAGGCACTCCTGTCAAACTCAGGGAGGCCTGTGAGTAGCATCGGGACAGAAATGCACGCTACACACCTATACGATTGAATTTATTGACGGTAAATGCAAGGTCTGTAGGGTCTGTACAGGGGTATCAATGCGCTTTCAGGAGCGACTGATCAAATAGGATTTCCTTGCTGATCAGTCAGGATGCCGGAGAAAAGCCTTGATTTTACATGCTTAAACGCTTCAGGTCTTTGACACCCTTTTTGATCACCGACCCTGTAGCGTAAAAATCTGTTCGCCTGCTACTCATATCCCGTCTCGTTGTTGCTTTCGCGCTGCTCGCGATCGTCCTGTGGTATCATCCCAAACCCCGCAAATTCTGACCTCCGCCTCCTCGCTCGTCCGTTCGTCGTCGCGTATTCCCACACCTTGCAATCGCTGTCGACTGTTTCTATAATGAATATGCCGAGTTGTGACATACCCTTGCTACAAGGGAGTCCAACTCACTCGTGCCCTGGGCCGTTGCGCCTGGGGCGTTCTTTTTGGCCATCCACCCGTCTTCACCCGTGGTACCTCACGAACGGTGACGCAAGCGCAACCAGTCGACATGCCGAGCCGTGCGGACCTCTTCTTCTCGATCACAGGAGCATGGATCATGGCTGACTCTGTACCTGCTATTCAGTTTGAAGATATCCCGTTGGAAGACGCACGGAGCCTGTCACGCGGTCCGCGCATGGACCCTGTGCTGTATGACTCGCTTCGAAAAAAGATTCTGTCGTTGTCCTCGCACGCCGCCCGCATGCCGCTTGGAGAAGAAGTCAGCCGGACGACCATGAAGAACCGCATTCTCCGCGTTGCCCGTGAGGTGAATGTTCCTGTGACGATTCGACGCATCTCCGGAGGCTTGCTCTTCTGGCGTTCGAGCGATGATGACCTCCAACAAGCCAAAGAGGTGGCCACTCGGCTCGGGACGGCACGCCGCGGACGTCAGGGTCGGCGCCGCGCTCGGCCCAAACGTGCATGAGCCGTTCCCGCGGACACCGCTTCCTCAGCGGACCATGACTGACGCTGTTAGTTCATTCAAAAAAGCGTGGACAAACGGTCTTGCCTACGGCATTTGAAAGCCAGAGAGGCCGAGTACATTCCGCTGGTGACACGCACGCCCAGGGCGTTGGCGATCGATCACCGCGACTTCACCACCAGCGTCAGTCATGGCCAGGTTTGCACGCGGGGAAACATGCGGTACTATGGCCGAACTGTCTACTTCCAATCCGCAGCACGTTTAGGGGAGGTCCCACATGTCTGCAACGGTCCACGCGACAGAGAAGCCGGCCATGAAGCTCCGCCATGCCACGAAGGAGACCGCACCGTTCGTCCTAGGACGGCGGGCGTTCTTCACCTATCGTGACCTTGGCGTCACCGACGCTAGCCACGGCGCGATGCGCGCCCAAGTGATGTCGGCCATCACCGGCATGACGGAGCCGACCGGGTGGCATGATCACGTCTGCGACGGCCAGTTCGTCTATGCCCTGAAGGGCTGGGTCGACCTGGAATTCGAGACCGGTGAGCGGCTGCGCCTTGAGGCGGGTGGGTCGCTGTTCATCCCGGGCGGCATGCGCCACAACGAGATCCGCACCTCGGATGACCTGGAGATCCTTGAGGTCTCCATGCCCGCGGACATGGGGACGGTGCCGTGCGACCGCCCCGCAGAGTTGCCGTCTCACCCGTGACGGTCGTGTCCGCGTCTTGCGCCAGGAGACGAGGAGCGGGTGTCAGGTTGTGGCGCCCCTCCTCGCATGGATACGACATCCGCTTCAGGCACACGGACCGCGCCTGAGGCGGCAGCAGTATGCCCCAATCGGGATGATTCACCGACCGAAGCAACAGCGTCACGACGTCCTTGAGTTGGCGGGGAATGCCACCGGTTCGCGAGGCCTCGCCCAGTGCCGTGACATCGTGTATGGTACACCGTCTCACGGCCAGCGTCAGCCGCGCCGCGAAGCGCCAGCGGAGCGGCGTCGGCTGCAGGCGGTGTTGGGCGCTCACGCCAACCTGCATTCTTGAGAACGCTCGGGCGCGTATCACGTGGCGAGCAACCCGGTGGCTTCCTCGACGTTGATGGCCTGCACCCATACGTCTTCTTGCCCATACGGTACGTACGCCTGGCACTGGCCTGACGGGGCGATCAGACTGGTCGCCGATGCTTGGCAGCGCAACGCATCATTGACACTGGCAACGTCGATCGTGTGCTCCAGGCTGCGACACATCATCGCCATCTCGTCGTAAGGCCCGCTGGCCGCGCCCCACGGCGTCAGACGGACACCGTCTTGATCACTCCCCGTGTGGTGGGGATGAAAGACGATGGTGGCGCCCCGTACTGCCGCCCATCGCACCGTCTCGGGATCGCGCCAGCCCTCATGGCACATCACCACGCCACACGTCATCCCGTTGATCTCGAAGAGTCGCCGGGTATGTCCGGGCACATAACACTGCTCTTCGGTCGGGTCGAGTGGGTTCTTGGTGTGGTATCCCTGCATCTGGCCCCGGACATCAATGACACAGGCGACAATCTGCCGGCCCGCCTCCGTGAGCCGTTCCATTCCGTGGATCGTGGCCACCGCATACGTCCGCGCCCACTGCGCCACGGCCTGGAGTGCCCGTTCCTGCTGCGTCTGATCAAAGGGCCATACGTCAACATCCTGTCCCCGCAGACCTGGGAGATAGGCTTCCGGGAAACACACGATCGCCGCGCCATGGGCCGACGCGTCGGACAGGAATCGCTTGATCGTGTCTAAGCCCTCATCAAGGGCTGAGGCGATACCAGGCGACGCCAGGGCCATGATCTTGGATGACCTCCGATGAGCATGGATTCGACCACGAGAGTTTGAGCGCCCAAGGCTGACGGTGAGCCGCGCCCAATAGCCGGAGCGAGATACGAGTGGGGGCTCTTGGGCGTCGGCTCCCCTGCCATGTCAGGGCTTCACCACGGGAGCACCTCTGGAAACCTGTCCTGAGCACGGCCGAAGGATCGGCCATCGAACATTACTGAATGACTTTATCCGCCCGCGCCAGCACGTGGGGCGGAATCGTGAGACCGATCTGCTTCGCAGCGTGGAGATTGATCATCAGCTCGAACGTCATCGGCTGTTCGATGGGCAAATCAGACGCCTTGGCGCCTTTGAGAAGTTTATCAACGTAATAGGCGGCACGCGTGAAACTCTCCGCATTGTTGGCGGCATACGACATGAGGCCGCCGGCCTCGACGAAGTCACTGCCTTCGGACATGGAAGGGAGTCGGTTCTGTATGACAAGGTTGGCAATCTGCTTGCGGTACGTTAGGGACAGGCTACCCCTGAGCGTAATGAGCGCGCTCACGCGCTCTTGAGCTGCTGCGTGGAATGCCCCTTCGAAATCAGGGTTCGAGCTGCGTACCTCCACGGCTTGCAGGGTGATCTTGAGCGCACGCACGGCCGCCTCGTATTCTTTCAAAGCCGTTTCCGAGTCTGCAGCGTCCGCATCCAAGAGGACTCCGACGCGCGCTAGGGTCGGGACCACCTCCTGAAGCAGCTCCAGCCGTTTCCCGCTTAATTCTCGGGTGAGTCTGGTGAGCCCCGTGACATTCCCGCCTGGGCGGGCCAAGCTCTCGACCATCCCCGTCGCGACGGGATCCACATTCGTCACCATGACAATGGGAATGGTCGTGGTGGCCTGCTTGGCGGCGAGGATGGCTGCGGTACTGGTGGAGACAAGGACATCGACCCTGCGCACGAGTTCGGCCACGAGGCTTGGGATACGGTCCTCCTTGGCCTCAATGTAGGGATACTCCACCAGGATGTTGGTTCCCTCAAGATACCCGAGATCGCGCAGTCCTTGCCGGAAGGCCTCGGCCGTCCTGTGCCCGAACGGTGGACCCTCGGGCGGGCTGCCGGCGGCGAGCCGACCAATGCGGTACACCTTGGTCGGCTGTTGTGCGTCAGCCAGGAGCGGCGTCACCAGGAGGGCGAGCGCCAGGGTGACGAGGAGTCCGATGGTGCGGCGTCTCATGGTCGCCTCCTCCATTGACGGATGTGTAGGGGCATTCTACGCGCCATGTACCAACGAAGGAAATCAAATTTTACACATGAAACCGGGCTCTTGCGCACTTTTGGTGATGCGGGTGCGTGTTAGGCGAGGAGCGCGGGAGCGATCGTGAGGCCAAGGGCTGGGCGGTCGTGAGGTTGATGACCAGCTCGAACGTGGTGGGCTGCTTGGTGGGCAGATTTCCGGGCTTGGCGCCCTTGAGCATCTTGTCCACGAAGGGGGTGGCGCGCCGATACAAGTCTGCACTGTCCGCGCCGTAGGACATCAGGGCGCTCTGTTGCTCGTGTATTCTGACGGCGTAGAATGTCCTTCGGTCCCATAGTGGAGCACAGCGACGAGAGCAATCACTGCAAAACACACGATGCCGCTGATGATGAGTCCTTGCGGGATGCAGTACATGGTAGACTTCTTTCTGGGCTGGTGGTCCTGCCCATAGGGGTTCGTGGCTGTCATGACCACTATACGCCATCTCAGCATAAATAGATATATATTTATATATTGCAGAGACCTGCTTCCCTGACCACACCTTCCCTTCAAGCGTTGTAGTCGCTTCTTTACCAAACCTCGTCACGAATTCATGGCTCTTGCGCACTTTTGCTAATGGCTATTCGGCCTCACGCATTGAATTGAAACAGTTATTGGAGCGATAGCCCAAAAAGGGACTGAGCCGCATAACTGCCCGGAGCATAAAAGCTTTCGGGCAGCCATTACCAAAAGTGCGCAAGAGCCTTAAACCGTCGAAATCCGTGGAGTCATTTCGCGGATACACCATACCCCTATATGGATGAAGTAGAGTCAGCACGCCATACGTGGCTCACACCAAGCGGTCTTGCTGAAGCCCTTCCCAAACCGGACAAACCACGTTCATGGTATCCGGCTATCCCCCGACAGCATATCCTTACGGATTGAGGGCATCCGCGATGCCGTGAAGGCTGCCTCGTGCAGCCCGTCCTTGCTGGCTCTCCCTCGCGGTCGGCTGAGGCCCTTCGCCCTGCCACGGCGTGACCCGTGACCCTGATGGGACGTGACCCCCACGACGACTACGGCCTCTCTGCCCCGGTGCCAGCATGGGTCATCAGCCGACCGACCCTCTCGGGGGCTGGAGCCGGTTCCGGCGTGGCTCGTGGCGCACGTGTGGTGCTGCCGTAGGTGCCTTTTGGACCCCTTGACGTGGCGTACCACGCTAGAGGCAAACCCTTTGAGGATGTCAGGCCCTCCAGGTTCCTGCTCTCCCGTCACATGTCCTCCGGTTGCGGGGCATGAGGGCACTGGCTCGCCACTCATGCTTCGCCTCCCCCCGCTGAGCCATCGTCGGTGGTGATGTGGTGAGAGAGTATCGCGGGTTCGACCATATCGTCTCACCATCGCAGCGTCCGTGACGTTCGCATCTTGGGTGTATAGCTCACTCGCACGACTCGCCCGTGTCCCCACCAAGCTTGATCTCATGCCCGCCTTGTGGGGTTATCCGCATGGCATCGGGTGGGTGAGGACACGTGTGCCTTACCACACGTGACGCACTTCGTGCGCATGGCGACACGGCCTAGCGCCGCGCCCACATGTGTCCACATCACCCTCCCAATAGCCCCGCGCGACATGTGGGTCTCATCCCCCGTTGGGGCTGCTGATCCGGAAATGTTTCAGCATCATAGCCTAAATCTGGGTTTTATACTTCCAGCATTTCGGCATCATGGCCCGTGGTAGGTGATGGCCTGAGGATGGGTTGAGGTGAGTCGGGGCAATTCCCCACCGGTGTAAAGGAGGTCGGGTGATCGGCACTTTTGGTGACAAGGGAAGATGTAAAAGGAGGGTCAGATTTCCCCCCTGTGTATGGGTTGCCCCTCAGGCTTCCTGTGTCGGGCGGAATACAGGCCAATCGCACGCCATCGTCGTGCAGATGTAGGCGTGTATCAATTTTTTCTTAAGATTTTCTTCTTTCATGAGTATACTCCGTCGTTGTCCAGTACTGTTGTGCATTCCCTCCTTCTCGGTTGTACAGGTATGGGGCAGGCCTCGAGCTCCTGAGCCGTGACCAGGCAGGCGCAGACACACCACGCTCCCGTGCACGCCACTGGCACACCGCAGGAGCACAAGGAGACGCGCATGACGGAGCAGGGCGCACAGTATGACCACATCGGCAGCAAATACGATGAGTACGCCCAGACGGCCACGCAGAAGCGGGCCGAGAGCTACACAGTCTTCCGCATGGCGGGGCCGCTGGCAGAGAAGCGCGTCCTGGATCTGGCCTGCGGCTTCGGCTTCTATACGCGGCTGCTGAAGCAACACGGTGCGGCCCAGGTGATCGGCGTCGACATCTCACCGGAGATGGTCCGCCTGGGGCGCGCACGTGAGCAGGCGGAGCCGCTCAGCATCACCTACCAGGTGTGCGACGCCGTGGCTCTCCCCCGGCTGGGTGCCTTTGATCTGGTCACCGCCATTTATTTACTCAACTATGCGACGAGCCGAGACCGGATGCTGGGCATGTGCCGGAGCGCCTATGACAACCTGGTGGAAGGCGGGCGCTTCGTCGCCTACACCGTCAATCCGGCGTATACCCTCAGCAAGCCCAACGGCGCCCAGTACGGGAACTACTTCCTGCGCCAGACGCCTGAGGAGGACCGGTACGTCTGTGACGGCGTGTTTGTCACCGAGCCGCCAACCCCCTTCCAGTGCTTCCAGTGGAGCCAGGAGGCGCATGAGCGGGCAATAAAGGAGGCGGGATTCCGGACGCTCGCCTGGCACCCGTCCGAGGTGTCCCCCGAAGACGTGGCGCGATATGGGGAAACCTATTGGCAGGATTTCCGTGAGAATTGCCTGGTCATTGGGCTGGTCTGCCAGAAGTAACCTGGGAGTTCTTCCGAGGGGCCTTCGACGATCGGGAGGACCCGGGAATCGCGTCACACACGGCATGGCCATCGTCCCAGGGGCACAGCCCTCGTCACAACATCCTGATTCACCAAAACTGACGATGAGCCAAGAGGTCGTGGCCATGTGTGTCCCATCGACGTCGGAGCACTCTCAGTGCGCATGATATCGTATGCATGGCAGAGTATGCCCGCCTCTGCATCCGGTCGGCTTATCCAGCTATAGACGTCATGGAAATTTTGACGAGAACTCCATACCGCTGCGCGGTAGGCCTGATGATAAAAGCTGATGAAGTTTCTGAGCAGGGTTGCCTGGGGGTGCCACCGGAGATCATGGTGCTCATGCTCCGGGCGGCGGGGTGAGCGCTTCCACGCTTACCGTCTCCTGGTCCTCCGCGTCGCGATGCGCTCCGGGGTCACCGTGATGAGCACCCGTGGCTCCGTTGTCCATCGCCCCAGATAGCCGTCCACCTCGTCCGGCGCCCTGTAGCGCGCGATGATGCGACGGGCCTCGTCCCAGATGTCCTGGTCATTGCAGGTCGCGGTCCCGGAGATGACAACATAATTCGACGCGACCGGCGGATCGTAAATACATACGGAAATGCGACGATCTCGCTGTAAGTTGAGGTACTTGAGCCGATCGGTGCGGGTGATCAGGGTGAGGACCTTCCCATCGTACCGGTACCAGTTCGGGGTGAGATGTGGAGCACCGTTTCGGCTGATCGTTCCCACCAGCGCGATGTACGGCGCGTCCAGATAGGCCGTAATCTCCTGTGCATTCACCGTGAGCCCTCCTGGCAGCCCCGATGGGGCTGGTAGGTGTCAGTATGAGGTTTTATCGTGTATGTCCTCCGGCCAGATCCCTAACAACACAGTCCAGCGGCGCGCGGCTGTTTGCGCATTCGCTGCAACTCGTGGTTAGGGCTTCCTGCGGCGCACATAATGCTTGTCGAGCTCCTGACGGATGTTTGCATTGTAAAAACGCTGCTTGGAAGTCTTGGGGTTCTCGGGATGGAGGAAGCGCACAATGGCATATTTCTTTTCCCTTTCGAGTTCCCTTCGTAGCTTGTGGAACTCCTTGTTCTCAAAAAAATTCTCATAACGTCGCTTCATCGTGTTCGCGAGATCGCGATACGTCATCGGGTAGTTCTTGAGAATGTCCTCTTCCCTGACCGTGATTGCTGGTGCAGTAGGATCATCCGTCCAGCGGAAGGACACTGCAGAGGTGTCTTTTCCCCGAACGAGCTTTGTTTCCAAGCGAAGCGCAACATGTTGCTTACAATCACCCTCCGATTCTTGTTGCTCAACCAAGTCCAGATAGGCGAGCAGCCTCTGGACCTGTTCTGGATAGTGGGCTCTGGACGCAGGCTCCGCAGTTTCAAAGCCGTGATAGAATGAGATTGGCATCAGGAAAAATTATAGTTCGACAGGTCGAGTTGAAACCACTCAGTAGCAAGGAATAGATAATTTCGGAGAGAGGCGGTCCCGATTTCTAGCACACGCCGACCGATATAAAGATCTTTGTTCAGAAAGTGTGCAGCATTATCGCGAATCTCAATGAGAGCAAGAATGTTGTCATGACACGCCTTTTCCAGACCTGAGTTGTTATCTTCAAGAAATTTTGCGCTTAAATAGCTAGCGCCGTAGGACAGGGGATTTCCACTGCGATTCGTTTTCGGTATCTTATTGCGGCTCCCGTCGTCGACAAGCTCATAAAGTGACTCGATGGCTTCGCCGTGGTCGAGCACCCATTTTGCCTTCAGCACGAGTTCCCAACCGTTCACCATCAATAACGAGAATGCCTCCTCTCGGTATGAGAAGTTTGGCTTGTTATATACCTCGATTGCGGCTACTGCTGCCTGAACGGACTTGCCTGCGAGCTCTGTACTGAGAGACATCATGAAGTCCTAACCATTGAGTATCAGGTACGCGTTTTCTGATATCTCAATATTGGGCCGCTGTTCGGGCCACCTCGTCAAGCGCTCCGCTATTCATTGTGCACTGAGAGACATAAGGATCCGCTGAGGACGCGTATATGGGCGTCCGCCACACTACCGTACGACTGGTAACTCCCGCCAGTTCGTCGTATAGCGTGGACTGCGGAACGCCTGACGCATGGCCCAGGCTGGTCGTTTCCCACCATGATGACCGACCCGGACGGTACGCGCGCCGTAATCGGTATTGAGCGAGTCGAGCGCCCGCATCAGCCATGCCTCACGGGCACGATTCCGCGTGTCGAACAGGCCGGCCTGGACCCGGGTCACGGGCGACAGGTCCAGCAGCATTACGCCGCATTTCTGGTAGTGAAACCCGGGCCGGTACAGCGCGTCCAAGAGATGCATGGCGGCCTCGACAAGGTCAGGCGTGAAATCGGTGGGATACGGCAGTGTCACCGTCGCGTGGTTGGCAAAGAAGGGCCGGCTCGCCGAGAACCGGTTGGTCGTGACGAACACCATGACCTGGGCCGCCATCAACCCCTGGCGCCGCAGCTTCTCCCCGGCCCGGCCCACGAACTGTACCAGCGCCTCCTTGAGCGGCCCGGGGCCGGACAGGGGCTGCCCGAACGAGCGGGACACCGTCATCCCCTTCCGCGGCGGGGTCACCAGCTCCAGGGGCAGGCAGGACCGGCCATTCAGCTCATGGACCAGGCGCTCACCCACCACGGTCATCTTCCGTCGGATCGCCTTCGGGTCGGCGCGTTTCAGGTCGAGTGCCGTGGCAATGCCCTGCGCTTCCAGCCACTTCGCCCAGCGCGGCCCGACGCCCCACACCTCACGCACCTCGATACCCGCCAGCACCCGATCCACGTCCCCAGCCGCGGCGAGATCGTAGACGCCGCCCGCGTCGGACTCTGTTTTCGCCACATAGTTGGCGACCTTCGCCAGAGTCTTGCTCGGCCCGATGCCGATGGACACCGGGATGCCGGTGTGACGCCGTACCGTCGCCCGGATCCGTTGGGCGTACGCGACCAGGCCGCGCCGCTCGAACCCGGCCAGATTCAAAAACGCCTCGTCGATGCTGTAGAGCTCGATCTCCGGTGTGTGGTCGGCGAGCGTGTCCATGACGCGGCGGCTCATGTCGCCATACAGCGCGTAGTTCGAGCTGAACACGTGGACGCCGTGGCGGGTCAGCTTCTCTTGATTGAGATGGTAGGGGTCGCCCATGGCGAAGCCGAGGGCTTTGGCCTCGTCGCTGCGGGCGATGATGCAGCCGTCGTTGTTCGAGAGCACCACGACCGGGCGGCCCGCCAGGCTCGGGCGGAACAGCCGCTCGCAGCTCACGTAGAAATTGTTACAGTCCGCCAACGCGAACATCGGCCGGGCCATTAGGGCACCTAGCGGCGAAACTGGCGGATACTGCCGGTCACCACGCCCCAGATCAGCAACTCCTGGTCGGGTGTGACGGTGATGATCGGATAGCGGTGATTGGCCGGGCGGAGCTGGACCAGGTCGCCCCGCCGGAAGAGCCGCTTGACGGTCAATTCACCGTTGAGCACGGCGATGACGATGTCCGTGTGCTTGGGCTCCAGGGAGCGGTCCACGATTAAGATATCACCGTCGTACAGTCCCGCGCCCTGCATCGAATCCCCAGAGAGGCGGACATAGTAGGTCGCGGCGTGATGCTGAATCAGCAACTCGTGCAGATCGAGGTCGCGGTCCAGGTGATCGTCGGCGGGCGAGGGGAATCCAGCTGCGACCCACGTGAGGAAGAGCGGGCGCGTCAGGGCTGAGGGCGTGTCGGGAGCGTCGTAGAGGGCCGCGATGTTGTTCATGCGCGGAGCATACAACAACAGTACACGGATGTGCAATCGGAAAACTCAAGGGTATTCCGCCGACATGCGAGGGCTCACCGAGCGCCGTGACACCGTGATCGTCGCCTGGTGCACGTCAGCCCAAGTCGACGCGACGCAAGGTGAACGCATCCGAAGCCATGATGCGCCGAATCTGCGTCAGCAGGTTGGGGACGTCGTCGGTCACCGCGCTGATCAGCCGCCCACTCAATGCGCCTGAGGCCTCGCTGGCCAGGAAGACGGCCAGGGCGGCAGCGCCTTCGAGGGAGGCGCCACCCCCGCTGGTGACGCGCTGTCCCAGTGCATAGAGCTGCGGAAGGTGTTTCAGAGCTGTGGATCTGCTATCCTGGATAGGTGTCTGAGCGGAACAGTATTACCCAGGCGATAGCGAGCCATCATGATCACCCAAGTCCTCCACTGCCCATACTGCCAAGGGATCGATATTGTTAAACATGGCACCACGCCTGAAGGCAAGCAACGCTATCGATGCCGCGCGTGCCCGTTTCGAAGTCCTGGAGGAATAGCCATGGACCGGACAACCGAGATGCTCAGTTCCTTTGTGTGTGACCTGAACTATCACGATTTGACCCCCCAGACAGTCCATCAGGTGAAACGTGTCCTGGTGGATACACTGGCTTGCGCGATGGGCGGCTACCTCTCCGAACCGGCTAACATTGCCCGACAACTGGCCAGCACCGTCAAGAGTGATGGTGAACATGGATCACGCATCCTGGGCACCAGGGAGTGCAGCTCACCGGAGCTGGCGGGGTTTGCCAATGCAGTGATGGTGCGCTATCTGGACTATAATGACATGAGTGTAGGCGGCCATCCCAGCGACTCCATTCCCGGGCCGCTGGCGGTGGCGTATCCGCGGGGCAGCGATGGTCGGGCAGTCATCACTGCTCTTGTGGTGAACTACGAAGTGGCTCGCCAGGTGGGGAGCCACGTGCAGCAGACCTTTCAGCTTGGTTGGGACCACGGGATCCTTCGCGCTCTCGGGGCGGCCTGCGCCACCGGGAAAATCATGGGCCTGGACCGTGAGCGCATGGGCTATGCGATCTCCCTGGCCGTGGTGTCCAACTTGGCACTGGGCCAGACCCGGGTGGGCGAATTATCCATGTGGAAGGGCATGGCCGGTCCTCATGGGACCAAAGCCGGTATCTTTGCCGCCCAACTGGCCGAGTGTGGCGTCACTGGCCCCTTTGAGCCCTTTGATGGCTCAG
>JBKPCR010000438.1:0-25849 GCA_046727435.1 bacterium | reverse complement strand
CAAGGCTGCTGGCTGGTGCATCGGTCATCGGTAGCGCTGTATCAGTCGCTTCATTGATCCGTTGCATGGTTCCGTCCTCCGTCCATGAGTCCGGAACCAAGATACCAGCGTTCAGCTTTTGTTACCACTGTAGTATTAGGTGAGAGACCACCATGCGTGGTAGCGGTTTCCAGCGCGTTCATCCGCAAACATATTTTGCCGGTGGATACAACCTACCTCACACAGAGGAACGCATTTTACCATCTCATGGTATGCTGCCTCGCCGGTTCATTCCTCGACATAGGAGCACACGAGGATCGTGGATGCTTGCTGGATTTTAACAGTTACACCCTGAACATTCATCGTAAGATCGACGCAGGGTACTCCTTTTGCAGACCTTGCGCTACGCTCGTTGCGCGGCATCCTCTCAGCGGGCCATGTTCAAGAACTGTGATGCCTTAAAGTTAGGGGCCACAAGCCATTCTCGACCGGCAGTACGTGAGCCACAGAAGCGATCGAAAGTGGTTTTGTGTTACGCTGGGCCTGATCGGGAGAAGGTTTTTCAACTCTACGAGCGTTTTCCAAACGATGGTTTCGATCCTTGGATAGACAAAAAGAATCAGATTCCTGGGCAAGATTGGCAACAGGAGATTCGCCGAGCTATCAGTTCTGCCGACTACTTTGTTGCATGCTTGTCACTACAGTTTAGACAGCGAACTTTTGGTCACAGAGAAATAAAGGTCGCGCTTGATGTTCTTGATACCATGCCGGAGGGCGCGATATACCTCATATCAGCGCGACTTGAAGACTGCACGATTGAGGATCGACATTCCTGCCGCCAATGGGTGGATTTGTTTGAACCGGAAGGTTACGACAAGCTGGTGAAGGCTCTGCGCTGGAGCGAGTCTACAGCAGTCTAATGGGTGTTATGCCACGCGTTTAACCAGAGAAAAAACAGGATGCCCTGGCTGAAACAGAATGGACGATTGTGTTTCAGGGTTTCAGGTACAATGAGAAGGAACACAAAGTGGATACCCGTCAATCCCTCTCCCCATTTGCAGCGGAAGTATTCCTTGCCATCGGAGGGGTTGTTACAAGCGCGGTTATAGCCTTCGTACTGTTCCTCGTTGCGACCTATGCTCGCTTTGATTTCTCGTCGTTTATGTATTGGTTTGTTATTCCTGTCGGAGCCATACTTTCCGGCATGGCTGCCTCTTCCGGTCACTACCTTGTCAGCCTCGCTATAGATCACCCCCCGACGCATAGCCTTGCCGTCAACATGGTTCTTATTGGACTTACAACGTATATGCTCATTAAGTTTTTGAGTTATCTCGCCCTTACATTCGAAGACGGCACACCTGTATCGGGCGTCGTTCCGTTCCGGACCTACTATCAAGTTGCTGCCGAAACCACGAGTCTAAGGATAGGCCGCACAGGTTCGATAACGACAGGTGAATTGGGGCAGCTAGGGTATGTTTATGAAGTGATCCGTTTGGCAGGATTCCTTGCGGGTGGCTTCGCCTTGTGGACAATCTTGCGAAACAAGCCATTTTGTCCAGACTGCCAGCGGTACTACTTAAAAGAGCCACTTTTGAAGCGCGCCTCAATCCACGAACTCCAACGCTTCTTAGACACTTGTGGACTTACCTTTCCCAACGTCGTTGAGGCATACCAAGAAGCGGTACAAAAGCACCCACCTGATACGTACGACGTGCAACTCTACTACTGCCCGACTTGTGACCAAAAGCAGTTCCACTTTGGCTTTTGTGGTCCGCAAAAAATCTATCCTCATGCCAAGTCAGTAGTTGCGAATCAGCACTGGACGATAACCCACGCACCTGCAACAATAGTCGGAGACAATACCGTTCGCTTTAGGGAGGCATCACGGCGATGGCGACATTCCCACACTGGCTCTGCAATCTGAAGCAGCTCGCTGGCACGCTGCTGACACTGCTGGTCGACGCCTTACGTTATGTCGGTCTTTGTCGACGCTCGCCTGCGGTACTCGCGGCAGAAAACCTCTTCCTGCGCAAACAGCTCGCGCTTTACTGCGAACGGCACGTCAAGCCTCGGCGTGCGACCCCAGGCACTCGTATCGCCCTGGTCTGGCTCGGTCGTTGGTTCGATTCGCGCCAGGCGTTGGTGATCGTGCAGCCACAGACCTTGATCCGCTGGCATCGGCAAGGGTTCTGGCTCTTCTGGCGCTGGAAATCCCGAGCGGGACGCCCACGATTACCGGCGGACCTGCGGACGCTTATCCGTCGGATGGCCCGGGAGAACCCGACATGGGGCGAGGAGCGCATTGCCAACGAGTTGTGGCTCAAGCTGGGCCTGCGGGTGTCCCCACGCACGGTGCGGAAGTACCTGCCGAAGCACCTGGACCACGGTCCGGGGAAGCGCCCTCCATCTCAGTGCCGGCGGGCGTTTGTCCGCAACCATGCCCAGGCGATCGTTGCCTGTGACTTCTGCGTCGTGGTCACGGCCACCTTTCGCCTCCTGTATGTGTTTGTCGTGATGGAACATCGCAGGCGCCGCATCCTCCACTGCAATGTGACGGCGCATCCTACCGCCCAATGGACGCTGCAACAGCTACGAGAAGCGATGCCGTCCGACCATGGCTATCGATTCTTGATTCATGACCGGGATTGTATCTTCTCCCAGCAGCTTGACCAGCGGGTGCAACATCTGGGGCTGAGGGTCCTCAAAACCCCGGTGCGCAGTCCCCAAGCCAATGCCTTCTGCGAACGGTTGTTGGGCACGCTGCGGCGGGAGTGCCTGGATTTCGTGATCCCTCTGACCGAACACCACCTGCGACATCTACTGCACGAGTGGGCGACGCACTATAACACCGGTCGCCCACATCTGTCCTTGGGGCCGGGCATTCCGCAGCCACCCACATCAATGCCGGCGCCGCGGCAAGCCCACCGGCATCGGCTTCCGGCCCATCTCCATGTAGTGACTCGCCCCATCCTGGGTGGCTTGCACCATGAGTACGGGCTGGCAGCGAAAGTGGCGTGACGATCGCCCCGACACGTGTATCACACGACAACCAGACGCCATGTGGAGGACATCATGGCTGATAGTACGCTCGCGCAAGCGCAACAGCTGGTGGATCAATTGACGCCCCACGACCAGGTGCGCTTACTCGCCTATCTGACGACGCGGCTCGCGCAGGTCGTCACAGCGCTCCCGCCCACTACAGGTGGAACCCCACCCGAGCCCGTAGACGTCTGGGAGACCTTCTTCCAGCTGGGGGAGATGCTAGCGGCCACGGACAGCCCAGAGCGTGAGACGCTCACCGCAGCAGTGCTCGCCATGCGCCGGTGACGCCATGTATACGGTGGACGCCAGCGTGTGGGTCAACGGGTTTGACCAGCGGGAAGCCGGTCACGCGACTAGTCGGCAACTCCTTGAGGTGCTCCGCACGCGGGCGCTACCCATCATCGTGCCGAACCTCGTGTTGGCCGAAGTCGCAGGGGCGATCAGTCGGACCCGGAATGACCCGGTGCGGGCAGAAGCGTTCGCGACGACCTTGGGGCGGCTCCCGAATGTAACGGTGGTGGCGCTGGATGAGCCGCTCGGCTACCAGGCCCGAGCGCTGGCGGCCCAGTACGGCTTGCGTGGGGCCGATGCGGTGTATGCGGCAGTGGCCCAGCAGACAGGATGTACCTTGATTTCGCTCGACCACGAACATCTGACGCGGCTGGGGAGTCTTGTGATAGTCCGCACCCCCGCCGCGCTGCTTGCCGAGTTAGTCCCACCCACGACCCCCTCTTCCGTCACGTAACCCGCTGCTCTATTCATTTTTGCGGACCACAGCCTCGTCCAGCGTCAGAATCTGCCCGGTGACCTTGGCCCGGACCGTCCGGAGGTCATCGCGGTCCTCGATGTGGCAGTAGGCTTTGAGCAGGTCACAGACCGGCAGGTACGCGGTGGCCTTGCCGTAGGACACCGAGCGACTCTCCAGCTGCAGCCACCCCTGGGTGCGATGGGACTGCATGAACTCCCAGAAGAGCCGGGACTTGCCCACCCCAGGCTCGCCGATGACTGCCATGACTTGGCCCTGACCGGTGCCGGCACGCTCCAGTGCCTGGCGGAGCTGGTCCAGCTCAGTGTCACGTCCGACGAAGCGCGTTAAACCCCGCGCCGTGGCGGCCTGCAGCCGCGAGCGCACCGGCCCTGCCCCAGTCACCTCGTAGACCTCGGATGGTTCCTGCAGTCCCTTGATTGGCACGGGTCCCAGAGCGCCGACCTGGACATAGCCTTCGGCGAGGCGTAGGGTATCGGCGGTGATCAGGATCGAGTCCGGCATCGCCATCTGTTCCATGCGCGCGGCCAGGTGCGTGGTTTGTCCGACGGCGGTATAGTCCATGTGCAGGTCGCTGCCGATCGACCGCACCACCACCTCGCCGCTATTCAATCCCACCCGAATCTGGATGGGCACGCCGCGGGTCCGCTGGACGTCGCCGGCATACTGCTTGACCGATGCTTGCATGGTCAGGGCGGCATAGCAGGCCCGCACCGCATGGTCCTCATGGGCAATGGGAGCGCCGAACAAGGCCATGATGCCGTCGCCCATCACCTGGTTCACCGTCCCCTCGTAGCGGTGCACGGCCGCCATCATGCGTTCGAGCACGGGGTCAAGCAGCTGACGCGCCTCCTCCGGGTCACGGTCGGCCAACAGCTCCATCGAGCCTTTCAGATCGGCAAAGAGGACGGTCACCTGTTTGCGCTCGCCTTCGAGCGCAGCCTTGGAGGTGAGGATTTTCTCCGCCAAGTGGCGAGGGGTGTAGGAGAGCGGGGCGCGTGCGTGCTCATTGTCAGGCGCCGGTGTCGTGCCCGCAGCGCCCGTCCAGACCAGCACCTTGCCCTCCTCGTCGGCGGCCAGCTGTTGGGCATGGATGAGTTCGTCCTTCAGTGCCTCAATCGCCTCGTCGTCCAGCTGGAACTGCAGTTTCAGTACCCGATAGGACACACGTCCACGGCTTAGGAGGAGGGCGACCACCTGATCAAGCACCACGTAAAAGTCCATTACCGCCCCTCCACCTGCGTCAGCGCGGCCTCGGCATCAGGCAGCCAGAACGTCATCTCCATGGCCCGGTAGCGTTCGATGGCGGTGGAGAGCTCGGCATGGGCCTCCTCCTGCCGGCCGATCTTCGCATACAGGGTGCCGAGGCCGCGGTGGCAGTGGGCCTGGAGCGGACGCATGCCGAGTTCGGTCGCCAGGGCGAGGGCCTGTCGGTAGTATGCTTCGGCCTTGTCGACCTCCGGGGGATCGCGCCGCGCCGCAATCTCGCCGAGGAGGTGCAGGGCATACGCCTGGTGGCCCCGTTCCTGGTGCCCACTGGCGAGCGCTAGCGCCCGCTCGGCGAGGGTGTGCGCCTCCTCCAGGCGGCCAGCCAGCGCCTGCGCCTCTCCCAGAGATAGACCACAGGGCGTCTGGAAGTCTACTCTTTCCGTTGCGGTCATCTGTTCCATCGCCTGCGTGAGCAGCGGCACGGCGTCGGCGATGCGCCCGCCCAGGGTATATGCCGCGCCCAAGGCCGCAGCCACCCGGGGGAAATAGCCCGGGGAGTCCGCGTCCTGACAGAGGCTCATGGCCCGTTCGAGCCGGGGGAGGGCCCTGGGCAGGTCGCCCTGGCGGAGGAACAGCAGACCAACCTGCCTATAGGCAATCATGAGGCTCGCAGGGTGAGCCACCGCCTCGGCAATCTGAAGCCCTTCCTCGGCAAGGGCACGGCCCGCGGCGAAGGCGCCCAGTTCGGCATGGCAGCGGGCGAGAGCGCCACGGGAGAGCATGGCGGGCAGAAAGAGTTGACCGAAGCGCTCGTGGCGCCGCGCCCCCTCGAGGGACGCCACGGTTTGCCTGAGGCAGGCGATCGCCCGACGATAGTCGCCCTGGGCCTGATAGGCGAGGCCGAGGTAGTAGTTCGCCAGTGGGGGCAGGATGACGTCCCCGCTGGCCGTGGCGAGCGCCAGGGCGCGCTGGGCGGAGGTGATGGCCTGGTCATACGCGCCCAGGAGGGAGAAATGGCGTGACAGAAAGACAGAGACCTGTGCCAGCCGACGAGGGTCATCAAGGGCCTCGGCGAGGGCCTCGGCCTCGCGCAGAGCCGCCAGGATGCGCCCAAAATCGCCGAGCGGCCGGAGCGCCGAGCGCAGGGCGAGTCGGAGGTCGATGGCCTGCTCGAGGGTGCCGCGTTGCTGCGGCAAATGTCGGAGGGCCCTGAGGGCCTGCTCGAAGGACTCTGCGGCCTCGCGGTAGGCCGACCGCGCCATGGCCTTCTGCCCCGCCTGCCTGGAGTACGCCAGGGCCTTGACCCACACCTCGCCCCGTAGGGCATGGTGGGCCAGCCGTTCGACCTGCTCGGCCACGCGGTCCCCGGCGATTACCTCGAGGGCCTCGACGAGGCGGGCATGGAGCGCCCGGCACCGCTCCTGCGGCAGGCTGCTGTAGGCCACCTCGTGCGTGAAAGCGTGCTTGAAGGTGTATCCCAGCTCGGGGAGCAGGTACGTCTCGTAGAGGAACTCGGCGGCCTGCAGGTGCGTGAGGGCGCGGCGGAGCACCTCCTCCGTAGAGTCTGCAATGGCTTGGAGAAGAGCGAACGGTACCTCTGCGCCGATGATCGCGGCCGTCTGCAGCAGGCGCTTGTCCTCGGGCGGTAGCCGGTCGATCCGGGCCACCAGCACCGCCTGCACCGCGGCCGGCACCTGCATCCTGTGAAGGGGTTTTGCCTGGCGATAGGCCCCCCGCTCCCCGACCAGCACCTGGGTCTCCACCAGGGTCCGGACGCTCTCCTCCAGGAAGAACGGATTCCCCTGGGTCTGCTCGCTCAAGCGCTGCTTGAGCGGCTCGAGAGCGGCATCGTCCCCCAGAAGAGAGTCAAGGAGTTCTCGGGCGCTCTCGCGCGGCAGCGGGTCAAGCCGGAGCTGCGTGTAGAAGGTCTTGCTCCCCCAGCCATGTTGATACTCAGGACGGTACGTGGTAAGGAGGAAGATACGAGCAGTGGGGAGGCTCTCGATGAGTGTGTCGAGCACCGCCTGCGTCTCGGCATCGATCCAGTGGAGATTTTCGACGACGAGCAGCAGGGGCTGCGCCTGGCACTCCCGGAGCAGCAGGCGCTTGACTGCGTCCAGGGTGTGCTGCCGGCGTTGGGGCGCCTTAAGCGCCTGCCACTGCGAGTCCTCGACCGGTACATCGAGGAGCATGAGGAACGCTGGCGCGGTCGGCTTGAGGGTGTCATCGAGGCTGCAGAGTTTAGCGGTCACCTTCTCCTGGATCGTCGGCGGATCATCGCGGTCTTCGATTCGGAAGTAGGCCCTGAGGAGATCGATGACCGGAAGATAGGGGGTAGCCTTGCCGTACCCGGTCCCCTGCGTCTCGAGGATTAGCCATGGAGGCGCGAGGGCGCCACGGATGAACTCGTAGCACAAGCGTGACTTGCCCACCCCAGGCTCGCCGATCACGCCCACCACCTGTCCTCGGCTTCCCTCTACCTGGAGTAACCGCTCACCCAGCGTTGCGAGCTCCTGGTCCCGGCCGACAAATGGACTGAGCGGACGCAGCCCCTTCATCTCCAGCCGGGACCGCTGGGGCCTGTTCCCCACCACCGCGTACACCCTGATCCGCCCCGGCTGCCGTCCCTGAAGCGAGACCTCGCGCGTCTGCACCTCGCACCACCCCTCGACCAGCTGCCCCATCTCCGGCGAGAGCAGAATGTCCCCCGGCGCCGCCTGGCCTAACAGTCGCACCGGCCATGGCAGCGTCTCCCCGATGGCGCGCAGCTGCGCGGCGGGATCGGTCGCCTGGACGTCCACCAGCAGCGGCCCCCAATGCCCCACCAGTCGCAGCTCCGGACGGGGCTCTCCCTCAGCACCCTCCGCGATCAGATGGCGGAGCGCGAGGGCCGCCTGCACCGCTCGCTGCGGCAGCTGCTCCAGCGTTCGGGGCACCCCAAACGCCACCAGCAGCAGCGATGGCGAGCGCTGCAGCACCGCCCCGCCGAACCCCTGCACTTTCTCCACAAGCGCCTGCTCCCAGCGGCTCGCCGCCGTCCAGGGCTCATACCCTGTGGCCTCGCCCTCCGTCGCCGTCGGAAACGTGAGCTCGATGGCCAGCACGGCGACCGGCTTCTGCTCCCAACCGGGGGACAGCGCCATGGGGCTCTCCGGGGCGAGTTCGGCCCCGCTCTTCTCGGGCAGCGTCGCGTGCTGGTCTCCAGAGGTGCCAGGTGCGGGCTCACGCCCTCTAGGGCTCTTCAGCCCATACTGGCGCATGCGGTGGCGCAATGACCCACGGCTCAGTCCCAGGAGCCGTGCCGCCTGCACCACATTGCCCCGCGTTTGGCCGAGGACGGCCTGGATCTGGGCCCGCTCATCTCGGGGCACCTGGTGGTCAGCACCAGACCTGGGCTCCGCTTGGGCGAGCGACGGCGGCTGGGGCAGGCAGAGCGACTCTAGCGTGCCGGTGCTGAGAATGGCCTCCCGGCTTAACAGCGTCACCCGCTCCAGCAGGTGGCTCAACTCGCGCACGTTGCCCGGCCACCCATGGCCGCGCAGCCACGCCTCGGCCGCCCGACTGAGCCGCTTGGGGGCCACCCCGTGCGCCTCGGCGTACCGGCGCAAGAACTCCTCGGCCAAGAGGGGGAGATCTTCGCCACGCGCGCGCAACGGGGGCAGCGTCACGACCACCACGGCCAGCCGATGGTAGAGATCCGCCCGGAACCGCCCCTGCGCCGCATATCCACCCAGATCGGCGGTCGTGGCGGCGATGACCTTGACGTCCACAGCCTGTCCCCGCACCGCCCCGAGCCGCCGGACCCACTTCTCTTCGATAACCTTCAGGAATTTGCTTTGAAGCGCGAGGGGGAGGGCCTCGATTTCGTCCAAGAACAACGTCCCCCCCGACGCCGCCTCCAGCAGGCCAGGCTTGGCACGTTTGGCATCGGTGAACGTCCCGGCTTCAAAGCCCAAGAGTTCCGCCTCCAACAGCGTCTCCGGGATAGCGGCGCAGTTGACATCGATGAAGGGCCCCTGGGCCCGGGGGCCGCTGTCGTGGATGACCCGCGCCACCAGCCCTTTGCCCGTCCCGGTCTCCCCCTGGAGGAGCACCGTGGGCGCGCGCGGACTGCCGACGGTGTCGAAGGCGGCCAAGTGGAGGATCTGCGCGCGGAGGGCGCTGATCGCCAGGGAACGGCCCAGGAGGCGGTCGGTCGGATGGCCAGCTGGCAAGGGGCCTGGTCGAGCCATCGGAAACTCCCTGCTTGTGCCCAGATAGGTGAGAGAAGGGCCATCACGGATGGCCACAATGGCCACTCTCTATGGCTAAAAGTGGCTAAATATGGCCAATCTTGGAGGCCCGATCATAGCCGATTTCCGATCCCCGTACAAGTGGCATGGCTCGCTGGCCCTCAGGGAATGGCCAACAGCTGAAGATTTGCGACAGCACCGGCAGCCCACCCAGATCCCCCAGAAGTGGGGGTGAGTGATGCCAGAGTCCAAGCCATGGCGTCCCAGCTCACGGCCCGAGCGCCCCGGCCCCTCCTCACCAAATCGCATAAAACCAACCAGATAGGTGCCGCGATGGGAGACTCGTGGTGGCGGGTAGGGATCTGGTACAGTTGTTGCCTTGTCTGTAGGGTACCGGCCACTGACGCAGCATAGACAGCTGCGGTCGCGTTCGGGGGCAGAGCGCTGGACCCAGCGAAACACGGTCGTATGCTCGACGGAGATGCCTCGTTCCCGCCGGAGGTCTGCCACATCACCATCGCTCAACGCATGGCGCAGATACCAACGCACCGCGCCAAGCCGGAAAATTAATGGCTTGCGCGCCCCAACTGTCCTGTTGTCGGTCATTGGCGACAGCGCCTTGGCGGGTGAAGCGGAGCGGAGGCCGCAGAGGTCTTACGAAGGGCCAGGCAGGCCGCGTCAGCGCTCGGCCATGGCAGCGGAGGGCGCTCCTGGCCGCCCCTGGGGGGTTTGCGATGCCGCTCGAAAGGCCACTATGCGGCGGGTCGCCGTGTGAGAGGGGAGGACACACGTGAGAGCACACCAGGGTGGACGGGCCATGGCCGACAGCCGGGACCGCCATGTGATCCTCGCCCTGGCCTGTC
Organism: bacterium; assembly: GCA_046727435.1. GTDB lineage: Bacteria > Tectomicrobia > Entotheonellia > J063 > CAVPRW01 > CAVPRW01. The sequence goes on along the minus strand of JBKPCR010000438.1, from coordinate 15,758 downwards.
TGGCGCAGTTTGTCGTCCTGCTCGTGGTGTACAGCGTGGGGGCCCTCGCCCCACTCCTGCGCGACGCCCTCCACCTCAGTCGCGAGCAGATCGGCTCGTTGACCACGCTCTTCTTCCTCGGCGCCATCCCGGCCTCCATTCTGATGGGCTGGCTGGCCGATCGGCTGGGGGTGCGAGGCTTCCTGATCGCCGTGCAGGGGGTGAGTGGCCTCGCGGTGGCCGCCATTCCCTGGCTCCACACCTACCTCGGGCTCCTGGTGGTCATGTTCCTCGCGGGCGTGGGCAATGGCACGGTCATGGTCTTGACGAACAAAGCCCTGTACGACTGGTTCCCCCGCGAGCGCCTGGCCACCGCGATGGGGGCCAAGTTTGTCGCGATTTCCTGCCCAGGCATCGTGGCCGGCACCGCGATGCCCACGCTGGCGCTGTGGTCGGCTGGCGGCAGGCCTTCGCGCTGGTGGGCGGCCTGACGCTGACCTCGGCCCTCAGTGCGCTCTTCCTCTACCGCGATCCGCCGCACGAGGGTCCGAGCCCGGCACCCCTGCCGGTGTCGGACGGCCGTCGCGGGCGGTGGCTCGACCGCGGCTTCTGGTGCTTGGTCACGGCCGGCTTCTTGTTCGCGGGGGCGCAATTCTCCTTCATCACCTACCTCGCCTTGTTCGTGCACGACACCTGGGGCGTGCCAGTCGCGCTCGCCGCCGGCCCGCTGGCGCTGGCGCACGTGGGCGCCGCCGCCAGCCGCGTGCCCTATGGCTGGGTGAGCGATCGCTGGCTTAAGGGAGCGCGCACGCCCCTGCTCCGCGGCATGGGGGTGCTGGCCATGGCGGCGCTGCTCGCCCTGCTCCTGCTCCCGCAGGGCACCTCGGCCCTCGTCTTGTCGGCCGTCACCCTCCTGTTCGGGATCTCCGGATTGAGCTGGGGGGGCCTGTATCTCACCCTGGCGGCCGAACGCGCCGGCCGGGCCGCCGCCGGGGTCGGCCTGGGGATCGCGTCGGCCAGCTTCGAGGTCGGGAGCACCGTCACACCCCTCCTGTTCGGCTACCTGGCCGACGTCACAGGGGCGTACACGGCCTCGTGGGGGCTGCTGGTGCTGGGGCTACTGCTCGGCGTCGGCCTGCTGGGCTGGGTGCAGGCCACCTCCCCCACGGCGGAGGAGCGGGCCGAACCAGGCCTCGTGCCCGGGACCCGCTAACGGCCACAGCCACGCTCTCGGATGATCGTCCGGAGCGCTTGTCCCCGGCCTGTGTGCCCTGGCTGATCCCATCAACCGCTTATAGGCTGCACCGTAAGTGTCGTAAGCTGCTTGCCGGTCTTCTGCTGCGAGGGAAGCTATGGAAGGAGGGCACCCATGAGCCTGAACGGCGATAAGGCGCTGATCGAGCGGCTCTACGCCGAGGGTATGAATCGTCGCGACCCTGAAGCTGCCGCGAACTTCTACGCGCGAGACGCCTCGAATCACGGCCAGCGCATCGGTCGGGAAGGGTTCGCGCGCGTGTTTACTAGCCTGTTCACCACCTTCCCCGATTGGCATTACACCATCGAGACCTGCGTGGCAGACGCAGACTGGGTCTTCTGTCGCATCACCTTCCGCGGCACGCACCTTGGGCAGCCTATCCAGAACGACGTCTTCGGGGGATTCCTCACCGGCGTACGCCCCATGGGCAAGACCGTCGAAGTGCCGCACATGCACGCTTTTCGCGTGCTCGACGATCTGACCGTCGAGCATCGGGCGGTGCAGGATGATCTCCACATGCTGCTGCAGCTGGGCCTGCTCGAGGCACCGGCGGCCGGAGGTGCGTAGCTGGGGAAACCAAGCCTTGATCAAGCATTTCAAGGCCGTGTGGACTCTTGAGGCCCCTCACCTGGGGCCCTGGATGAAGGAGGCAAAGCGTGTCGCGCCATAGATTCAAAATCCTGGATAGTGATACCCATGTCTATGAGCCGTCGGAACTCCTTGAACAGTACCTCTCGGTTAAGTGGAAAAGGGCCCTGGAGGCGTGCCAGCCGCCGGTGCTCAAGATCCCCATTCGGGGCGGACTGCATATGTACGGCCTGGGGTCTCGGCAGACCGGCCAACGCCGCCTGGGCACCCGGGAGAAGGCGACCTCGCCAGCTTCCAGCACGACGGGAAGCGCCGGGGCCGGGGTGCCGTGGGGCGTGCATTGGAAAGGCCCTCCCTGGCCGTCGGAGCAGTTCAACCTGAGGAAAAGGCCCTGCGCGAGTTATTGGAGTTTGCGAGCGACAAAGGTTTCCTCTTCTTTTTCGCCGACGACATGTCCCAAGCGCGGCCGGAGACTTCCTATCTCAAAGACGAGATCCTGCTGCCGGTCGTGCGCAAGTTTGCTCCGCGCTCGCAGGTGCTGGTCATGCTGCGTCCCGATGCGCGTACGCTGCGAGAGGGCGGCAACCATGTCGTCCAAGTCGCCCAGGAGCGCTGGCCGGATCGCCCCATCCGTGCGGTCGTGCTCGACCACACCAAGCCGCCCACTCCCGCCAGGCAAGCTCGACCACCACAGAATCGGCCAGGCCGTCGGGTCCTCGTCCTGGGAGACACGCCGGGCTGATGATGATCGTAGCCGACCGCGGAATGGACATGGGATGTTGCCATGATAGCCCCGTGTTAGGCCCTCGGAGAGCCAGTTGAGAGGAGGTAGTACCTTATGACCTAGCGAAGTGTCTTTGCGATTGCCAAGAGGGAAGAGCGACATACCTAGCAAACGAAAGGAGTGTGCCTTATGACGAACGCTCGTTGGTTTATCGCAGCAGTGCTCCTCGCCCTCACCCTGACAGGGGCCAATTTGGCTCCTGCAGCTGACGCTCCACCGTCGCAGGAGCAAATCGCGTTTGCCAAGGAGGTCTACGGTCTCATATTCAATGAGTTGGTCGCAGCGCTGTTCACGGAGTTCGACGAGACCACCCCAGCCAATGTGGAGCAGGGCAAGCTCGCTATCTCCCTGATCTTCAACGACTTCAACAGGGATATGCGGCTGGTCGGCACCTTCGACCCGCTGGGGGGGACAACAACCTTCCCAGCGACGCCTTCGAGCGGACGGCGCTCGCGTTAGCGCTTCAGGGCCAGGCGCACGAGGCCGTCGCGCGCGTGGACAACCGCTGGTACTATCGAAGGTCGTTTGCCCTCAGCAACACCTTCCATCAGAATTGCGTGCTCTGCCACACCAATTTCACCGACGAGTTCTTCAAGACGACGAAGAACCCCGGGCCATGGGTGGGCGCACTCATACAACGGGTGCCAATCAACACGGACCAGTGATCGATCCCGGCCGGGTCATCGGCGATTCTCAGGGGGAACGGCCGTCGGAGAGCAGGGGATCAGATGACGCCAGGCAATGGGGTCAGGTCTTGAATCGTGCCTCCCTGACTTGGCCGAACAACCCAGTGGAGCGGACGGCCCACAGCGGCAGCTTTTTTCCATGAGCGAGTCTGTACCTGTGGGCCGCCGCTCATCGGGGGCGATCAGTGGTTACGGGGATCCTGGATCAACCGGAATGCACTGCAGGGAGGGATCAGACAATGTGTTCTACACTCCTACTAATGGTGCTGGTCAGTCTGCTCACTCAACCTGTCTGGACCGGTCACAATCAGAGCCACGGCGCCCAACAATGCCAACAGCGCGGGGAGGTGCGTATGACCCAGAGTCTGGCCCAGGGGGTCACCAGCTATGCGCTGGAGCGCTATGAGTTGGACCCATGGGTGAGCGGGGAAGCCCTCGATCAGGTCCCCACGCAACTATTTGGCTTTTGGATGTGGAAGTTCGGCAGTGCCAGCGCCAGATGTGCCCAGTATGTCACGGCGGGTTATGAGCACTTCCGCACCACATACGTCGACGAGGCCGCGGCGGCTCTCCTAGGGGTGGAGTTGCCGAACGATGCTGGGCAGCCATACCGGACACTTCCGGAGTGGGTCGTCGAATACTTGCAGCGCGCGGGATCGGATGTCACCGCGTTGTTGACCGCGCGAGGGGTCCCCACTCCTGTAGCCGCGACGGGTACCGCGCAGGTCAAGGAGCTCGGGAGTACGACCAGACGCCGGATGCAGTTGACTATCCCTCAATCCTGGGACATGGACCGTCGGTTCGTCCAACTATTACTCGAGGCTCGCAAACATCGAGCCACCGCTCCAACGCCAGCAGTGCAGCAAATCACCACTCAGACATCCACGTTGCCAGCTTGGGGCACCCGCTCATCGCTTCTCTCACAAGGAGATACGCTGTCTGCCGGCACACTTCCCACTGGTAGCCTGCCGGCGATGGCGTCCACCCAGGGACTGCTCGACGACCGCCTCGCCACCATGGAGCGCCGGATATCCGCCTTGGAGGCTCGCTTGGCTGAGGGGAGCGGGCAGTCACTCAACCTAGATGACCAGAGGTATGAGAGTGTGTTTCTTGAGGTCCAAGCTTCTGAGGATAACCGGCTTCAGGTGATGATCAATGGCCGGCCAGCGGTTGGATATGATGCGCAAGTCCGCATGCACTTGGATCCCTTGCTTAAAGCTGGGGCGCTCAATGCCATCACGTTCACCTTTGAGCAACCGATCCCAGGCGCCTATGTTCACCTCGTGGCCAAAGCTCCAGATAGCCCTGATTGGACGGAGGGTCTGCGATTCTCCCCTAGGCGGGAGCAATTAGGAAAAGAGGTCAAAGTGACCTTCGTGGGAGGCAAGGAGCGTTAACGATACAGACCTTCCCAGTGAAACACTCGCACGTAAGTCGTCACCCCAGAAGGGCCAGGGTGGGCTACAGGGGGAGCAGGAAAGCCTGCGGATTCTCGACGGTGATGACAGGAGAGGAACAGCCTTCGTTATGTAAAGCCGTTGAAACTCTCTTAGGTGGGGAGGGGACCTTGTGAGCATCCTAAGGCGCAAACCTGGTTACCGCTGGATGATGTTCGGCCTGAGCTTTTCCAACATGATGGCCGAAGGGGGCATCACGGATATCGTGCCGGTGATCTACCTGGCGGTGCGAAACTCTTTCCACTGGAGTGCTACCGCCACTTCTGGGATCTTTTCAGTGGCTGGTCTGACTGGAGCGATCACGGCGCCCATCGCGGGGAGGTTGCTCGATCGCCTAGACCCCCGTTCCGTGTTCCTTCTGGGCGGGCTGCTGATTGCGATAGGCTTCGTGACCAGCAGCTTTGCCAGTGCGCTGTGGCATTTGATGCTCCTCTACGGAGTCGTGTTGACCATTGGGGAGACCATCGTCTCGGGGTTCGCGATTAACTCGATCCTCGTCCCCTGGTTCCCCCGTGCGCGGGGACGCGTGATAGGACTGGTCGAGGCGGGCAATCCCGTGGGGACGCTCCTCTTCGTCCCGCTGGCCCAGCTGCTGGTGTCCACCATCGGGTGGCAAGAGACCTTCCGCGTGTTAGGGCTGGTCTTCCTCGTGCTGTTGGGGCCAGGCAATTTTTTCTTCCTCAGACGGGCACCAGCGGAGACGTCCGTTGGAGGTCCCCCTGGAGGCCATACCCCGGTCGCGATGGACGAGTCGGATCTATCTGCAGCTGATCGAGCGCAGATTACCCCAGAGGGTGACACAGCGGTTGCCGGCCCGACCGGAAAGGCAGAGGAGACCGGATATCTTCAGTTACGCCAGATTCTGAGCATGCCGGCCGTCTGGTTGCTGGCCCTGGCCCGATTCTTGGGCCAGACGGGACGGTTTTTGATCCAGGTCCACTTCGTGGCCTTCTTTGCCGTGGTGGGCTATGACCCCTTGCTGGCCGCTTCGGCCATTGGCGTCATGGGTCTGGTGAACCTCGTCGGTCGGCCGGTCATGGGGGCGCTGTCTGATGCCCTCGGTCGGGAAATCGTCTTAACCTTGGGGTATGGCCTGCATATCGTGGCCCTGATGGTATTCATGCTCTTTGGCGACGGTCACAGCCTGTGGCCTGTGATGATATTTGTGGGACTGTCCGGCTTTTGCGACGGGATCGGCGGACTGGTGACGAGCGCTAAGGTGGCTGACCTGTTCCCGGCGCGCAGCTTGGGCACGGTGATGGGGATCATGGAAGGATGCGTGAAGCTGGCGTATATGAGTGGTCCCCTGGTCGGAGGGGTGCTGTTCGATCGGCAAGGCGACTACCAGGCGGCGTTCATCACGGCCATGGTGCTCATGGCCGTGGCCGCCGTGTTATTCTGGGGGGTGCCTTTAACCTCTCGCCGCATCCGAAAATGAATGAACCGCTTGGACTTGGTCTATAGGAGGAGCAGCGTATAAAGGGACACTCGATCATTGATGGCGATGCCCACATCCGCGAGACGGAGGAGGATTACACCTCACGCATGGAGCCGGAACATACCCGGCTGCACTTTTCGCTCTTCCTCAGCGACAACTGGGATGGGAAGGGGTGTGGCTGTGATCAGTGTGTGCGCCGCTGTCGCAGCGGCCACCCGTTGTCAGGAGGGACACGATCATGAAACCACCGCACCGTGTAGCCCTGCTTGTGGTCATCATGTGCACCGTGGTCATGAGCCACGGGCTCGGGTTGCAGCCCACCCCCGGCGGGGAGCTCGTCATTGCCTGGCATGTCACCCTCGCCCCGGCCTGGTTCGACCCCGCCGCAGCCCCGCCGCAGATCACTCCCTTCGGCCTGCTCTATGCCCTCCATGATGCGCTCGTCCGTCCACTGCCGGGGGAGCGGATGGGGCATAGCCTGGCCGAGTCGTGGACCGAGAGCCCGGACGGGCTGGTCTACGAATTCACGTTGCGTCCGGGCTTACGGTTCCACAACGGCGACCTCTGCACGGCTGAGGACGTGCAATTCAGCTTTGCGCGCTACAAAGGGGCTGGGGCGAAGGAGCTACACGCGCAGGTCCGCGCGGTCGAAGTCGTTGATCCTTTAACGGTACGCTTTCACCTGCACACTCCCTGGCCGGACTTCATGACCTTGTACGGCACCACCGCCACCGCCGCCGGGCTGGTCGTGCCTAAGCACTATGTTGAGCAGGTGGGCGACGAGGGTTTTCAACGCCATCCCATCGGCCTGGGGCCGTATCGGTTGGTGCGCCATACCCCGGGGGTGGAGGTGGTGCTGGAGGCCTACGACGGGTATTGGCGCAAGGCGCCGTCCATCAAACGCGTAATCATGAAGGGCGTGCCCGAAGGCACGACTCGGCTCGCGATGCTGAAGACGGGCGAGGCGGATATGGCGCTCTACTTGGACGGCCCATTGGCCGAGGAGGTCAAGCGGGATCCTCGCCTCACCCTGGTGGACACCCGACATCCCTCCATCTTTTGGGTGGAGTTTCCGGACCAGTGGAACCCGCAGTCGGTGTGGGCGGACCATCGCGTGCGCCAGGCGGTGAACTACGCCCTCGATCGGCAGGCGATCAACGAAGCCGTGTGTTTGGGTTATTGCCCCCCCGCCGGGGTCATCATTCCGCGCGCCATGGATTATGCCCTCCAGGTGGAGCCACCCCCGTACGACCCGTCCAAGGCCCGGCAGTTGCTCACGGAGGCGGGCTATCCGACCGGCTTTGACGCGGGCGAGTTCGTACCCATGCCGCCCTTCTTCGCGCTGGGGGAGGCGATTGTGAACCACCTGAAGGCGGTCGGGATTCAGGTGACCATGCGCCCGATGGAACGGGCCACCTTTTATACCGCCTGGCGGGAGAGGCAGTTGCGGGGCCTCTTTCTTACGGCGGTAGGCGCCTCCGGGAATGCCGCCACCCGTGTGGAGACGTTTATCTACTCCAAGGGGGCGTATGCCTACGGCGGCTATCCTGACCTGGACGCGTTGGTCGAGCAGCAGCAGATGGAGCGGAACCCCGCCACCCGGGCAGCCTTGCTCCATCGCATCCAGCAGCTCACGGTAGAGCGGGCGATGTTCGCGCCGGTCATGGATCTGCGGGGGCTCCACGGGGTGGGGCCTCGGATTGCCGAGCACGCGATCAACGCGATCCCGCTCTACCCGTTTCCGTCGCTCGAGGACGTGCGGCTCAAGGGACTATAAGGCGTTGTCACCTTGTTGCCTGTCGACATGATCAACGAGCATGACGGTGCACGACTGCCTGGGTCGTCACGCTTATGCGGCGGTGGGAAGGCTCGTGATGTCCTGCCAGGGGTGGAAGCTTTTCCCCATCTCTTGACGGTCTTCGGGGGCGGAGAGGAGGTGACGTCTGTATGACGAGCTCGAGGGGATCACAAAAGGGAAGTATGCGTCAAGATGCGCATGAGCCCCAACCCAGAGCAGGCATCGACCCCCTTTGGGCCCCCTCCAGTGGAGTATTTCTATGGCTGTGGGGCCTGTGGCGAAGAGATGTGGGTCAATAAAGCGATCATTGATGTTGCGGTTGGCATGGCCAAATTTCATGGTGAATATCGCGGAGGGATGCCCGGGATGGGATGCCCGGGATGTAACGGCGAGGCTATGGAGTACGTCGGTCAGGAGCAATAGTCCGCCCGCAGGGCATTATGTTCTGATCATTGAGGCAGGAATTTTCTGCCTGAGATGCGGCTTCACAACAGAAGGGGTGCGGACATGAGACGCGCGCACATGGAGGAGGCTACCATGCAAACCGAACGAGCTGAAGCCTGGAGTCGACGGGAGTTCTTAACAGGGCTGACGGTGACGGCAGGGCTCTTAGCCGTGCGAGTCGCGCCCGTCGCCGCCGAGAACGTCGAAGGAGGCGGCTATTTGATTCGGAACGCCGCCCTCGTACTCACCATGGATCCGAACCTCGGTGCCGGGGGGATCCTCGGACAGCTCGAGGACGCCGATGTCCTCATCGAAGGCGACCAAATTACGGCCGTGGGGTTGAACCTCCCGAAGCCGTCTGGAACAAGCGTGATCGACGGGCGCGGGATGATCGTCATGCCCGGCTTCGTCGACACGCACGATCACGCCTTGCAGTCCATCATTCGCGGGTGCGCTGCCGATGACAACGTCGTCGGCTGGCTCAGTCGTTGCACCGCTGGGATCAGGGCGGCCGTGCCCACCGAGAGCGAGATCTACGCCGCCGTACGCCTGTCCACGGTCGGCCTCATCGACACCGGCGTCACCACCGTCGTCGATTGGCTGGGGCGATTCGAGACCCCCGTTTATCGTGGCGATGTCCGCGCACTCGTCGATTCGAAGATGCGTTTCGCGGTCGCCGTGTTCGGCTTTGCCGCCGACGGCTCGGACCTCGCGGCGACCGTCAGCTCGATCAAGCAAGAGTTCATCGATCCGAACCCACTGGCGACGCTTCAGATCGCCTCCTCTCCGAACCCGGCCCTCGCGGCCCACGTCGTCATAGCGAGCCAGCTCGCCCTCTCGCTCGGGGTCAAGCTTCACGTCCACTTGCTCGAGAACATCGCCGACCTGGCGGCGAACCAGCTCCAGGTGCTCCAGAATAATGGCGCGTTCGCGCTCGGCCGCGACCTTCACGTGGCCCACTTCGTCCATGCGAGCGACTCCGACATCGCCACCATCGCCGGCCTCCACGCCTCCGTGGCCCACAACCCGCTCAGCAATATGCGGCTCGCGTCGGGCATCATGCGTTACCCCGACATCCAGAACGCCGACATCCGCATCGGCCTCGGGCTCGACGGAGGCACCAACGACACGACCGACATGTTCAACAACATGCGGACCGCGGTCGGCCTCCAGCGAGCCAAGTCGCTCGACGCGCATGTATCTCCGACCGTGTCCGAGGTGCTTCGCGCCGCCACCATGGGGGGCGCCGAAACGCTCGACATGGAGAGCCAGATCGGCTCGTTGACCCGAGGCAAGCAGGCGGACGTCATCGTCATCGACCCGCGCGCGCTCAACTTCGCCCCCCAGGTGGCCCCGGTCAACCAGCTCATCACCAACGGCCAGCCCCAAAATGTCAAGTACGTGTTCGTCGCGGGCCGCCTGCTCAAGCAAAACGGCAATCTGGTAGGCGTGAACGTGGGAACGCTCATCCGGAACGCGCAGACCGCAGCGGACCGTATCACGCCGTTCCTCGATCCGTAACGACGATGGGTCTCGTCAACTTATTGCAGGTTACCAGGGTCACTAGACAAGAAGGGACATGACTGCCTCCGGTCGTGAACCTTATGCGACGGTGGGGAGGTTCGCGACGTCCTGCCAAGTCTCGAATCTGTGCCGCATTTCTTGAGGGTAGTTGGAGGCAGACAACCGATGCCGGCGTGGACGGAAGTGCTGGGCGATGGGGCCATAGGCAGTGAGGAACCGCTGCATATGTCCGGGGGACTTGAAACCCGGCATCCGCCGTTCCCGCTGGCGCGTGGGTTGGTGGGAGTTTTCGGCCCCATTATTCACATAGCGGTGCTGGCGGTGTTCGACAATGGGTAAGAGCTCGCGCTTAGCGGCGCCCTAACTCGCTAGCTTGTCGGTGATGATGAGGCGTGGCACATACCTCAAGCCCTTGAGCAATTTGCGGAAGAATGTCTTCGCAGCCTTCTTATCACGTCGATGTTGCACCAGCTGAGAGGCAGTTTCACAACAGAGGGGGTGCGGATATGAGATGCGCGCACATCGGGGTATTCTTGGGATTGGTCATCGGCGTCGTGGCTGCGGGCTATGGTCAAGTTCTCCACACGACCGAGCAGGCCTCGAACGTCGAAGGGAGTGGCTATCTGATTCGGAACGCTTCGCTCGTACTCACCATGGATCCGAACCTCGGAGACGAGAGCATCCTCGGACAGCTTGAGAACGCCGACGTCCTCATCGTGGGCGACCAAATTGCGGCCGTGGGGGTGAACCTCGCGGCGCCTCCTGGGGTGAATGTGATCGACGGCCGCGGGATGATCGTCATGCCGGGCTTCGTCGATACCCACGATCACCTGTGGCAGTGCCTCATCCGGGGCTGCGCGACCGATGGCCATCTGTTCCAATGGCTCGGGCGATGCATATTTCCGCTCAACACAAGCCCGATCAACGAGGCCGACGGCTATGCTGGTACGCGTCTCGCTGCGACAGGCCTCATTAATACGGGCGTGACGACCGTGGTCGACTGGAACCACAGCTTCAACTTCGGCTTTGCGCGGGGCAGTGTTCGCGCCCTCAACGAGTCTCACCTCCGATATGCGTTCGCCATGGTCCCCGGCACGAGCGATGGTTCGGACCTCATGGCACTCAAAGCGCAGTTCATCGATCCGAACCCACTGGGCAGGCTCCAGGTCGCAGGTCGCACGTCTCCCCTCAACGTCACCGAAGCTCAGACCAAGATCGCCAAGGCTATCAAAGGGGTCAAGCTTCACTTTCACCTCCTGGAATAGGAGAGCGATCTGGCGAACGACCCGTTCGGCGTGATGGAGAAGGCCGGTGCGTTCGACCTCAGGCGGGACCTCATCTTTGCCCACGCCATCCACCTGAACGACGACCAGATCGACAAGATCGCCGAAGTCGATGCTGCTGTGTCCCACCAGCCGCTCAGCAACATGCGGCTCGCGTCCGGCATCATGCCCTATCCGGCCATGCAGGACGCCGGGATCCGCATCGGCATCGGCCTCGACGGCGGCACCAACGACACCATCGATGCGTTCAACAACGTCCGCGCCGCCACCGGACTGCAGCGCGCCAAGTCGCGTGACCCGCAAGAGTCGCCGACCGTCGAGGAGGTCCTTCGCGCGGCCACGATGGGTGGCGCGGAGGTGCTCGACATGGAGAGCGAGATTGGCTCGCTGACCCCGGGCAAGCAAGCGGACGTCATCATCATCGATATGCAAGCGTTGAACTTCGCCCCTGTGCTCCGTCCGGTCGCCCAGATCGTCTTCAACGGCCAGACCCAGAACGTCCAGTGGGTGTTCGTCGCCGGTCGCGTACTCAAGGAGAACGGTAGGGTGACGGGCGTAAACGAGCGCAAGCTGGTCGAGGCGGCCCAGGCCGCGACCGACCACATCAAGCCGTTCATCGAGCCGTGACCGCGCTCCCCGCGGGAACGATCCGGTTTGGCGTGACCAACAGCAAACGTCCGTCCCCAGGCCGCGGTGGTCAAAGCCCGTACTGCTTGTTGCTTGACGGTATTCGAGGGCGGGAAGGAGGTGACGTCGTGGGCGGAAGCATTGCGCGATTGGACCATACGCCCAGAGGGAGTGCTGGGCGTGATCCGGTGAATTGAACCCTGATATGCGCCGTTCGCGCTGGCGCGTCGGCTGGTGGAGGTTTTCGGCGCAATTGTTCAAATAGCGGGATGATTTCAGGCGGCAATTGGTGATTCTTGTCAGTGGGGATTGAAGGATTCACGACCGGAGTATGTCTTACTGAGCCGGGCTCAGCAACAAGCTGACAATGCCCGAAAGGAGAATGGTATGAAGAACTGCCATGCACCAGAGATTCAGACCACGCCTCGCATTCTGCTCATCGCGTGCGCCACTGCTCTCGCCGTGGCTCTTATGGTCGCGCCGCCGAAGCCGGCCCACGCCGCCGATGTCACACCGCCACCCGTACCCTCCAACATTCAGGTGCCAGCTGGGAACAAGGCGTTCCTCGAAGGTCACGCCGACGGCACCCAGAACTACATCTGCCTGCCGTGCCCAAACGTGATCACACCTGCGGCGATGTGTCCCGCCTCTGGCTTCGCCTGGATACTCTTCGGGCCACAGGCTACTTTATTCAACGACGATGATGAGCAAGTCATCACCCACTTCCTCAGCCCCAACCCGAGCCCCAACGACCCGTTGGGGAGTGACACGCCCCGCGCTACGTGGCAGCACTCCGGAGACACCAACGCCGTCTGGGCCATTGCGCTCGCCTCCTCCCCCGCCCCCGCGTCTGGTGCGATTCCCTGGCTCCTGCTACAGGTCGTTGGAGCCCAGGACGGGCCAACCGACGGCGACAAGCTGTCTGAGGCCACCTTTATCCAGCGGCTGAACACCGTTGGAGGGATCGCACCCTCGACGGGCTGTGCCTCAGCAGCCGACGTCGGCAAGAGGGCATTCGTGCCGTATACGGCCGACTATTTCTTCTATAAGGCCGGCAACTAGTATAAGGCCGGCAACTAGAATCGCTGCACAAGGGCTCAAGAAGTGAACGAAGAGACGGGCCAGGGGGAGACCGAGCGCGTCACGCCATGCCGGGAAGTCTGTGGAAGCCTGGCTTGGTGCAGGCGCGCACCAGCGGGGCATCGGGAAGGTTTGCTGGTCGTCCTGCGTATCAGTCGACGGGTCGGTCTGACCACGCACTGAAGCGGATGGGGGGACAGCGGGGGTGTGGTGCCTGTAGCCTCAGGCAGAGGCCTGGGGTGGCACGGCCCCCCGCTGCATCGTTCGATCGCGTTCGGCAGCTACACTTCAACTGTTCGAGAGGAGTGCAATCATGTGCAGATCTCAGCGCTGGCATGGCATGATGGTGGTATCCTTCATCCTGAGCGTTGGCGCGTGTGCCTGTTGTCCATTGGCACTAGGGGCCCCCTCGAAGACGCTCATTCGTGACGCGGCCCTCATCCTCACTATGGATCCCACGGTGGGCACGGGTGAATTAGGAGTTCTCGAGCATGCCGATATCCTGCTGGATGGAGACACGATCGCCGAGGTCGGTAAACACTTGCAGAGGAATGGTGCTGAAGTCGTGGATGCGACGGGCAGGATTGTCATGCCGGGTTTTGTTGACGTGCATAATCATCTCTGGCAATCGCTCATCCGTGGCTGTGGCACTGATCAGGATCTCCTTGGTTGGCTAGAGACGTGTGCGTTTCCACTGTTTAATCCTCACATCACGCCCACGGAAACCGAGACGTATGCTGGAGTTCGGCTCAGTACCCTGGATCTGATCACCACAGGGATCACCACGACGGTCGATTGGTCGCCTGCCTTTACACCCCAGTTCGTGCGGGGGAATATTGGTGCCCTCAGTGACTCTGGACTGCGGTTTGTGTTCGCGCATTTTGGAACCGCTGATCCTGCCAGCATCGCCGATATGAAACGCGTCAAGCAGACACTCATTGACCCCAACCCCAGAGCCACTTTTCAAGTCGCCTCACACCCCTCGGAGGCGTTCCGGCCCGATCTCATCGCCATGTCTAAGCTGGCCAAGGAATTAGGCGTAAAACTCCATGTGCATTTGCTTGAGAACATTGCACAACGCGACGACCACACGTTTGATGTGCTAAAAGAGGCAAACGCTCTGGGGCCGGATCTCCTGGGGGCGCATGGGATCCACCTCACCGATAAAGAAATTGATAGCCTGGCTGCGCATGATGTGCGTATCCTGCATAACCCGCTCAGTAACATGCGACTGGCCTCCGGGGTCATCCGTTTGCCCGAGCTGAAACAGGCCGGTGTCCAGGTGGGGCTGGGCATTGATGGCGGGACCAATGACACGAGTGACATGTTTAACACCATGCGGGTCGCTGTGGGGTTGCAGCGTGCCAAATCGCTCCAAGCGGGCATATTTCCCACGGTCGCTGACGTGCTGCGCATGGCCACCGTGGACGGGGCGGAGCTGCTGGATATGTTTGATCGCATCGGTTCGCTAACGCCTGGCAAAAAAGCCGACCTGATTATCGTCAATCCGGGGGATGTCAACTTTGCTCCCCGTTTTGAGTGGGTCAGTCAAATCGTCTTTAACGGTCAGCCAGTGAATGTTGAGTGGGTATTTATCGACGGACGACCTTTGAAAAGAAAAGGAGAGCTGGTGGGTGTGGATGTTGAGGCCATTGTGGAAGCGGCGCAGCAGGCCGCCACCCGAATCAGGCAGGATTTACTACAATAAACAGGGTATAGAAAAAAGGGATCAGCTAAATGACCCTGGTGCCCCTGCCCGCGGGTCCCGCAGATGACGGAGGCAGTCCACGGGGTACTCTACCTTGTTACAGCGGGTGAGTCGCCTTTTTTCGAAAGTGGGGCGTATGGCAGAGCTTAGCCCACATCGCTGACCTGCAGGGTGGGCAGGATTTGTGCTGGATGCTACCGCAGGTGTTGGAGACGGTACTGGCGGGCTTGGTCCTTCAGATCGGTAGCTGCCATCGGCTGGATGAGCGGACCCGCACAGGCCCACGGCTGTATGTGGGCGAGGTGCGGCTGGTACCGATTCCAAATGCGACGATACAATGGATTCTGCTGCAGCCCGACCGCAGCACCAGCTGGGACGTTCTGGTGAAGAGTGTGCGGGCGTTGGTCTCTTCAATGCCTCCCAGGGTCTGCGCCTTGGAGTCTCCGACTATACCTTTGACTTCGGAGGTCCAGCCGATGCCGAACCCCCAGGATCCAATTCAGGGACGGGCACACGATCGCGGCCGCGGGGGTAGGCCGCATTGTTGACCAGGATATCGATGCGCCCAAACGTCCGCATTATACGCTCCACCAGGTGCTGGACCTCCGCCGCCTGGCTGATGTCGCCCACCCAGGTGAGGGCGCGGCGGCCGTGGGCGCGCACCTGCTCGGCCGTGCTTTCGACATCGCGCCATCCCTGCCGTTGCTCGTCCTCAGGAAACGTAGCCGGGTCCCTACCGGTCCCGGTCACCACCACATCGGCCCCCATGGCGGCGAGCACCACCGCGGTCGCGCGACCGTTCCCGCGCAGCCGCCCGGCCCCCGTCACTAGCGCCACTCGCCCGTCTAGCTCACCCATGCGCCTGTCCTTTCTGCCGCTCCCTGAGCCGGTATCGACGTGCAGCCGCCAGCACCCATCCTCTGTCACGCGTGACTCGAAACACCGCGAGTCTACCAGGGATAAGGCGAGATACAGGAGAAATTATACCCCTCTGCAGGGACCCTGACATTGGGGCGATCCAGAAGAAGCCGGAACCGTGACAGAAAAAAGCAAAGGGCCTGTTGCCCTCGGTCACCTGCGCGCATGACCCCCTGAACCATGACAGGT
>JBKPCR010000437.1:0-13238 GCA_046727435.1 bacterium | reverse complement strand
GCTCAGAGGTTGCGGACTTACTACATCGTAGTCGAGCGGGTATCGTCGTCAATCCGACAGATCCAAATGCTATCGGAGCGGCGATTCAGCGACTGTACCAGGAGTTCAAAACCATAGGTGATGTGCAGTGGCAGGGACGGGAGGAAATCATCCGGGAATACGCTCGACCCAGCCTAACAGCCAAGCTTGCTGCACTGTTTGACGGTCTGGCTCAGGATAATGGAAGAGCGCTTGTCCGGTAAAAGGGAGCGATCTTTGCAAGCTAGGATCTCAGTGCAGGGTTTTGGACGCCAGAATTTAATGGCCTATTGGGTGAGTGGTTTATCTTTGGTAGTTGCTATCGCAGCTGGATTCGCTATTGGTTCTAGTGCCGTAAACTCTCTTCTTCTGATGGCTCTACCCGTGATAGTCGTGATCATTATGAAACCATGGGTAGGGTTACTGCTCCTACTACTGGTAGGTTTAGCGGGCAAGTTTGGCGAATCTCCTGATTTTCCAATTGATGCCATGCAAGCCCTCGGTTTCCTTACAGTCGGTTCAGCCCTACTCTACTTCATGACCAAAAAACTAAGATATAGGTCATCACCGATGGATGGGCCCATAGTATTATTAGTCGTCGCAATGGTCGTAACACTTCCAGGCTCAGACTTGGAGACCTATTTTCCCCAGATACTTTCCTTGCTTACAATCCTGGGTCTGTACATTGCAAGCGTACAATTGATGGACGCACAATACAAGGTGCATGTGGCATTGAGTACCTTTGTCATAAGTTGTGCTGTAGTCGTTGTGGTCTGCATCATTTTTCTGATCGCGCAGAAAGCTGAATTCTCTCTGGCAGGCCGATCAGTGCTTCTTTTCTATTCCGACAAATATGATAATATCCGCGTTGGTGGACCCTTTGAGCAGCCTAATGCGTTCGCCCAATTGACAGCAATAGCGGTACCTACGGGCTTAGCTATGATGCTTTCTACCAGACGTCTCCACAGATGGCTACTAGGCGTCGTGACTGCCCTCAATGCTACTGGCACCTTTCTGACCCAGTCACGTTCAGCCATCTGGGGGATAATGTTTGGGGTCGCCTTTCTTCTGTATCTGACACAACAGACCAAACGATTGCGTCAATATGCGACATTGGCACTAGTTTCCCTAGGATTAATCATAAGCGTTTCCATTACAGGCCTGGGAGAGAAAATTCTCCAGCGTTTAAAGCCCGAAACCACAGTTCTAGAAACTGAGGACGCAGAAAAGTATACCGGGAGGACGCTCACCTTTCGAGCCGCTATAGAAAGCTTTTTTGAGCATCCATGGGGTGCAGGGTACGGACAAAGCGGCCACCTCATTGGTAAGCAGCTGAGTGTTGAAGCTCGAGCTTCCCACAACGTCTTCTTGACCTGGATGGTGGAGTTCGGCATCCCCGGATTAATAGCAGCACTATGGCTGCTTTTTCGGCAAATCCGGATGCTGTGGCAGGTAACACGACACCCCTTGAACTCTGAGTGGCGTATGCTAGCAACCGGGTGCCTGGGAGCAGTCACAGCGACATGGATCCATAACATGTTTCATAGCACCCTTCACTGGGGGCTAGTTTGGTTATTTTTCGCCATGGCGAGTTCCGTTGCTATGCTTGGCAGACAGCATCGGGAGAGGACCACGTCAGGCAATCATCGCCAGCCTATGCAGCAGGCTCGTTGCGGCCAAGAGTAAGCCATGGCTCGTATCGCTGTTGTTGCTCGAGGAAATGCTGTTGAAAAAGATGGTTTTGTATGTTTTCAACGACTTGATGTCCAACTCTTAAGGGGCTTGTGCAAACATGGGCACCAAGTTGTGTGTATATCTCCCCTTATACAATTTTCGAATCCACTCTATTCGGTCTTCTCGATTTATGATGATAAGATTACGGATAACAATATTTCATTTATCCCATTATCTTCCTATAACAGGTCTCAGATGAGTTTTCTGCACAAGTTAATCATCTGGGGTAAAGCAGCAAAGCAGATGTGGCGACCAATAAGGACTTGTGATGAGCTTATGGTTTTTATGCCATCTCCTATTGGATTACTAGGATTCGCCATTGGTAAAATACTCGGTATGCCAATGGTAGTATACTATGGAGGTGACTGGTCTGCTTATCTAGGTGGTACGCAGCCACGTCGCTCAAAAGGTGCACAAGCATACATCAAGATTTCATCTTACATACGTGGGTTACTTGAGAGATTTGTCTACTTGCAATCTCCAATGCTACTTGTCAGGAATCAGGAAGTCTACAACTCGTTATCCAGCTGTAGATCCGGCGTTCATATTGCTGCTCCATTTACTAGCTTTTCCATCCAGGATATCTTTCAACGAGAGGACACATGCGCCGATGGAGGGATTATCTGCTTGACTGTTGGTGATATGGTTCCCAATAAAGGTGTCAGTGACATTCTCCGTGCCATTCGGATTCTACTTGACATGGGTTACCCAATCCAGTGGTGGCATGCTGGTTCCAGTTGGCCGGAATACCAGGCTGAAATTGAGTCTCTAATCGAGAATCTTCATTTGTCTAGTCATGTGAAGGTTCATGGATACCAGAAGCACGATGAGCTTCTCTCTCTCTACCGCCAATCTGACATCTTCATCCTTGCTTCTCGCTCAGAGGGTATGCCGAGGGTGCTTGCTGAGGCAATGACCCAAAGTCTACCTGTCATTGCAACGCGCGTGGGGGGAGTTAGTGCAGCATTAAAAGACGAATATCATGCATTACTCATCGAGCCAGAAAACCCAAACTCCATAGCCTTTGCAGTACTGCGTCTCATTAACGATAGCATGCTCAGAAAGATTCTGATACATCACGGGCGTGTATGGGCAATAGAGGAATTGTCTCGTGCAGATCCCGTTCAGCAAATCTTATCTGTCCTGAACTGCAGACATGACTGAGATAATATCGGTAAGTTTATTTGCACTATTGCGGTATGCGTGCCGGGTGACAGGCATTCGTAGCGCAATAGTGAAAGCTGTGAGGGTTTAACCAGGTATGTGCGGTATTTGTGGTGTCTTTGAATATCTTACCGGCCGAACGGTCAGCCAGAAGCAATTGCAGCGCATGAACGACACGTTACGTCATCGTGGCCCTGATGACGAGGGGTTTTACATCGTGCCAGGCATAGGACTGGCTGCTCGCCGGTTGAGTATCATTGATGTCTATGGTGGTCATCAGCCTATCGCGAATGAAGATGAAAGTTGCTGGATCGTCTTCAATGGGGAGATTTACAACTACCAGGCACTACAAAAGAGAGTGATTGAACGCGGCCATCAACTGCGTACCCGGAGCGACACCGAAGTGATCCTGCACTTGTATGAGGATTACGGGATGGACTGCGTGCATCATCTGGACGGGATGTTCGCTTTCGCTATCTACGACTGCAGAGACCAAACCATGGATAAAGGTTCATCATTTCGCGTTAATCGTTCATCATCTCCCGCACGCTTGTTCTTGGCCCGAGACCGCCTGGGCAAGAAGCCACTGTATTACGCCGATGTGAATGGTTGCCTGGTTTTTGGCTCAGAGCTGAAACCGCTTTTGCAGGACCCTCGGATAAGCAGAGATCTAGACTTTGAAGCGTTACATCACTACCTCTCGTTATTGATGGTGCCAGCGCCGTATAGCATTTTCAAGGCTATTCGCAAGTTACCGCCTGGGCATATCTTGGAATGCGATGTGGACGGTACACGCGTGCGCCGTTATTGGAATTATCTGGATCATGTAAACGATCACGCTATTTCAGAGGAAGAGGCGCTGGCTCAGATCCGACACCTGCTATTTGCTGCCGTTGAAAAACGCCTAATCGCCGAGGTGCCGCTGGGCGCGTTTCTCAGCGGTGGTCTTGACTCCAGCACAGTGGTCGCGATCATGAGTCGGTTTAAGTCGGAACCGATTAAGACCTTTGCCATTGGCTTTGAAGGGCCGGCCACTCACAATGAACTACCGTATGCCCGCGCGCTCGCAGAGCACTATCGCACTGACCATCATGAGTACCTTGTTAAGGCCGATATTGTCGAATTGCTCCCTCAAATTGTCCGCTTCGCAGACGAGCCCTTTGCGATTTCCTCGGCCATCCCGACATTCCTGCTAGCTCATGCCGCCCGACAGGAAGTCGCTGTCGTCCTGACGGGCGATGGTGGTGATGAGAACTTTGGTGGTTATCCGCAATATTTGTATGAGCGCTGGTCGGGTATTTATCGGCGTTTTCCTGCTTTTGTCGACCCTTTTATTTCTTGGATAGCCTCTGCCCTAGAACGCCAGCCAAATCATTTCGCCCGCACACTCGGCCGCCGAGGGCTAAAATTCGTGACGAGCAGCCGTTTGAGCCTCGGCGATCGACGCCTCCGCTGGGCGAGTGGCTGGAGCGAGCCGCAGAAGCAATCTATATATACTAGCGAAGTCCGCTCGGCTATCCAAACGACCACTTCTGCTTTCTTCCTAGAGAGCCAAGTATCGGCATTAAAATCCCCGTTGGCACAGCAGTTCGGGATGGATGCACTCATCTGGCTACCAGACGAGATGCTCACGAAAGTGGACCGTATGACAATGGCGGCCTCAATCGAGGCGCGCTGCCCCCTTCTCGACGTGTCGCTGGTAGAGTATATGGCAGGTTTTTCCGCGGCCATGAAAATTCCGGGATTAGGCTTTGGCAGCTTAAAGCATCTGCTCCGTCGTAGCGTGATCGATCTGATCCCCCCGCAATTGCTCAAACGGCACAAGCATGGCTTTATTGTGCCGCTCGATACTTGGTTCAGAACGGAAGCTAGGCCCTTTATTGACGAGGTGCTAGAGCCTGGTCGCGTGCGGCGGCGCGGTATCTTCAATCCAACAACCGTTACCAATCTGATCCAACATCACTCGTCGGGTCAGGTCAATGCCAGTAGCCGAATCTATGCACTGCTCGTTTTTGAGATTTGGGCAACGGAGTATCTCTCTTGAAAAAGTCTTTGCTCAGCAAACTGCAATGCCCGCAATGCCGAACGGTGGATTTGAGGTTGGTGGCAGCCGAGGAGCTGGAAGGCGAAGTCATCACCGGTAACTTGCATTGCACCGCATGTGAGCAGTCATACCCGATCACTCGGCATATCCCACGCTTTATTGAGGGTGAGGACTATGTCCGTAACTTCGGGTTTCAGTGGAATCGCTTTCGAATGACACAATTGGATACACATTCTGGAACAACAATTTCACGCGAGCGCTTTGCCTCCCAAACAGGTTGGTCACCTGAGATATTGGCCAATGCGGCTGTCTTGGATGCCGGGTGTGGGGCTGGTCGGTTCGCCGAGGTGGCATTGTCGATGGGGGCAGAGGTCTTTGCCTTCGATTACTCCACTGCTATTGATGCTTGTTGGCA
The DNA here is from genome assembly GCA_046727435.1 of bacterium. GTDB lineage: Bacteria > Tectomicrobia > Entotheonellia > J063 > CAVPRW01 > CAVPRW01. Next base: position 7,863 of record JBKPCR010000437.1, on the reverse strand, counting down.
GACTCTTGGCCCACATCCGCGGCTTCATATTTTGCAGGCTGACATTTATAAGATTCCATTCAAGCCTTGTCAGTTTGACTTTGTATACTGTTTTGGCGTCCTACAGCACACTCCCGAGGTGCGCAAAGCGTTCATGTCCCTGGCGAGTCAACTGAAGCCGGGGGGAAAAATAGCCGTAGATGTTTACCCAAAATCTTGGAAGTCTTTCCTCCACGTCAAAAACTGGCTGCGACCGCTGACGAGACGCATGAGGCACGAGGAGCTTTTTGGGCTGGTCGAAAAATGCGTTCCCCTCTTCTTACCCATCAGCCGGGTGTTAAGTAAAACGCCTAGGATCGGTCGTTGGTTGCGATATCTACTTCCGATCGCCAATTACGAAGGCATATATCCACTGACAGAGCAGCAACTCCGGGAATGGGCGGTTCTGGATACTTTCGATATGCTCGCGCCGCGCTTCGATTTACCTCAAACAAGAGCTACACTGCTAGCCTGGTTTCAAGAAGCAGGCTTGGGGAACGTTACTGTGTTCAAGTGTGGTCAACTGGTCGGCCGAGGTACCCGACCCTTCTAAGCCCGTTTCGCGAGACCCCAATGGCGAAGCCCTCTCGGATTCTGTATATCCAACCGTATCACTGGGAATGTGGGCCGCATCAGAGCCTTCGGGCATTAGTGGCCAATCTTGATAGGGCGAGCTTTTCGCCATTGGTGGTTTTGGCTGCCGCTGGCGCCGTCGCAGAGGAATTTATACAGCTTGGGGCAGAAGTTTACTTTGATTCAGGAATACGAACGACTCCGCGTTCCTTATCTCCAATTCGTCAGTTGAAGTTCTGGTCTGCCATGTGGGCTTCTGCACGGCGCCTCGCGCGCTTAATCCTTCGGGAAGACGTTTGCTTGGTGCATGTGAATTCTGAGGCTTGTTGGGTTGGAGGACCCGCTGCGAAGATGGCGCACGTTCCAACAATTTTTCACCTCCGTGGGCTCAGCATGCTTTCTCCCCCTTGGGTTGGAAGGTTAACAACCTTAGCCTTGAACAAATTCAATCCTACGCTAATTGCAACCTCCCATGCGGTCAAACGTGCCTATATGACAAGTGGAGTGCGCCCGGAGCTGATCCAAGTCATCTATAATGGGCTGAACGTGGCAGCCTTTGACCCTCGCCGCTCCCACCCGATCCTGCGGTCAGAGCTGGGTGTCGAAGACGGTCAACCGTTGGTCGGCATGATCGCCAATTTTGAACCTCGCAAGGGGCATCATTATTTTGTAAAATCTTGTGCCTTGGTTCGTGAGCGGATTCCGCACGCGCAATTTGTCATTGTCGGAGGCACCCACCTAACCAATGGCATAGACTACTATCACCAGGTTCAACAATTGGCAGCGAGGCATGGATTGACAAAAGCGATCCGCTTTTTAGGGCCGCGCCGTGATATACCAGACATCCTAGCGTCATTGGATGTAGTGGTCCAGCCCTCGCTGACTGAGGCGGGACCACGTGTACCGATAGAAGCGATGGCCATGGAACGCCCGATTGTTGTGACAGATGTGGGTGGGAGCCCCGAAGAAGTAATAGACGGACAGAACGGCCTGGTAGTTCCAGCGGGTGATGTGCATGCCCTTGGAAACGCCATTGTAAAGCTGCTTTCCGACCCTCCATGGGCTCAGCGAATGGGGGCAGCTGGCCGACAGCGTGTCTTAAGCATGTTTGTCCACGAAATACACGTATTACAGGTGCAAGAGCTATACAATCGGCTACTCGCAATGAATAGATATTCCTAGTTCGAGCGGATGCCGTTAAGGTGAAATTATGCAGGGTCCGGCGCTGCGTTTGCTTATTTTTGCATGTTTACAGCGGCTGTTTGGCCTTCTACAAGGCGGCTGGAAGTCTGCCTTGAAAGGGATCCCTACCCTTCTATGCCTTAGTATCCTCTCATGCGCTGTTGCGGCGGAAATTGCCGAGCCTGAAAGCGTACACCGTTTCAATTTCCTTGGTTACTTTGGAGAGGTCACAGGGCAACGGCTGGAAAGCTTGCTCGATGCCAACTTCTTCTTTAGCAAAGTCGGGAAGGGAAAAGGGGATTCATATCCGTATGGTCTCCTCAATCTTATACGCAAGAGCCGGCCCGATGCAAAAGTCCTAGTCTATGAGATCGGCTATGGGCGTGCGGAGACCCAGATCGATTGGGCTGAGGTGAGCCAGCATGACGAGTGGTTCTTGCACGAAGGAGGGAAACGGATCAAAAGAGGAGCATACTGGCTGATGAACCTGGGCCATCCAGGCTATATCGACTACCTGGTGACATTCAACGTTCAGGTGGCTCAGAAATATGGTTATAATGGCGTATTCTTAGATAATTTATTTTGCCAAACCTGGCTGAAGAAAAATATTGGCTGTGAACTCTTTGAGCGTTCGGTTGAGAGGTTGATGAAGGGTTTCAGGCACCAGAATCCAAAGCTTTTTATTATGTATAATGGGCTCCGTATAGGATGGCCGGATGACAATGTACAATACCTCAAATGGGCGGACGGGATCTTTGTGGAGCAATTCTGCCGTCAGTACTGCGAGCGCCTGCAGGATGCTCGCACGTCAATAGCCTATGTTAACCGTCTAAGGGCAATGGAGGGTTCTGGTAAGATCGCTCTTGTTGAAGCGACGTATCAGTGTCAGGCGGTGACTCCGGCGCTGAGCCAGCCAGAAGTCCAGCACTACCTTCGATACAGCCTTGCCGCGTATCTTACCAGTATGGGGGATCATACCTTCTACAGGGTTCGCCTTTTTGACCCTAAGGATGTCCAATCGGACATCGGGATACGGGAGCAAGCTATACCCGTGGGCCGGCCTCTCGGTAAACCCATCATCAGAGATGGAGTGTATATTCGCGATTTCTCCAATGGGCAGGTTTTCTGGAACCCATCGGAGAGGAATATGGACTTCAACCTGAATAGCCCCTTATTTACACTTGCAGGGAATAAGATCCAACAGGCAAAGGTTGAGAAGCGATCAGGCTTGATCCTGTTTAAGTCACCACAAGCTAGGTAGAAGGCGATCAGTTGGGGGGTCATGATGCAGCCGCGATTTTTGGATTTTCTGGTCTGCCCTGATTGTCGCTCTGATGCACTACGTCTGCACGTCATAGAGGAACGTTGCGACAACGGCAGGCCGCCAGAAATCGAAGAAGGGTCCCTTGTCTGCGCCGTTTGTGACGGGATTTACCCTATTAAGGCAGGGATTCCTCGGATGCTCCCCAAAGATCTCCGGAGGGCTGCACCGAAAACAGACTGTGAATGGGTGGAAGGCACGCTACGCACCGCCAAGGGTTACGACACCCATCATCTCCGCAAGCAGTCCAGCCGTTCTCAAGTTGGTGTGCCTCCAATTGGCCATGCTGCTGATCTAGATCTGACACGCCAGAACTTCTGTGAATATTTGGCCCTGGGAATTGATGATCTGCAGAGCCTGGAAGGGCGGGTGGTGTTAGACGCCGGCTGCGGGGGCGGGCGGTTCATGGCCGCTGTGCGTGACTATGGGGTGGCGGATGTCGTCGGGCTAGACATAAGTGAAGGGGGGCTTCTCCATGCCCAAGCGCTCCTGGATGGACTTGACGGTGTCCATCTGGTCCAGGGTGATCTCACGCGTCCCCCGTTTCGCTCCGACATCTTTGATGTCGTCTACAGCATCGGTGTGTTGCACCATCTGGCCAGCCCACCCGACGGATTCCGCGCCCTTCAACCGCTGCTGTCTCCCGGCGGTCGGTTCTGGATCTGGGTCTATGGCCTGGAAGGTATGTCGCTGGTGTACCGCCTCTCCCACTTAGTATGGCTGCGCTGGCTGACCTCTCACTGGTCGCTCGCAGCGAAATTTCGCCTCTGCCAATGGTTTGCCCACGCCTTTCGTCTCTCGTATCTCTCCCCTCTATGTCTCACCCAACGGCTACTCCCCGTCGCAGTCGCCGGTCGCTTCCCCTATGCGGCTTGGACGGGTTTCAGCCATGAAGATATCGCCTACGCCTTCTTCGACCGTCTGCAGCCGCCTTACACGCATTATCTGAGCAAGGCGGATTTGCAGGAATGGCTCAGCGGCTTGCGCGGGCTTTCGATCGAACGCCCCCACAAGCATGGCTGGGTAGCCAAAGGGCAACGGTAAGTTCCCTCCCGTGCGTGTTCTCCTGCTCACTCTTTGTTATCTGCCGGACGCGGCTCCAAACGCGCCTGTCATGACGGCTTTGGCCGAAGGCCTGGCAGATTTGGGGCATGAGGTCGCCGTGGTGACAGCCTTTCCGCATTACGGCCAGGGCCGGCCCTACGAGGGCTATGCCGGCTGGCGATTGCGGCGCGAGCGCCACAACGGCATTCAGATTCTACGCACGCCACTGTACGTCGGACGTGAGGGCTCCACCGCTAACAAGATCCTGAGCTGGTTCAGCTTCAATGTATCTGGTACGTGGGGAGCGATCAAAGCCGGGGCCGCTGACATCGTCATCGCCCCTTCTCCTCCACCCACGTTGGGCTTGAGCGAATGGATCCTCAGCCAGCTCTGGCATGTACCCTATATCTATAACGTGCAGGACATCTACCCGGACGTCGCCATCGAGCAGGGCCTCGTGTACCACCCTCGCTTGATCGCCTTCCTCCGCAAGGTTGAAGACTTCATCTACCGCAAATCGGCCGCTGTCACCGTATTGTCTGAGGCCCATCGAGCCAATCTGCTTGCCAAGGGTGTCCCATCCCACAAAGCGATCGTGATCCCGAATTTCGTGGACACCGATGCTTTACGCCCTGTGCCGCGGCACAACAACTGGTCTGCCGAGCAGGGGCTGAGTGATCGTTTTGTGGTGACATACGCCGGCAACATCGGCGCATCTCAGGGGCTCGAGACGTTGCTGGAAGCTGCCAGGTTCCTGCACGGGAGTCAAGATATCGTCTTCCTGGTGATCGGCCGGGGCACTGGCAAAGCCTCGTTGGAAGCTCAGGCCCGAGCCTGGCGTTTGACCAATGTGCGCTTTCTCCCTTTCCAGCCGCTGGAGCGTCTTGCCGAAGTCTATGCCAGCGCTGATCTGCACCTGGTGCTGTTGCGCCGCCGCGTCAGCGGCTCTGTACCCTCCAAGACTTACAGCATTATGTCTGCCGGGCGCCCATTGCTCGCTGCTGTCGAAGCCAGCAGCGAAGTCGCGGATATCGTCCAACGGGCCGGGGCGGGCCTCGTCGTTCCCCCCGAAGACCCCAAGGCACTTGCCGAAGCAATCCTTAATCTCGCTGTAGAGGTCGAGGCCCGGCGTCGCATGGGCCAGGGAGGGCGGACCTATGTCGTCGAACACCACTCGAGACTGGCTGTGAGCCGCCAGTATGATGCGTTGATCCAGCAGATTGCGGCTGAACGCTCTACCCCAGGTTGGCATGTGCGGCATCACGGGTAAGATCTACCACCAGCAAGACCGTGCGGTCGAGCCCGAGGCATTGGCCGCCATGTGCCAGAGGCTGGTTCACCGTGGCCCCGACGACGACGGCTTCTATCTCAACGGCAACGTCGGCCTGGGCATGCGGCGGCTGTCGATCATCGATCTCGACACCGGTAAGCAGCCGATCCACAACGAAGATCAAAGCGTCTGGACCGTTTACAATGGTGAGATCTACAACTTCCCCGACCTGCGCCGCCATCTGGAAGCCCGCGGCCACAGCTTCTACACGCACACCGATACCGAGGTCATCGTCCACCTCTATGAGGAATACGGCCTGGATTTCGTCCGCCACTTGAACGGTATGTTCGCCATCGCCCTCTGGGATGAGAAGTGGCACCGGTTGGTGCTGGCCCGTGACCGGTTGGGGATCAAGCCCCTCTTCTACGCGCAACTGTCGGACCGTTTCCTCTTTGGTTCGGAGATGAAAGCCCTGCTGGCCGATGGGCTACGACCGACGATCGACCTCCAGGCCTTGAGCCACTACCTCTCCCTCCTGTACATCCCCGCCCCGTACACGATTTACCAGGAGATCCGCAAGCTGGAGGCCGGTCACCTGCTCCTCTATCAGGAAGGACAGATGACCCTCAGCCAGTATTGGGACTTGAGCCTCGTTCCACCGTCGGCGGTCGACGCTCGGCCGCTGGCAGACGTTCAGGCCGAGCTGAGTGATCTCCTCACCGACGCCGTGCGCTGTCGCCTGCTGTCGGATGTCCCTCTGGGGGCGTTCCTGAGCGGTGGCTTGGATTCCAGTACCGTCGTCGCGCTGATGCGCCGTGCTCACAACGGGCCGATTAAGACTTTCTCTATCGGCTTCAACGACCCCTCCTTTGACGAGCTGCCCTATGCCCGCCTCATCGCCCAGCACTTTGAGACGGACCATACTGAACTCACCGTCACTCCCGAAGTCGCCGAACTGGTGCCAAAGCTCGTCTACGCCTTCGACGAGCCGTTCGCCGACTCTTCCGCCATTCCTACCTACTATCTCTCCCAACTCACCCGCCAACACGTGACGGTGGCCCTGGGGGGCGATGGCGGCGACGAGGTCTTCGCCGGCTATCTCACCTATCAAGCCGATAAGCTGGCCAGGCTCTACGATCACCTGCCAGGATTCCTCACTCGTGGCCTTCTGCCGGCTCTGGTGCAGCGCCTGCCCGTGTCGGATGGCAAAGTTAGCCTCGATTTCAAAGCCAGACGCTTCGTCAACTACGCCTTGCTAGAACCAGGACAGCGGCACTATGCCTGGAAAGCCTTCTTTGACGATGACCTCAAGCGGGCCATCTTATCTGCTGACATCCTGGCCTCCTTGGACAGCTCTTTAGACACTTATCCCGTATTCCGGAAGTACTATGAGGCGGTGTCCCAGCACGATCTGCTCAACCGTTTCCTTTACGCTGACACTAAGGTCTACCTGGCCGATGACATCCTGGTCAAGGTGGACCGCATGAGCATGGCCAATGCCCTGGAGGTCCGGGTCCCCTTTCTGGATTATCGCGTCGTCGAGTTCATGTTTCGCCTGCCCGCTTGGCTCAAAATGCCGGGCCTGCGGTTAAAGCACTTGCTGAAGGCGACCATGCGCGAGATCCTGCCTCGACAGACGCTCAAGAAGCGCAAAGGTGGCTTTAATGTCCCTTTGCCCATGTGGCTGAAGCATGAGCTGCGGCCATTGGTTCAGGACGCCCTTGAGCCAGCCCGAATCAAAGCTCAGGGGCTCTTCAATCATGCAAGCGTGTCACGCCTGGTAAGCGATCACCTTGCCGGCCGGGCTGATTACAGTCGGAACATCTGGGCTTTGCTGATGTTCAACTTGTGGTACGAACGGTACGAAAGGGACAAGAGATGACGATTGAAACTGAGCGCGAGCAAAGGGTCGCCGTCCTCCCCGCTTTGACAGACGGTACCGCCATCTGCGTGCTTCTGCTCTTCCTCGTTACCTCTGATCGACTCGTTTTCAATACGCACGGGGAAAGTTGGTGGTGCTATGCCCTGTACTTTGGCCTCTCGTTCGCCCTATCCATCTTCGTCTATAACGCGTTGGCGGTGCGTGTCTGGGGAAAGACATACGAAAGACGGATTCGACTAGCGTTCCTCTCGGTCGTCGCTTTCAGTCTGCTCCTGAGTCTGTATCAGGCGGCGATCCCCGTCCGATCTGTGGATTTCCTGGCGCTGGCGGTGAATATTCTGGGCGCGCTAGCGGGTGTGTTGGATACTACCTGGCGAACGACGGGCTTGCTAGAAGTCAACTCTCCTCCTTCCCCGGTCGTCAGAGACCATGTGCTGGAAAAACACCAGTCCCTGATAGGAATATCTCCCTATGGCTCGCTGGCTAAGAGGGCATTCGACATTGCACTGTCGTCAGTGGGACTGATCTTGTCCTTTCCTTTATGGATACTCTGCTCGCTGGGTATCTGGCTGG